>CAZLKW010000116.1:1321-1684 GCA_964560215.1 uncultured Sediminibacterium sp. | reverse complement strand
ATTCCACATATTTTGTTGGTGTGTACAATTCCGTAGGTTAATACGTCTATTGTCCAATGTGTTTCCGTTGATGTGATCTGTATGGACACCTAATTTTTCACCAATAATTATCCTGTGCATTTTTTGATTAATGTATTTGCCATTTATGCGTAGTGATTTACGAACGGCATAGTAATTATCACCTTGTTTATCGGCAAACCATTTTAATTTATTTAACTCTTCAAAATCAGCATCATCTACTATCGCAACCTTGCCTTGTGTTAACTGTATTTCTTTTGCCATTATTGTAAAAAAAATAAACCCCAGACGGTGGAAGGCATCTGGGGTAATGAAACAATGTAGGACTTGTTCCAATCTCTTTTG
>CAZLKW010000116.1:0-1311 GCA_964560215.1 uncultured Sediminibacterium sp. | reverse complement strand
GGCATTGTTTTTGTCTCTGAATGCTCTCCATTCCTCAAAGGTCATGTTGTCACGTTTGCGCTGTTGGTACGCTTTCATATAAGCGTTGTATTCTTCTCTATTCCTCATAATTTTCTAATTCGTGTTCAACTTCTTCCCAATAATAATACTCATCATAACTGCCTAATACATCAATGTTCCACTTTTCCTTTAGCACCTCCCTTGCCGCAAACAGAGCGCAGTGCCTTGCCAGGATAGATACAAGGATCTCCTGTCCAAGTTCACCGCCAATGTCCTGGATAAGGTTGTGGTAATGCGTAAAAAGTTCTTTTGCTTTTTCTTTTGGTGTCATAGGTTTTGAATTTCTTTTTTTACTTCTTGCCAATAATGATGTGCGTGTGTTTTTTGAGCATCGTAGAAATATCGATGTTCTCCGCCACAATCATCCCAATCAGCAAAGTTTGGTTCTAATGGCACTGAATTTAAAATTTCATCGACTGCAATCAAAGCACATTGTTTAGCCTGTTCTTTAGATAAAAATGGGTTTATTTTATCCATTAGCCAATAATTATCTACTAATTCATTTGCTTTTTCTTTGGGTGTTTGTTTCATAATTTTATATATTTTAATCACCACAAAAACAATCTATATTTGGTTCATCAAATAATTGTGGGTTTAATGCTAATTGCTTTAAAGTTGTCATAGGAAAGTCAGAATGAAACCTTTTACCAATCTTTGTTTCCATGTCAATCCACCATTGTAAACGCTCTGGCATTAAATGTGCTTGTGCTACTTTTTTCTTTGTTCCCTTTAGAAAACAAAAGTCGCAGTTACTATGCTCTGATGGTATTTTAAGGTCAAATGGTTGTTCGCTCCAAAACTTTGTAACTTTTTCCTTAGTAGCATGACAGTCCCATAATGGAAAAATATAATCCCATCTATCCTTTTTTACCTTGTTCTTCATTTTATGATAACGGTTAGGTTCATCTCTTCTAATGCCAACGGCAGCATCCCAATGCTTATGTCCTAAACTTTGTAAATACAATGACATTGGCTTTATCTTTAATTCGGTAGTGCAAAACCTGGTTACTCTGTTTGGCAAATATTGTTTTATGTCTATAACTTGTTCAAACGGTAAACCATTACGATTTGCAGATTCATAGTCAACTACCTTAAATTTATTGATAGGGCAGTACTCAATCCAAACAACATTAAGATTCCAGGCTTTGTCACAATCATTTACAAAATCCAATGTTTCGGGCAATTCCTTACCAGTATTTGCAAACGTAAAAATTAATTCATCGTTTGTATAATTATCAAACATAATCTTTG
>CAZLKW010000115.1:0-1739 GCA_964560215.1 uncultured Sediminibacterium sp. | reverse complement strand
CCAATCCAAGCCATAGTAGTTTATTTTGTGGATACAAAGGTCTTCATTAATTTAACACCAGAAAAATTCATTTATGGACGAACTATTGATGTACGTAAGACTAGGATTTAAACATATTATAGATCTAGAAGGGGTAGATCATATCCTTTTTGTGTTGGCGTTGACCCTTAGGTATGTATGGTCAGACTGGAAGAAAATACTGGTATTGGTCACTTCATTTACCATTGGCCATTCAGTGACATTGGCTTTAAGTACCTTGTCAATTATTGATATTTCAGTGAATTGGATAGAATTAATGATTCCAGTAACCATCCTGATTACTGCATTATCCAATTTCTGGGTCAAGGATTTTGAATTTAAACAGCAAAATCTGACCCATTATTCATTGGCCCTCTTTTTTGGGTTGATTCATGGTTTAGGCTTTAGTAATTACTTAAAGAGCTTACTAGGCAAAGAAGCCTCTTTGCTTGGGCCGCTGTTTTCCTTTAATATTGGGCTTGAAATAGGGCAAATATTGATTGTAGGGGTGATTTTGGCCTTGTCATATGCCCTTATCACAGGCTTGAAAATACCTAGAAATTTATATGTGCGGTATGGGTCAATCCTTGCGATATCCTTATCTTTACGTATGATCTTAGAACGAATAGGGTCACTTTAAAAATCGAAAACGAAACAGCAATGAAGAAATTATTGTCTTTTGGAATCATGTGTTTGACTGCTTTGACAGTGATGGCACAAGATATTCGCAACAATCCAGGTTCAAATCATGGTAACAAGTTTGAACAATTGGGTACAATCTTACCAACGCCGAATGAATACAGAACGGCAAGTGGTGCTCCAGGTCCAAAGTATTGGCAACAAAGAGCAGACTATGACATCAAAGCAACCTTGGACGAGAAGAATTTAATGTTACTTGGTGCAGAAACGATTACTTATTTTAACAATTCTCCTGATGTATTAACCTATATCTGGTTGCAATTAGATGAGAACGAGCATAGCACAACTAAAAATGCTGGTTACCCTGATGGGAGTTCAATGGGTAGAGCTATGAGTCCTGCGATGATTGATAAATTAGAAGAAGAAAAAAAGGACAATGGTTTAGGTGTAAATATTTTAAAAATCACCGATCTTTTAGGTGCTAAATTAAAGTACACCGTTAACAAGACGATGATGCGTATTGAATTACCAACTGCTTTAAAGCCTGGTCAAAAATTTGCTTTCAAAGTAGATTGGAATTACAAGATCACAGATAGAATGACAGTTGGTGGAAGAGGTGGTTATGAATTTTTCCCTGAAGACGGCAATCACTTATTCACGATGGCGCAATGGTATCCTCGTTTAGCTGTGTATTCAGATTTCCAAGGATGGCAACACCACCAGTTTACTGGTAGAGGTGAGTTTGCTTTAACTTTTGGAAATTACAAAGTAGCAATCACAGTTCCTAGCGACCACGTAGTAATGGCAACGGGTGCTTGTCAAAACTATGCTAATGTATTGAGCCCAGCTCAATTAGCTAGATGGAATAAAGCACAAACATCTTCTGAACCAGTTGAAGTGGTGACTTTGGCAGAAGCAAAGCAAGCAGAAAAAACAAAAGCAACAACTCAAAAAACTTGGGTATTCAATGCAGAAAACGTTCGTGATTTTGCATTTGGTTCAAGTCGTAAATTCATTTGGGATGCCTTGGCTGCAAATGTAGAAGGTAAGAAAGTAATGTGTATGAGTGCTTATGGAAAAGA
>CAZLKW010000114.1:0-1957 GCA_964560215.1 uncultured Sediminibacterium sp. | reverse complement strand
CTAAATTATTTTCTGTTCTATCCCATTGTGGCGGAATCGTAAAACTCAATTTTCCTTCTTTAAAGATAATCTGAGCAACTGGTCTTGCACTTCCCCCATCCGAGACGAATCTGCCGAATAAATTTTTTACACCCGAATGTCTAACTTCCAACCAAGACGGAGCCATTCGACCTCCACCCATATCTACCGTTAAATCCCAACGACCTTCTAAAGGACTTTCTTGTGCAATCACGGTTGAAGAAGCAAAGCAAGTTGCCGTTATTAATAAAATGAAACTGGTAATTTTTTTCATAGTACACTGTTTAATTGTATTTCAAAATAATCATTTTTTTGTTACGAAAAACAAGAATTATAGGAACGAAATGTTTACATCTAAATCTTGCAATAATATTATCTATAAATAAAAAAAGATGGCCATTTAGAGGCCATCTTTTTTATGCTTTACATTTTTAAATAGACTATGCTAAATCAAAACGATCTAATTGCATTACTTTATTCCAAGCTGCAGCGAAATCGTGTACGAATTTTTCTTTCGCATCATCACATGCATAAACTTCTGCTAATGCACGTAATTCTGAATTAGAACCAAAGATCAAATCTACTCTAGTTCCAGTCCACTTAACCGCTCCTGTTTTTCTATCCACACCTTGGAATGCGTTTTGAGAATGATCAATTGCACTCCACGTAGTTGTAAAGTCAATCAAGTTTGCGAAGAAATCATTTGTCAATACACCTGGCGTTTTTGTAAATACACCATGGTTTGATTGATCGAAATTGATATTCAACACACGCATACCACCAAATAAAACGGTCATTTCTGGCGCTGTAAGGGTTAATAATTGTGCTTTGTCTATCAACATTTCTTCTGCAGAAACAAGTGTTCTAGGTTTGATATAGTTACGGAAACCATCAGCGATAGGTTCTAACACACCAAATGATTCTACATCTGTATGTTCTTGACTAGCGTCTGCTCTACCTGGTGTAAAAGGAACTTTAACAGTAACTCCACCCTCTTTCGCTGCTTTTTCAACTGCTGCACATCCTGCTAATACTATTAAATCAGCTAATGAAACTTGTTTACCACCAGTTGCATTGGCGTTGAAATCTTTTTGAATGGCTTCTAATACATCTAATACTTTAGATAATTGTGCTGGATTATTTGCAGCCCAATATTTTTGTGGTGCTAAACGTATTCTTGCACCATTCGCTCCACCTCTTTTATCTGATCCACGGAAAGTAGAAGCAGATGCCCAAGCTGTTGCAACTAATTCAGAAACCGTTAACCCTGAAGCAAGTACTTTCGACTTTAAAGTTTCAATTTCTGTCGCTTCAATTAATTTATAATCCACTGCAGGAATTGGATCCTGCCAGATTAAAATTTCTGAAGGCACTTCTGGTCCAACGTATCTTGCACGAGGCCCCATATCACGGTGTGTTAATTTAAACCATGCTCTTGCAAATGCATCTGCAAATTGATCTGGATTTTCATAAAATCTTTTTGAGATAGGTGCGTATGCAGGATCTAAAATCAACGCTAAATCTGTTGTCAACATGGTTGGTGCATGCGTGATAGATGGATCATGTGCATCTGGCACTGTTCCAGCACCTGCGCCGGCCTTAGGTTTCCACTGATGTGCGCCTGCTGGGCTCTTTACCAATTCCCATTCAAATTTGAATAAGTTTTCAAAATAGTTATTACTCCATTTGGTAGGGGTAGTTGTCCATGCACCTTCTAAACCAGAAGTAATGGTATATTGTGCATTACCCGTTCCAAAAGTATTTTTCCAACCTGTACCTTGCTCTTCGATACTCGCAGCAGCAGGCTCTTTACTTACATATTTACCTGGATCAGCGGCACCATGTGTTTTACCAAATGTGTGACCACCCGCAATCAAGGCCACAGTTTCTTCGTCATTCATTGCCATACGAGCAAATGTTTCACGAATATCTTTTGCAG
>CAZLKW010000113.1:0-2065 GCA_964560215.1 uncultured Sediminibacterium sp. | reverse complement strand
TTCCATAGATAGGATACATCGCCTCTGCGACACTTGACAGGTTTGATTCATTGTCTGGACCCATTAAACCAAACCAGATACTTGATGCGCCTTGCACATCTGCGCCATGATCGGTCCAAGCCTCGCCAAATCCACGACCATGATCGGTGGTGATTAATAAGTAAGTATTGTCTTTATAACCTGGTGTGTTTTGCACCCAATTCCATAACCCCGCAACCCAAGTATCTACTTGATTGGCTGCATCTAAATATGCCGAATAATTTCCTTCATGCGCCCACTCATCTGTCTCACCATAACTAATATACATCACTTTTGGACGCTTGGTTTCCAAATAATATTTTGCTTGTGTATGTGTAAATACATCTAAACATTCTGCTTCTTTAAATGGTTTGTAACTATCCTTAAGCATATCTGCCAACATTTTTGTTTGAGGATCTTTTAGGATTGGCAATAAATTTTCAAAACCATTGATCACAGGAAACCCTGACGCAGCTTCATTTAGAATACGATTGTAGGCATCCCATGCACCAAAAGCAATTACTTTATTTTGATACCCTTCTTGCTTATTAATAAAAGCCAACACATTTTCGTGTGGGTTAGGAGGATAATTATTTGAGTTGATTGCAGAGTCTGGATAGCCCGTAAATATTTCATTGTAACCAGGATAAGAAAACCAATGAGGATTGGCAACGTCTACTTTATTTTCTTTAAAACGATTTCCAAACAAGAGTCCTTCTTTGCCCATGGTTTGCGTGATAAAGGGAAGAAGTTTCGATTGTCTTTCCGTCACAGTAGCTGCACCATATTTATTATATAAGTAAGCGCTATCTCCGTGATTGAATTTTTTACTATTGGCTAATGTAAAATCCATCCCATTAAATACCTCCTGCCATCTTAGTCCGTCTGTAGTTATAATAATCAGGTTTGCTGGTTCATCCTGGTTTGAAGTGGTTAGGCTTTTATGGATCGTCGACTTGATACTCGGTTCTGTTTTCGACTTTTGAGCTTTTACACTAAAATTCAAAGCCGCAACCAGTATGAGCAATATTGTAAAAAACGTCTGTTTTTGTCTCATTTTATTCAATTATGAGGTTAAATTAGTCATTTTTGGGCTGTTTTTGCCATTTTTTGAACTATTTCACAAAGTCCTTGTTAATTAATAAAGCAATCAAACTAAATCATTTTTTGAAAAAATCATAAGATAGTCTATCTTTGATGTTCAAACATTGATTCGAGCCTCAGGGATTGAGCTTTATGGTTCCAAACAAGGAGGTAATGAAAATTGGCTTGAAGTATTACTAATTATAAATTAAAAGACAGATTATGAGTTTATTAGATGCACTTAAATGGCGCTACGCGGTAAAGAGAATGAACGGAAACAAGATTCCAGAAGCTAAATTGAATACAATTTTGGAAGCAACTAAATTAGCACCTAGCTCTTTTGGTTTGACGCCTTATAATATTATTGTGATTGAAGATGAGGAAACAAGAAAAAAATTACAACCTCATTTCTACAATCAGCCTCAGGTTGGTGAATCTTCTGCCTTAGTAATTTTTGCTACTTGGAATAGCATTACTGAAAAAGAAGTGGCTGAGTATATGCAAGAAATTGCAGAAGAAAGAGGTGTTCCAGTAGAGAACTTAAAAGATTTTGCTGGCTATATCAACGGTTCTATCAAGAACTTAACTGCAGAGCAATTGCAGATCTGGGCTGCTAAACAAACTTACATCGCTTTAGGATTCACACTAGTAGCTGCGGCTTCTGAAGAAGTAGATGCAACGCCAATGGAAGGATTTATCCCTGATGCAGTGGATGAAGCACTTGGATTAAAAGAATTAGGATTACGCAGTGCAGTTGCAGTAACATTAGGTTACAGAGATGCAGCGAATGATTATTTATCTGGTGCTAAGAAAGTAAGAAGAGCAACTGAAAAGTTGATCATTAAAAAATAAATGACCTAGCTAAGGCTATTCATAAGAATTTCAAAATAGGTTTTTGAATTGAGTTTTAAGCAAGCAATCGGATGAAACGAAACGGCTCCTAATATAGGGGCCGTTTTTAATT
>CAZLKW010000112.1:0-2261 GCA_964560215.1 uncultured Sediminibacterium sp. | reverse complement strand
AAGCCAACAAAAATTTGGAAGTTTTTGTGTCTACCCCTATTTTTGCACTCCATTCTAAGAATGGCTAGAGGATTGCCTGATTGTGTAACGGTAGCACGACTGTTTTTGGTGCAGTTTGTCTTGGTTCGAATCCAGGTCAGGCAACCAAAGAAAAGGCCTTAACGAAAGTTGAGGCCTTTTTCATGTACATAGGTGAAGTATTGAACGAAGAGCACTGAGCTGAGCTGAGCGAAGTCAATGGAGAGACATTGGGTAAAAGGCTATCAATTATTTTTAAATAATGTGCCGGCCTTTTATACTAAAGTATTCATGCATTCTTTTAACGCTTCTTCCCAATTTCGAATTGGAGAAGATAAAACGGATTCGATTTTATTGGTATTTAAAACCGAGTAATTAGGGCGCTTGGCAGGCGTTGGAAATGCAGCGGAATCAATTGGGTTCAAGGCGCAAGAAAGGCCTGCAATTTGCTTTATTTTAGCCGCAAAATCAAACCAAGTGTTCTCACCAGAATTTGCGTAATGAAAGATACCTGCAATTGCCATTCCATCATTAAGTGATTCAACAATTTTCATTGTGGCTAAAGCTAAATCCTTTGCATAAGTAGGTCTGCCTTTTTGATCCGCTACTATATTTAAACTTTCTCTTTCCTTCATTAAACGTAACATCGTTTTCACGAAATTATTCCCATGCGTACTAAATACCCATGATGTTCGAATGACAATTGTCTGATCATTTGCAGCTATAGCCAATGACTCTCCAGCCGCTTTTGTTGATCCATAATAGTTCACAGGATCTATCATTGTATCAGTCAAATAAGGTTCGGTAGCTGTTCCATTAAAAACATAATCTGTTGAATACGTAATAAATGGAATTGCGCGTTCTTTACAAATGCATGCTATTTTTTCTACCGCAACTGCATTCACCGTATACGCCAATTCTTTTTCTGTTTCTGATTTATCTACTGCAGTATAGGCTGCGGTATTGATAATACAATCTGGCGCAATAGTTTGCACAATTTGTTCAAATGAGTCAGGTTGTGATAAATCCAATTGACTACGATCCATTAATACAAATTCAAATGCTGGATAGGCTTTTGCAAGTTGACTTAATTCCCAACCCAATTGTCCATTGGCTCCAGTAACAAGTATTTTATGTATCGACATGGTTCGTATCTATTTTGAAATAAATTCCTTTGGCAATTTTGTCCACTCGCTTGGTGGTAATGCTTTAAAGTAATCGTAGGTTTTCTTTAAACCTTCTGCACGATCTACTTTTGGTTCCCATCCTAAGATGGTTCTTGCTTTCGTAATATCTGGTTGTCTTTGTTTAGGATCGTCCACAGGTAATTCCTTGTAAACAATCTTCACAGTAGAGCCTGTTAACTTCAACACCTCTTCTGCAAAATCCTTTAAGCTTATTTCATTCGGATTCCCAATATTCACAGGACTAGCATAGTCACTTAATAATAATCGGTAAATACCTTCTACTAAATCATCTACATAGCAGAAGCTTCTTGTTTGTGAGCCATCTCCAAAAACTGTCATGTCCTCGCCCCTCAATGCTTGACCAATAAATGCTGGTAATGCACGGCCATCATTCAGGCGCATTCTTGGACCATAAGTATTGAATATTCTTATAATTCTTGTCTCTACATTATGGAATGTATGGTAAGCCATCGTGATAGATTCCATATAACGTTTTGCTTCGTCATACACCCCTCTTGGACCTACTGGATTTACATTACCCCAGTATTCTTCGGTTTGTGGATGCACCAATGGATCTCCATAAACCTCACTCGTACTTGCCACTAATATTCTTGCACCCTTTGCTTTCGCTAAGCCCAAACAATTATGCGTACCCATCGCACCTACTTTCAAAGTTTGAATAGGGATCTTTAAATAATCTATCGGACTCGCTGGTGATGCAAAATGTAAAATATAATCTAAGTCTCCTTTGATATCTATAAACGTCGTGATATCATGATGGATGAATTCAAAATTAGGATTCGATCTCAAGTGCTCGATATTCATTAAATCCCCTGTGATCAAATTATCCATCGCTATTACATAGTAGCCCTCTTTGATAAAACGATCACATAAATGCGATCCTAAAAATCCAGCAGCTCCAGTAATTAATACTCTTTTTTGACTCATTTTGTTTCTTGTTGTTTCTTGCTTTTAATTAGAGTCTAATTATGCTTTGTTTGATTCGGCTCTACCAATACTCTCATAATGGTATCCTAGTTCTCTCATCTTGTATAC
>CAZLKW010000111.1:0-2841 GCA_964560215.1 uncultured Sediminibacterium sp. | reverse complement strand
CCATTATCAAATAGGTCTATGCTAATATTTTTGCTATTTGTAATAATTTTTTTGACTAATTTATTTTCTCTACCAACTAAAACCCACGGTAAATTAATTGGCCTTTTATTAATGGAATTTGGTACAGCAGTGTTCGTGGCGTCAATTTCATTTTCAACAATCACTTCGTCTGTATCTATATCTGTTGTTGGATTTGATTGATATTTGCCAACTTGCTTTTCTGTAATAATATTTAAATTTGATGCTATTTTATTGCCGTTATTAATAGGGGTAGTCTTCGTTACTGAGGTAGATTTGTAAATTGGTTTACTCGGTTTTGTAGTGGTTGAAACAATCAACTTATTTGAAGGGATATTTGTGAAATTTTGGGTGTCTATTTTTGTGAATTGAATTTCATCTTTCACTTTCTTCCCTGTATTATTTTTCTTGAAACTTAAAAGATTTTCATTTTTTTCTAGAAAGATCTTTCCACTACCACAATTCCTTTTCCCATTGAGAGAGGTTGACATATAAGTTCCTTCCAATATCTCATGTCCATCAATCACTTTATAAGTTAAGAAATTGGTCATAAAGCAGGCTTGAAGTTGGTCGGCCATTTTAATTTGATCAAAACTTGTTTCAACTATTTGAACTAAGTTGGTTTTTGTACTATGGCTTCCCCTCGCAAATGCACTTGCATAAAATTGATCCCCTTTTTGGGTGATGGTTTGGGCAGAAATTTGATGACTACTATTTTCCTTAATTTCAATTTGGTAGGCATAATTATTAATGAATGCATCATCATTGGCAATAAAACTTCCAATCCAGCGTCCAGTCAGATTTTGGGCGGCTATTTGGAGTGAAATGACACAAAAAAATAGGAGTAGGGTTGTCCTTGCCATAGTTTTATTAGAACTTTAAATTTAAGTATTAATCTAAGTATAAACAAGCTTCCTTTTTTTTGTTATCTTTGCCACCATATATTTATTAGTACAAACATGGTTCAAATTCAATTTCCAGACGGTGCAGTTAGATCCTATGAAAAAGGTATCACTGCTTTAGGTATCGCAAAATCCATTAGTGAGGGTTTAGCAAAGAAAGTTTTAGCAGCTTCAGTAAATGGCGAGGTTTGGGATGCGACGCGTCCAATCAATGAAGATGCAGCTTTAAAATTATTAACCTGGGAGGACAATGAGGGTAAAAATACCTTTTGGCATTCATCTGCACATTTATTGGCAGAGGCTGTCGAAATGCAGTTTCCAGGCGCTAAATTTTGGGTTGGACCAGCTTTAGATAAAGGCTTTTATTATGATATCGATTTAGGTGGTAAGAGCATCAAGGAAGAAGATGTGATTTTACTTGAAAAGAAAATGAACGAGTTGGCAAAACAAGCCAATGCCTATATCCGTAAAGAGTTGAGTAAAGCGGAAGCGGTTGCTTATTTTACTGAAAAAGGGGATGAATATAAATTAGATTTATTGTCTGGATTGGAAGATGGCACGATTACTTTTTATACCCAAGGTCAGTTTACTGATTTATGTCGTGGACCGCATATTCCGAACACTAGTGCGATTAAAGCGATTAAGATTACCAATATTGCTGGTGCTTTCTGGAAAGGAGACGAGAAGAATAAAATGTTGACCCGTGTTTACGGTGTGACTTTCCCGAACCAAAAAGAACTAGACGAATACTTATTATTATTAGAAGAAGCTAAGAAAAGAGATCATAGAAAACTAGGAAAAGAACTAGGCATCTATACCATGGATGATGATGTTGGACCAGGTTTGCCTTTATGGATGCCAAATGGTACCATCATTATTGAAGAATTAGAAAGACTAGCAAAAGAGACAGAAGAAGCTGCTGGATATAAGCGTGTGGTAACTCCGCATATTGCTAAAGAAAGTATGTATATCACAAGTGGTCACTTACCATATTATCAAGATAGTATGTTCCCTCCAATGGAATTGGATGGTACAAAATATTACTTGAAAGCGATGAACTGTCCGCATCACCATAAAATTTTTGATGCTGAACCAAAGAGCTACAAGGACATGCCACTAAGACTTGCAGAGTATGGTACTTGTTACAGATATGAGCAGTCTGGTGAATTATTTGGATTAATGCGTGTGCGTTGTTTGCATATGAATGATGCTCATATTTATTGTACCAAAGAGCAATTCGCGCAAGAATTTAGAGCTGTGAATGAAATGTATTTGAAGTACTTCAATATTTTTGGTATTGATAAATATGTAATGCGATTGAGTTTACATGATCCAGCTAAATTGGGTCAGAAGTATATCAACGAGCCAGAATTATGGAAAGAAACCGAAGAGATGGTGCGTCAGGTATTAATTGAAACAGGAACGCCATTTGTAGAAGTGCAGGATGAAGGTGCTTTCTACGGACCAAAAATTGACGTTCAAATTTGGAGTATAATTGGACGTGAATTCACTTTGGCGACTAACCAGGTTGATTTTGCGCAAGGAAAAAGATTTAATCTGAGCTTTACAAATAAAGACAACGAACCAGAAACACCATTATTGGTTTCTTACTTGAGCATTATGCAGGTAAGTTCCCTGTTTGGTTGGCTCCATTACAAGCAAAGATTTTACCAATCAGCGACAAGTTCATGCCTTATGCACAAGATGTGTTGGCTGAATTACGTAAAGCTGGAGTGCGCGCCGAGATAGATGACCGCAATGAAAAAATTGGTAAGAAGATACGTGATACCGAAATGATGAAAGTACCTTATATGTTAGTGATAGGTGAAAAAGAGGCTTCAGAAAGCCAATTATCGATCAGAAGACAGGGAAAAGGAGATTTGGGTATGATGGACAAAGCAGCCTTTATTTCACAGATTCA
>CAZLKW010000110.1:0-2949 GCA_964560215.1 uncultured Sediminibacterium sp. | reverse complement strand
GTCTTTAGATTAGACAACAATTCTCCCTTCTGTACCAAGTGCATGGTAAAGTTGAGCAACTCTGTATTCTTATTATCAATTTCTAATTGTAGTTTCTCGTTCTTAATCTCCGTCACCTTATTCTTTGCTTTGTCAATCTCTAATTGCTTTAAATAGTTTAATTGCTTTTGCTCTTCCTCGTGTTTGCTTTGTTGTGCATTGAATTTTTTCTTCTGCCAACGGAAAAGTAAAATGATGATCATGAAAAAGAAAACCACATAGCCTGCATAAGCGAGTTCGGATAAATACCATGGTGGTAAGATCGTAAACTGATAGCTATCTATTTCTGATTCCTCTCCAAAATTGTTTCTCACTTTTATTTCGAATGTATATGTGCCTGCTGGCAGGTTGGTATATTCCTTCTCGGTTTTATTACTCCACTTAGACCAGTTTTTATCTAGTCCCTTTAGTCGATAGCTGTATTCTAAATTGTTTTGCAATCCAAATAAGGTAGATGCAAATTCAAAATGTAGATTGCCCCATTGCTTTTTTAATTTAGGCGCTGTCTGTAAGGGTTGGATTTGTTTTTCGTTGATATTCCCAAAATAGCCGCCGTACAACACGCTATCCTTTTCACCCATTACCCTTACTTCTCTTATCTGTACCTGTAATTTATAATTGCTCTTTTTATATTTAGCATAGTTGATATTGATTAAACCATTTTCTGCTGCAACAAAAATATTGTTTTCATTCACTGGGTACACCATCTCAAAGCCACTCAGCAAACGGTTATTCAGTTCTGGTATATAAATAATTTTCGGTGTCTTCTCTGTCATATCTACCACACCCAATTGCTTTTCGTGCACGAACCAAATATGTCCTTCCTTATCCTCCTTTAAATAACGTAGACTCTGATTGCCTAATAATTTTTGATAATAAATATGCGGCTCAAATTTATCTAACTGTTCATTGTAACCATAGACGCCTTTTTCTGTGGCAATCACAATCTCGTCTTTGATATTGTACACATGGTTGTTTAAGATAGAAGGCAATCCATTTTTATCTGTGTATAATTTTGGTTTGCTCTTACCGTCTGTGGTATCTTTTTTTATTTTGTACAATCCATGAAAAGGATGCGATACCCATATATAACCACTTTCATTTACTGCCACATACCTCGAAGACTCTGTATATTTTTGTATTGGCTTTGCTTTAAAACTATTTCCAGTTTCCGACAAGTACACCAAGCCAGTATAATTTCCTGCTACAATAGTATTGGTGCCTAAACCATCACGGATAGATTGAAAATTCCAAAACCCTTGTTGGTTGTCTATCTGTCTTGCTTTATTACCCTCCACTAAAAAGGCGCCCTCATGGTGTGCTAAAAATAATTGCTCATTGATATTTGCTAAGCCCCATACCTGTCCTGCAGTATTTTCGATGGTATTGAATTTACCTCGGTTAAAACTTAAATCCCCCGTGCCTTGAATAGGCACACTGTATAAACCACTCGATGTACCTACATACAATTGATCCTTATGTATCACAGTTGCATATGCCGAAGCATCTTGGTAATTAGGATTGATATGTTTGATGGCTTTATTAAAACCGACACAATCAATACCATTGTTTAAACCTACCCATAAATTATTTTGGTTGTCGGCGTAGATAGATAGGACATCATAATTCTGTAAGCCTTCGGGCTTGGACAAACTTTGTATCATGCCACCTTTTGCGTCGATAATGATGACCCCCGAATTGGCTGTTCCTATGCCTATCCACTCATTGTTAATCGCAGTTGCCGTATAAATACGTTGGTTTTCTACATATTCAGTTGTTGGTGTACTGATTTTGCTTGCTCCATTGATACCGTATTGGTAGATCCCATTTTTTAATGTGGTAATAATAAGCGCATCTTTAATAGATAGGATAGAAGTGACTTCGACATTGGTTAAATTATTGCTTGGGAGCGGCTGCCACTTTTCATTTTCAAACACAAATAGCCCTGTTTTTTTATCATGGGCATATAATTTGCCCTTGGATTCCCCCAAATAGCTCCAATTTGTAGGTGCTAAACCGATACTGACCTTATTATTGGCGTATCGAATGATATTTTTAGAGGTTCTAAAAAAGACTTCATTATTAAAATAGGCAATATCCCAAACGTCTGCAAAATTGCGGTCATTTTCGGGAAGTTGGTCCACTAAACTATGGTAAACCAGTCTGCCATTGCCGCCCGGACTAAAATAACCCAACTCATCCTGCCCACCCACATAGATATGATTATCACTCCCAATGGTCACCGATCGAACGATGGTTTTATTGGGTAGGGGGTACAATTTCCAGTAAGTGCCATCAAAACTTAATAAACCCTCGTTATTGGCTACATAGATAATGCCATTTTTATCCTGTTTGAAATCCCAGTTTTGGAGCCCCGCCTTGTAGTCGATTTTTGAATAATTCAGGATTTCTGGCAAGCCAATCGTGTTTTGCGCCAGCCCAAAAAACGGGATTAGCAGCAAAATCCAAATGATCGGATTTAAGCCTATTTTTTTCAATGATGTAGTAGTGGTTTTTTTCATTGATGTATGCATGATGTAGTATTGATGTAATGAAATTACCTGTTTTAGGCATAAAAATCAAATATGATGTAGTAATGATGTAGTAAACATTATGGTAATATGAGGTAAACTCCGGAATTTTATCCACCTGAAAATTGCTTGTTTTTAGAATTGCAAACGTTTGTTGAAGTCTTTTATTCATTTTTTGGACTCGGATTCCACAAGATGATGTTAAAACTCAGATTCAACGACTTTCATGACCGAATACAGTCTTTCTTCAGACTTAATCATTGCTTTAAAGCATTATTAAACAACCAAACAAAAATCGATTTTTCACTATTAACCAAGTACTTATGAAATTAAAACTCAGGATTTTGTTGTCAACTGCCTTTGTTTTATGCTTGATGGT
>CAZLKW010000109.1:967-3184 GCA_964560215.1 uncultured Sediminibacterium sp. | reverse complement strand
AGGACAAGCGTTTTATGAGTAATCAATATCCAGAATTTAA
The DNA here is from genome assembly GCA_964560215.1 of uncultured Sediminibacterium sp. Lineage (GTDB taxonomy): Bacteria > Bacteroidota > Bacteroidia > Chitinophagales > Chitinophagaceae > Sediminibacterium. Next base: position 3,144 of record CAZLKW010000109.1, on the reverse strand, counting down.
TGGCTTACATCTGCCTACAATTGAGGCAGAAATTTTAGCAGCTTGGAAAAAAGAACAAGCATTTGAGCAATCTGTTCAATTAAGAGAAGGCAAGACGCCTTTCGTATTTTATGAAGGGCCTCCAAGTGCCAATGGTATGCCGGGCATTCACCATGTTATTTCAAGAACGCTTAAAGACATGGTATGTCGTTATAAAACCATGCAAGGTTTTCAAGTAAAACGTAAAGGTGGTTGGGATACCCATGGTTTACCTGTAGAATTAGGCGTAGAAAAAGAATTAGGTATCACAAAAGAGGATATCGGTAAAACAATTACTGTTGAAGCCTATAACCAAAAATGTAGAGAAGCGGTTTTACGTTATAAAAAAGAGTGGGACGATATTACAAATAAGATGGGCTATTGGGTAGACTTAAATAACCCCTACATCACATTTGAAAATAATTACATTGAAACTTTATGGTGGATCTTAAGTACGCTTTATAAAAAAGGGTATCTATATCAGAGTGTTAGTATTCAACCTTATTCACCAGCTGCAGGAACAGGTTTAAGTTCTCATGAATTAAATCAGCCTGGCACTTATAAGGATGTGAAGGATACTTCTGTAGTAGCCATGTTTAAGGCTATAGCATCAAAAGAGAGTCAATTTATTTTTGATGCAGCAGCAACAAATTCATTAACGAAGGAAGTTTATTATATGGCTTGGACTACCACGCCATGGACTTTGCCTTCAAATTTAGGTTTAACTGTTGGTCCAAATATTGAGTATGCTTTGATCGCTACCTACAACCCATATACTGCAATGCCAGTGAATGTGATTGTTGCAAAAGCATTGGTATCAAAGTATTTCAAGGAAGAAGGTCTGAGCTTGACTAGTTTTACAGAAGGTGATAAAATTTTACCTTGGAAAGAATTGGCGACATTTAAGGGAAGCGAATTGAATGGATTACGTTACGAGCAGTTGATGCCATTTGAAGCAAACAATCCTGCTAATATAGAAGGTGATCCATTTAAAATAATTTTAGGAGACTTTGTAACAACAGAAGACGGAACAGGTATCGTGCATACATCTCCAGCATTTGGTGCAGATGACTATAAGGTAGGTCAAAAGAATAACTTAGGGATCATCACATTGGTAGATAGAGAAGGGAAATTCATAGATGGTGTAGGAGAATTTGCAGGAAGATTTGTAAAGAACTATAAAGACGAAAAAGATTTCCAAGATGTGAATGTTGATATTTCTGTGAAATTAAAGAAGGAAAATCGTGCATTCAAAGTAGAGAAATACGAACACAATTATCCGCATTGCTGGAGAACTGACAAGCCAATTTTATACTATCCTTTGGATGCATGGTTTATTAAAACAACGGCAGTAAAAGACAGAATGGTTGAGTTGAACAAAACCATTAATTGGAAACCAAAGAGCACAGGAGAAGGACGTTTTGGAAACTGGTTGGAAAATATGGTGGACTGGAATTTGTCAAGAAGTAGGTATTGGGGAACACCATTGCCAATTTGGAGAACAGAAGATGGAACAGAAGAAGTTTGTATCGGCTCTGTGGAAGAATTAACTGCAGGATTTTTAGCTGCTAAAGAGAAAGGATTTAATAAGAATGTAGCATTGCAAATTGTGGATGGCAAATTAGATGTGGATTTGCACAAGCCATTTGTGGATCAAATAGAGCTACTTAGTCCAACTGGACAACCAATGAAACGTGTATCTGACTTAGTGGATGTTTGGTTTGATTCAGGTGCTATGCCTTATGCGCAATGGCATTATCCATTTGAGAATAAAGATTTAGTCGAAAAAGGTTTGGCATTCCCTGCAGATTTTATTGCAGAAGGTGTGGATCAAACAAGGGGCTGGTTCTATACCTTACATGCACTGGGTGTCTTGTTATTTGACAAGGTTGCTTATAAAGCTGTCGTAAGTAATGGACTAGTTTTAGATAAGAACGGGAACAAGATGAGTAAGCGTTTAGGTAATGTGGTGAATCCTTTTGAAACACTAGAAACTTATGGAGCTGATGCAACAAGATGGTATTTAGTAACCAATGCCTCTCCTTGGGATAATTTAAAATTCGATCTATCAGGCATACAGGAAGTTCAAAGAAAATTCTTTGGTACACTGTATAATACGTATCAGTTTTTTGTTTTGTATGCGAATGTAGATGGATTCA
>CAZLKW010000109.1:0-843 GCA_964560215.1 uncultured Sediminibacterium sp. | reverse complement strand
ATGTACGTTTATGTAGAAGAAGATTCTGGAAAGGCAGTTATTCTGATGATAAAATTGCTGCTTATCAAACATTGTATGAATGTATTGAGACAATCACAAGATTGATGGCGCCAATCGCTCCATTCTTCTGTGATCAATTGTTTAGAAATTTAAATGGATTGACTAAGCGTTTCGAAGCAACATCGATACATCATATAGATTTTCCAAAAGCGGATCCTAGTAAAATGGATGCGGCTTTAGAAACAAGAATGCAACTGGCACAAGATATTTGCTCTTTGGTTTTATCTATTCGTAAAAAAGTAAATATTAAAGTTCGTCAGCCATTACAAAAAATATTAATTCCTGTTTTGGATCCAGCTATGAAATTAGCCATTGAGCAAATGGAAGAATTAATTCTAGCTGAAGTAAACGTGAAAGAAATTAATTATATCACCGAGACGGAAGGTGTAATTAGCAAAAAGTTAAAGCCAAACTTCAAATTATTGGGTGCCAAATTAGGTACAAAGATGAAACAAGCCTCTGCAGTGATTGCAGACTTAAGTCAACAAGCAATTTCTGAGCTTGAACGCAATGGCAGCCTTCAAATTGAGGTGGATGGATCATCTATTTCATTGTTAATCAATGAAGTAGATATCATCGCAGAAGATATTCCAGGTTGGAGTGTGGCGGTGAAAGGAAATTTAACTGTAGCCCTTGATATTAGTCTATCTGAGTCCTTATTGAAGGAAGGAAATGCCAGAGAACTGGTAAATAGGGTCCAAAACATCCGAAAAGAGGCCAATTTTGAGCTAACAGACAAGATTTTACTCCAAATTGTGGATAACACCAATATGAAAGACGCTG
>CAZLKW010000108.1:0-3235 GCA_964560215.1 uncultured Sediminibacterium sp. | reverse complement strand
AAGTATCTCAAACAAAAATGTTTGGTGAAGATTTTGTAGAAGTAAAATTAGTGGGTGATACATTTGACGATACGGCAGTAGCTGCAAAAGCATATACGATTGAGCATGGCATGACTTTTATACCACCATTTGATCATGCAGATATTATTTCGGGACAAGGAACAGTTGGTGTTGAAATTTTAGAAGATCTGCCACAGTTTACAAATGAGTCCATTGATTATTTATTCTTACCAATTGGTGGTGGCGGATTAAGTGCGGGTGTTGGATCTTATTTTAAATTAAAATCTCCTCAAACAAAAATTGTCGGATTAGAGCCAGAAGGTGCACCAAGTATGTTGGCTGCATTAAAGGAAGGACATCCTATTGAGTTAGAGAAGATAGATAAGTTTGTAGATGGCGCTTCTGTAAAAAGAGTAGGCGATGTCACATTTAATATTTGTAAAAATGTTTTAGACGACATGCATTTGGTGCCGGAAGGAAAAATTTGCACCACTATATTAGATATGTACAACGAAGAAGCGATTGTCGTAGAACCTGCAGGTGCTATGTCAGTAGCTGTTTTAGACGACTATGCAGAACAGATTAAAGGAAAGAACATCTTATGTATCGTGAGTGGAGGCAATAATGATATCGCAAGGATGCAAGAAATAAAAGAGCGCTCTTTAATTTATGAGGGCTTGAAATATTATTTCTTAATACGCTTTGCACAAAGACCAGGTGCGTTGAAAGAATTTGTAAATAAGGTTTTAGGAGACAATGATGATATCACAAGGTTTGAATACATACAAAAGCACAATAAAGAATCAGGTCCTGCATTAGTAGGCTTGGAATTAAAATCCAAGCACGATTATACAGCATTGATTGATAATATGAAAAAGTATCAAATCAATTATAACGAAATCAATAAAGACGACAATATATACGGCTATTTAATATAGTCCTATTGGAAAAACAATAATTATGGAGGTTTTAAAGTTTGGAGGAAGTTCCGTTGGCACACCAGAAGCAATATCAAAAGTAATTTCGATTGTAAAAGAGCGTGTTAAAACAAAACAAGCCATTGTAGTTGTATCTGCAATGAGTGGCGTTACAGACCAATTGATTTTATTAGCGCAAAGTGCATCACAAGGAAATGAAGCTTATAAAACCATCATTCAAAATCTAGAACAAAAACATTTAGATGCAGTCCGCGCTTTGTTACCTATACAACAGCAGTCGGGCACATTGAGCATGGTGAAACAATTGATCAATGAAATTGAATCTAATTGTGATGGCTTGTTTATGCTAAGAGAACTGACAATGCGTATGCAGGACAGGTTGATTAGCTATGGAGAAATTTTATCCTCAAAAATAATTGCTGCAGCTTTTGAAGCAGAGGGTGTAGAACAAGTGTGGTTGGATTCAAGGGCAATGATTAAAACCAACAGCAAATATTTTAATGCAGTTGTAGATAAAGAATTAACCAATAAAACCATTCAAGCTTATTTTGCAAAGCCATCTAATAAGCATGCTTTATATATGGCGCCAGGTTTTATTGCATCCGATGCCGAGGGTAATACAACTACTTTAGGAAGAGGTGGATCAGATTATACAGGTGCAATTTATGCCGCGGCTTTAAACGCAGCGGTTTTAGAAATATGGACAGATGTGAGTGGTATGATGACAGCCGATCCTCGAATGGTGCATAATGCAAAAGAAATTCCAAAGATATCTTACCAAGAAGCAATGGAGTTATCCCATTTTGGCGCTAAGATCATTTATCCTCCAACAATTCAGCCGGTGATGTATCAAAACATACCAGTATGGATTAAAAACACATTTGAACCGGAGCATCCAGGCACTTTGATTGAAAATGAATCACCAAAGGATGATAATTTTATTCGCGGTATTTCAAGCATCAAAGATTTATGTTTATTAAGTTTAGAAGGTGCTGGTATGGTGGGTATACCTGGCTTCTCTAAAAGGTTGTTTGATGCATTGGCAAAAAAACAGATCAATGTTATTTTAATTACACAGAGTTCATCGGAACATTCTATCTGTGTGGGCGTGAATGTACATGACACCCATTTAGCAAAGATTGCAGTAGATGCAGAATTTGAACATGAGATTAATACACAGGTCGTAGAGCCATTGATCATCGAAAAAGATTTATCTATCATTGCGTTGGTGGGTGAGCAAATGCGCAACCACCCAGGTGTGAGTGGAAAAATGTTCGGTGTCTTAGGACGTAATGGTATCAATGTAAGAGCGATTGCACAAGGTTCATCTGAAAAAAATATCACAGCTGTTATCGCATCACAGGATGTAAGAAAAGCAATCAACGTATTGCACGAAGAGTTTTTTGAGACGAGCTATAAACAAGTGAACGTGTACTTGGCGGGTGCAGGAAATGTAGGTGGCAAATTAATTGAGCAAATTAAAAAGCAGGTACCTTATTTACAAGCAACTTTAAGATTGCAAATCAATATTGTAGGGATTGCAAATAGTAAAAAGCAATTGATCAATGTGGATGGTATAGATTTAAGTAATTGGAGAGATCAATTAGCCGCAGCACCAACAGGAACTATTACAGACTATGTAGCTGCGGTACAAGAAAATAATTTACGTAACTCTATTTTTGTAGATGTTACAGCACACGCAACTGTAGCAGACACTTATGCGCAATTATTGAGCAAAGCCGTATCGGTTGTTGCTTGTAATAAAATAGCTTGTTCATCGCCTTATGCACATTATGCTAAATTGAAATCATTGGCAAGAACATACAGTGCAGCATTCTTATTCGAAACCAATGTGGGCGCAAGTTTACCAATCATTGGTACTTTAAATGATTTGATCCGAAGTGGAGATAAAATAAATAAAATTGAAGCAGTCCTATCGGGCACGTTAAATTTTGTGTTTAACAATTACGATGGCAGCAAATCTTTTGCACAAGTAGTGAAACAAGCACAGGATGAAGGTTATACCGAACCTGATCCAAGATTAGATTTAGGTGGAACCGATGTAATGCGAAAAGTAATGATCTTGGCGCGTGAAGCAGGACATAAATTAGAAATGGAAGATATTGCCAATGAAGCTTTCTTGCCAGCATCTTGTTTTAATGGATCGGTAGAAGATTTTTACGCAGAGATGGAAAAGCAAGAAGCGCATTTCAAAAAAATATATGAAGCTGCAGCAGCAGAAGGATGTAAGTTAAAATTTGTGGCAAAGTTTGAAACAGATGAAAATGGAAAGGGTC
>CAZLKW010000107.1:0-3288 GCA_964560215.1 uncultured Sediminibacterium sp. | reverse complement strand
CCGATTACATCGTTCGAACAACTTGAACTCGAAAAGGGTAAGATCCAGCTAACCATCATGAAGATGGCTGCAACCATTCTTGGTGCTATATTTATGTAAACCTCTTGCCTTGGTTGCTACCGAAGAAAGCCTAGTTAATTTATTACCTCTATTAATATCTACCATCATTGCAACTGGTCCTAATCCATGTGTTGGGTAGAGCTCACCATTCCTATATAAGGAGTGATTTGTTCTCCATTTTGCTTCACTAAAGCCTTTTTCACCAAATTCAGCACCAGAATTATAAGCTGTTACACCATTATTGAACTTAACACCCCTTAAATCGTGCTCATAACCACCTTGTAAGTGTAATAATTCTCCAAACATGCCTTTTCTAACCATATTATAGACCGCTAAAACATCACGTCTATAACATACATTCTCAAGGCACATGACTGGTATATTGTATTTCTCGCTTGCATTCACAATATCCCAGCATTCCTTTATATTGATGGCACCACAAACTTCAACCCCTGGAATAATACCGTTATTGATCGCTTCTAAAGCCTGTGGGATATGCCATTCCCAAGGTGTTGCAATGATAACTGCATCAATATCCGTCCTTTTTAGGAGGTTTTTATAGTCCTCCTTGCCATTTTTATACTCTATAGCAGCAGTACGACCTGCTTTTTTAAGGATATTTTGAGCGTCAGCCAACATCTTTTCATCGGGATCTGCGAAAGCAACTACAAGCACATCAGTTCTTTGTACTAATAAATCTATATGGTTTTGACCTCTAAAACCTGTACCAATTACACCAATTTTTAAGATGTCTTTTTTGCTAATAGATTGTGCTTTTATGAATTGAGGACTTAAGCTTAAAGCAATAGATGCTAAACCAGCATCTTGTACAAATTTTCTCCTTGTAGGATGGTTTGCCATAGTAATTGTTTATCCTACAAAATACAACCTATTTTGAATCTGTCAAATAGAACTATCCTTATCTATACCTGCGTTCAGTCTATTTCAATCTATATTAATTGCCTATAATTAACATTATGTTAAATAACATATTCAAGATAACACCCATTGATAGTTCTTTTCCCAAGCCAAAGTTTTAAACTTTATGGCGACCTCTAATTACCTCGCATAAAAAAGCCTTCCCGATCTGGGAAGGCTTTGAATATTTGAAAAGTTTAATCTTAATGAATAGCCTTAATGAAAAGATAAAATTTTTTATTTAAGGCTACTGATATTTATCGTGTAGCTCGTCATACTTTTTAAACTTAGCGTCTAACTCATCGTATAATTTCTGATTAGCTCTATTTTTATCTCTTTTAGCTGAATATAAAGTTGCCAAGAAATCTACCGATCTTGATGCTACGTTTTTCTCAGATCTTGTCAAAGTTTCCTTGTCCTTAATGATATTGAATGCATTTTCTATCCACTCAATGGCTTGATCCACTTTTGCCTTCATTGGTGCGTCTAAAACAAGATTCAATTTCTTGATTGAATCCTGCTGAGCCTTGAATTTTGCATCAAAAGCCAATTTTTTCTTTGGATCTTTTGGCGCTGGTGGTTTATTTGCATTCAATTGCTGTAAAGCCCTAATATTATTGATTACTTGATCATCAAACACTGTGAATTGGTTGTAGTAACTAATTCCTACGTTAAAGGCAGCAGCAAAGTTTTGATTATTCAATTTATAAGCTCTCATGTAAGCATCTGCAGCCTTATCTAAATAGTAATTAGCTTTTTCATCAGAAAGGCCGTCCAAATTTCTAGATGCCATGAACATATCGCCATACATTTGACACTCAGTTTCATTTATGCTATTGGCAGCTATTTGTGCTTCATATGAAGCTACTTTTTCTTCCACTGTGTAGTTTTTATCTATGTAATCTGCTCTAAATTCAAACCATTTTTCATCTGGATAATTCTTTTCACAAATAGTATAATATTGATCAAATAACGCTTTGTCTTTTCTTTCTGCCGCTTTAATTAAGACGTATTTATAAATATCAATCAGATCAGCAGACTTCATACCTGCGTTAATCATTCTTGTATAATGCTTTAATGTAACATCTTCATTGCCTGCGTTTTGATTAGCATAACCAGCATACATTAAAGTAGTCGTATCAAATGGTTGTTTATTAGTAGACCACCCCTTTGAAAAGATGATGTCACTTAAAAAAACACCTCTGTCAAAATTTGTTGCGGATTCTTTCCATTTTTTATCGCCAAAAGCTGCCACACCATCTTTAAAGCTTCTCATGTATACTTCAAAGAAAGGTTCTTGTCCACTCTTTTCAGCAAATGTAAATTCTGGATCTGCTTTGATATAATCTTCTAAACTTTTATAAAGTTTTTCTGCAGCGTCTGGATATTTAGCCGCTGGATCTTTAGCTAAACCTGTATAAATTTTTGACTTCCAGTAATATCCTTCTGCAGTTGTTTCAATACTTGGTTTTTTTGCAACCGCTTTTTCAAATTCAGTTTTGGCAGCTTCAAAATTATTTAATAATAAGCTTGTCTGTACCTTTTTAAAGTCTTGAGCGAAAGCTGTTTGCATCAATGTTGCAAGGAACATTGTACCAATCCATTTTTTCATAATGATTATTTTAATGTACTAAAGTTATAAAATTTATGCTTCAGGCGTATCATCACCTTCAATATTCAATGTGTCGTCAATTGCTGGTTCAGTAGAATCGGTTGACTCTGAAGTAGTTGCAACAGCCTCACCTTCTACTTGAGCAGCTTCCCCTTCTTCAGGTACATCTTGCTCTTCGATCTTAGATGTTGCAGCAATCTCATCGCTTTCGTCTAAGCGAATCAATTTAACACCCTGAGTCGCTCTACCTGCTTCTCTAATATCTGCAATACTTGTTCTAATCGTTACACCAGATTTACAAGTGATGATTAGATCTTCTTTTTCCAATACATCCATGATGCCAACTAGGCTTCCGGTTTTTTCTGTGACATTAATAGTTTTAACACCCTTACCACCTCGGTTGGTGATACGGTAATCGTCTATTGGTGTACGCTTACCATAACCTTGTTGACTCACCACTAATATAGTACGATCTTTGTCTTCTCTGCTTACACAAACTAAGCCAACCACTTCGTCTGTTTCATCGTCCACTTCGATACCAGCAACACCAATTGCACCACGTCCAGTTGGTCTTACTTTTTCTTCAGGGAAACGAATCGCACGACCAGATTTCACAGCCATCATGACTTCATTATTACCATCCGTTAAACGAGCAGCTAATAATTCATCGCCCTCGTTAATAGTAATAGCATTTACAC
>CAZLKW010000106.1:0-3380 GCA_964560215.1 uncultured Sediminibacterium sp. | reverse complement strand
ACAACAGCACAGTAGATGCGGTTGATCCAACTTCTAGTTCTAATAAAGTGAAGAAAACAACAAAGCCAAGTGGCGCTGAAACTTGGGCTGGTACAACAATCGGAACGCCTGCTGGATTTGCGAGCAGAATCCCAATTACGTCTACTGCAACTACAATGAGCGTTAAAGTTTATTCTCCTGCAGCGGGTTTAAAGATTAAATTAAAGATTGAAGATAAAAACGATGGCAATAAATCTGTTGAAACAGATGTGTTAACGACTGTTGCAAACGAATGGGAAACATTGGTATTTGATTTTAGCGCACAGGCATCTGGTACTGCTGCTTTAAATACTTCATATACTTATGATAAAGCATCTATCTTCTTTGATTTCGGTAATGCTGGAACAGGTAAAGTGTTCTATTGGGATGATGTTGAATTCGGAGCACCTGCAAATACAACATCGCTTGTTTTGCCGTTGACTTTTGAATCATCTACTCTTAATTACGCATTTACGAATTTTGATGGTGGTGCGGTTACAATCGTAAGTAACCCTGATAATAACTCAGGAAACACTAGTGCGAAAGTGGGTAAAATGGTAAAGGGTGCAGGGCAATCTTGGGGTGGTAGCTATATAGCTTTAGATAATCCAATCGATTTTTCTACTAAAAAAACATTTAAGGTTAAAGTATACTCACCGAGAGTAGGTGCGAAGCTTTTATTGAAAGTGGAGAACTTAACTGATAGTAATATTAGCTTTGATAAAGAAGTAGCTACAACTGTTGCAAATGCATGGGAAGAGTTAACTTTTGATTATAGCGCAATCAACACAACGAATTCTTATCAAAAAATTGTATTGATTTTTGATTTAGGAACAGTAGGTGATGGTTCGGCTAATTTTACCTTTTACTTTGACGACATAAAACTTAATTAATTTTTAAATAGTAAGAAATGAAAAATTTACATAAAATAATTGGGTTGTTTTCTTTACTTGTAGTACTTAGTATTACAGGTTGTAAGAAAGAAGAATATTCTTTCGGCGAAATGAAAACACCTTCTAGCTTAGCATTGACAACGACTGTTGTTGGTGCAGATGATGCCAATCCAACAGGTAATGGTACAGGTGCTGTAGCAATCAATGTTACTGCGGCGAATGCAATTACTTATAATGTTGACTTTGGTGACGGTAATATTACATTAGTGCCTTCTGGTAAGATTACTTATAAGTACACGACTCCAGGGGTAAAGAAATATACAATCACTGTGAATGCAATTGGAACAGGCGGTGTTATTTCAACTATCAGCAAATCTGTAACTGTATACGTTGCGTTTGAAATTCCAACTGAGATTTTATCTAATTTAACGGGTAGTGCGTCTAAGGTTTGGATTGCAGACAAGGATGCGCCGGGTCATTTTGGTGTAGGTCCTGGCCCAAGTCAAGGAGCGAACGAATCGTTCTTCCCTAGTTGGTATGCCGCTGGTCCAAACGATAGAGCTGCTGATGGATTCTATGATGATGAAATCACTTTCTCTAAGGATGCAAATAACAATGTGTCTATCGATGTAGATAATAAAGGCAACACATTTGTATTAGGTGCTGCAGTAGCATATTATGGATTAACAGGTGGTGAAGGTGCTTTCCCAATTGCGACAGCAGGTGTGAAGCGTCTTTCATTCATGAATGCTACTTCAAACAGTACGGCTGCGGTTTCTACAAGAATTCAATTCCAAGTGCCAGGTAATGGTTTAGTGATGGTTGGCGCAGGAAGTAATATGTATGAGATTATTGCACTTACAAGCACAACGATGACTTTAAGAACAATTGGTGTAGATGGTAACGCATGGTATCAAATGTTTAAAGTAAAATAAATATTAAATGAGAGTAGGTATATTTTTATGTTTGATAAGCATCGGTTTACTTTCATGTAATAAAAGCGGGGGTACGCCCCCCGCTTTAACCCCAACTAATTTGGTGGTGAATGCGACTGTGAATCCAGATAATACGGGTAATGTTTCCTTTTCGGCATCTGCAACGAATGCGGTGGAATATGAATATGATTTTGGAAACGGCATCTTTGAAATTATCCCTTCTGGATCGGTACAGCATAAATACACTGCATCAGGCAATTACACGGTGAAAGTAACTGCAAAAAGCAGCTCAGGTGCAGCCATCTCAAAATCTGTTGATGTTGCAGTGACTGTTGCTATGAAGCTTGTTTGGTCTGATGAATTTGATACACCAGGCGCTCCAAATAGCAATAAATGGGGCTACGATATTGGTGGAAGCGGATGGGGCAATAATGAATCACAGTATTACACAGATCGTAGAGATAACTCCTATGTGACAGATGGTACTTTGAAAATTGTAGCAAAGAAAGAAGCATTCTCTTCAAGTCAGTATACGTCTGCACGTTTATTAAGCAAGGGCAAGTTCTCTTTTAAATATGGTAAAGTAGAAGTACGTGCTAAATTACCAGCAGGTGTGGGTACATGGCCTGCGATTTGGATGTTGGGAGATAATATTAGTACAGTTTCTTGGCCAGCTTGTGGTGAGATAGATATCATGGAGCATGTAGGTAGAGATTTAAATAAAGTTATCTCTGCTTTTCACTATCCTGTTTATTTTGGAGGAAATGCCAAAGTAGCAACGACAATTGTACCAACCGCAACAACCGAGTTTCATGTATATAAATTAGAATGGACGCCTGCAGCGATGCAAATTTTTGTAGACGATAAACTATTCCATACGCTTCCAAACAGCCCATCCATCCCATACAATCAAAACTTCTTCATGATTTTGAATATTGCAATGGGAGGGACCTTAGGCGGCGCTATTGATCCATCATTTACAAATACAACTTTTGAGATTGATTATGTGAGAGTTTATCAATAAAACTTTTTTAAATAAATCCTCCAATACGGCCAGTCATTTTTGATTGGCCGTTTTGTTTTCTGCAACCTCTCCCGCGATTGAACCACAGTCTACTCGGTTTCATCACCCAAGCAATCTAATTCAGCGGATAAATACGCTAATTGCGTTTTCAATTTAATTCCATATTCGCTTACTGTTGTCATCTACAAATATTTAATTTTTAAAAGGTAGTAATTTTACTACCTTTATTTGTGCGATGAAAATCACAGCAATGTGTATCATGAAATCCACCGAACTACATCGTCTAATAAAAAGAAGTGGTTGGAAACATCTTAAATCAGAAGGCAGTCATTATATCTATGAAAAAGATGGCATGAAATATCCTGTTCCTTATCATGGAGCTAAAGAAGTGGGCTGGGGATTATTGAAACGAATAATTAAAACAATGAACTTAAAAACTTAAGTATGAAAATTTTAAAAGTGGTGATTGAAAAAACAAAAGACCATTATTCTGCTTATGCAGAAAACCTA
>CAZLKW010000105.1:0-3539 GCA_964560215.1 uncultured Sediminibacterium sp. | reverse complement strand
ATAGATATTACGTGCAATAGCCTCTCCTTGGCCTCTTTCTTCGGCTTCTAGCCCCGGAAATGCCCCTGGAGTATCAATTAAACAAACCACAGGTTTATTGAATTTTTCGGCCATTTTCATCAATCTGAGGGCTTTTCTGTACCCTTCTGGGTTCGCCATCCCGAAATTACGCATTTGCCTCATCTTGGTATTAATCCCTTTTTGCTGACCAATCATCATCACCGTTTGGCCATTAAATTCAGTAAATCCACCCACCATGGCCTTGTCATCCTTCACATTTCGGTCTCCATGTAATTCGATGAATTTATCACACATTAATTGGATGTACTTTAAAGTATAAGGTCTATCCGGATGGCGACTTAATTGCACACGTTGCCAAGGGGATAAGCTTTCTGTGATTGCCTTACGCTTTTCTACGATAGATTGTTCTAATTGCTTTATTGTTGCAGAAAGGTCGATTTTAGGGTTCTTTTCGGCCAATTTCTTGGTTGCATCAATCTGCTCATACAAGTCCTTTATGGGCTGCTCAAATTCTAAAAACTGTCTATTTGGATATTCTGGCATAATCTTAGTTTGGGTTGTAAAAATAATACATCATTTTTTAATAAAAGATTTGTTTAAAAAACTTCTTTCCCCTTATCTTTGCAACCCGGAAAACAGGAAACTGGTTTCTGAGTACTTGGATCGGTAGTTCAGTTGGTTAGAATGCCGCCCTGTCACGGCGGAGGTCGCGGGTTCGAGTCCCGTCCGGTCCGCAAAAGCCCTTAACTTTTATTGAGTTAGGGGCTTTTTCGTTTAATTCCTTTGTACATAAACTCTCCAATTAAGCCAACTTTTTAGATTAAAAAGACAAAAACATAATTTAATCTATATAAAAATTATATTATATTTAAGTAACGAAGCGCTCTGCCAAACTTTCCAATTTTATTGACACTTTACAATGTCTTGTAATCAAAGTGTGAAAATATATGGTATAAGCTAACAGAGCGATTTATTCATTAACAATAAAATATTAAATTTTATGAAAAAGACAACTCTATTCCTAGTTCTGTTCATGTCTGCAGTAAGTGTGATCTATGCTACTCCATTAGGTAAATCAGATGCAAGTAACAATGTCCCAAAACCAATTGCGGAACGCGTTAGTTTCAAGATTAAAGGGACAGGTTCAAAAAACATCATGGTTACTATTGGTATTGGTTCACAGCCAGGTAGTGGTGCATGTTGTTCAGGCGTGAGTCCAAATACCACAGCAAGTTTTACTGGCAATGTGGGCGAAGTTGTCTATGATGGAAAAACAAGAAGAGTAATCACTAAAATTTATAGTGACTTAAATGGCACTACAATTGATTTAGCGCAGTATTATTAAACCATAATTTTTCGACTTTAACTTTCATATTGTCTGTTGAGACGATTGATTTATTCCTTTAAAGTCTACAAAAAAGCCCTTAACTTTTAATGAGTTAGGGGCTTTTGCATTATAGATGCCTACAATTCATCTTATTTTTCTAATTTACAATTCATATGAAAATGATTGTAAAAAAGTTTCTAATAATAGTTTTAATCCTATCCAGTATACAGGCAAGTACACAAAGAAAAAAGCTATTTCAACCCAAAACAGTGTTCGAATCTAATTTATTAAAGATCATTCAGATTGCTCCAAATGTGTACCAACATATTTCCTACTTACAAACCAATGATTACGGCAATGTGCCCTGCAATGGAATTATTGTAACCTACAATAATGAAGCAGTGGTAGTGGACACTCCAGTCAACGATAGTAGTTCTAATCAATTGATAGTATGGATCAAATCCACCTTGCATTTTAAAATCAATGCTATTGTTCCAACCCATTTTCACAATGATTGCTTAGGGGGATTAAAAGCATTTCATGATAATCATATTCCATCCTTTGCAAATAATAAAACAATTGATTTAGCGAAGACAAATAATTATGTGGCTCCTATAAATGGATTTAAGGATTCAACTATATTAAAAGTAGGAAAACAAAATATACTTCTTAAGCATTTTGGAGAAGGACATACCACTGATAATGTAGTTGCCTACTTCCCAAGTGAAGAACTGCTTTTTGGTGGATGTTTAATAAAAGAATTAGATGCAAGCAAAGGTTATTTGGGTGACGCAAATACGAATACTTGGTCAAATACCGTTTTGAAAATAAAGAAAGCTTTCCCTAATTTAAAAATTGTCGTGCCTGGTCATGGTGAGATTGGGAATTCTGCTTTATTGGATTATACCATTCAACTCTTTAAACAGTAAAAAGAATTAAAGATTTTCGTACATCAATCGAAAGGTCAAATTAATGCGCATTTGTTTGACCTTTTTTGTTTTGGGCAAGGAATGATACCAATTGTTTTGAATAGTTCCTTTCATTTCAAGCAAGGAGCCATTTTCCAATTCAATATCTAATCGTTCACTGGTTGTTGCATGTTTAAATGCGAATTTTCTTACTGCTCCTAAACTTAATGAAGCAATGGAAGATTCAGCAACTATCTCCACTTCATTGTCTTGATGCCAACCCATTCCCTCCTCTCCTTCATGGTATAAATTGAGCAAACATGCATTGTACTTTGCGCCTGTTAAGCCCTCGATTTTTTCTTTAATCTGAAGCAATTCGGGCGTCCATGTTAAACTATGTTTCTTAACGCCAGCATAAGTATAGGTGATACCAGCGTCTGCAAACCAAGCCACTTTTCGTTTTGTGGTAATCAACTTGCCAAACATGAGTACTTCATCTTGCTTCCATGGCATGGTATCAAATAATAAATCACTGAGCGCCATAGCCTCCATTTCTGGATATACAATTCCATAGTATATAGCTACACCATCTTTAGGTAATAAATTTTCTGGCTCAAAAAGAAAAGACATGATGCGCGCTATTTATTTTACAACAATTCCAAACACAGTTAACAAGCCATCTAAACCTTCTGGACTAAACTGCGCTTTTTTTAATTTGTTTTGTGTAGGATCAATAGCATAATTAATTGCTTGTCTAAAATCTGATTTTTCTAAATTAGATTGAACAAAACGAGCATTTAAAAAATTGGTGTGATTGAACACGGCACTTGTCAAATCTGAATCTGTAAAGTCAACACCTTCTGCTATTGAATGTATCATTTGTGTACCTTTTAATTTCAAACCCACAAGCACACTATGACTTAAATTACATTCTTTAAAATTAAAACCAAGCAAGGAAGGATTACATTCGTCAAAACGAAGCCCAATCATCTTACAGCCATTAAAATTTACTTGCCTAAAAGAAGTCTGGGCAAGCTTTAAATTACTAAGATCACAATTTTCAAAAGTACAATCAATAAAAATACTGCCTGCCAAACTGTTAGGCGCATATGTGCAATGTTTGAAAGTACAATTGTCAAACTCACAAATGCCGAGTGGACTTTTTACAAAGTCCACTCGATCAAATATTTTATCTTCTATTAATTCCATATTTATTTTTGTGCTTTCCTTGGCATCAAGTTAGTTTGTTGTGCCGCATTTAAAGCAAAGGTAGCAACAATAGT
>CAZLKW010000104.1:0-3595 GCA_964560215.1 uncultured Sediminibacterium sp. | reverse complement strand
AAGCAAGCAATCGGATGAAACGAAACGGCTCCTAATATAGGGGCCGTTTTTAATTGAGTCAAGTATTGTTTAATACTTTAACAATTGCAAGTAGTTACACTTACGAATTTAGTGTATGATAAGAAGGAAAATTTGATAGGAGGTAGAGCGTAATGTAGATTTTATCTTAATTTAGGTAAAATCATTTTTAAGTAAATTCCTTAAATCCCGAATATGAAAAAAATCATAGGATCTATCCTTGGCTTTTTTGTTCTAGCATTGTTAAGCTTGCAATCTGTTGCGCAAGAAGCTTCTGCTTATCAAACACCGCCAAAAGAAATTGCTGATTTATTATTAGCAGCACCTACTCCATCTATTAGTGTTGATGGTAAAGCAAAACACATGTTGGTAATGGAGCGTCCATCTTATCCATTGGTGGAAGAACTTGGACAAGCAGAATTTAAAATTGCTGGTCTACGTCTTAACCCGAACAACTTTTCACCTACCCGTCAGAACTATATAAAGGGTATGACGATTAAGGATATCGCTAGTAACAAAACTTTAGTGATTAAGGGGATGCCTGCAACAGTTGCTGCTTTAAGTCCTACATGGAATCCATCAGAAAACAAAATTGCATTTTACAATGTGTCTGCAAATGCAGTAGATGTATATGTAATTGACTTAACAACTTTGACTTGTCAAAAAATAAATAAGACTGCTGCTAATTTAATTTTAGGCGCAAGCTTAGTTTGGTTAGACGACGCAACAGTAATGTATAAAGTAAATGTGAATGCTGCAAGTGCTTTAGCTAAAAGACCTATCACGCCTAAAGGCCCAACGATTCAAGAGAACTTAGGTAAAGCTGCACCAAGTGTGACTTACCAAGATTTAATTAAATCGCCTTATGATGAATATGTTTTTGAATTCTTAGCGAAGAGTCAATTAGTAAAAAATAAAAATGGGGTAGAAACAAGAATTGGTGCGCCTGCATTAACAAATAGTTTCAGCATCTCTCCAGATAAAAATTACATCCTTACTCGTTCTTTAAATAAGCCTTTCTCTTATTTAGTGACTGCGTATGGTTTTGCATCTTCTATGCAAGTGCTTGATAAGAATGGTACACTTGTAAAAACAATTGCGCAGTTGCCTTCTACAGAAGGGACAGCGAGTGGTTATGATAACGTACAAAATGCGCCTAGAGGTTTTGAATGGAAGGATGACGAAGCGGCTACCATTGTGTATGCAATGCCGTTGGATAGTGGATTAATTAAAAAAGCAGTTCCATTCCACGATGCGGTAATGGCAATAGCTGCGCCATTCAATGATGCACCTAAAGAATTATTTAAAACAGCTGCGCGTTTTTCTAATATCAGCTGGGGAGACGAAACACTTGCTTTAGTAACAGAAGTGTTAAGAACAAAACAACGCTATAAAGTGAGTGTATACAATCATAAAGCAAATACATTCACTACTTTGTACGAAAGAAGCTTAACCGATGCGTACAGCAATCTTGGTAATCCTGTAAAGCATAAAAATAAATATGGTAAGGAAGTTATTGCAACTCTAAACAATGGTCGTTCTCTATTAATGAATAACACCACTGGTGCTTCTGACAAAGGAGATTTGCCTTACTTATCTATCTACAATCTGGACACTAAAACCAATGAGATCATTTGGCGCAGTAAAGAAGATTGTTTTGAATATGTAGCGGATGTATTAGATGCATCTAGTTTACAAATTATCACACGCAGAGAAACAGAGAAAGAAGTGCCTAACTATTTCTTGAAATCTTTAAAAGCAAACACTTCTGTTGCCATCACTAATTTTAGCAATCCATACGCAAGCTTGGAAGGGGTGACGAAAGAAAAAATTAAATACAAAAGAGCAGATGGCGTTGACTTAACAGGTGACCTATATTTACCTAAAGGATACAACAAAGAAAAAGATGGTCCTTTACCTACTTTACTTTGGGCTTATCCTAGAGAGTTTACAAGCGCTGCGGATGCGAGTCAGATTAGAGGTAACCAACATAAGTTTACTTTGTTAAGCTGGGGCTCTCCAGTGTTTTATGTAACACAAGGTTATGCAATCTTAGATAATGCGGAGATGCCAATCGTAGCAACTTCACCTGATAAAAAACCTAACGATGACTTTGTGAATCAATTGATTTTGAATTCTACAGCTGCGATCGATAAATTAGTAAGCATGGGTGTAAGTGATCGTACTAAATTTGCCATTGGCGGACATAGTTACGGTGCATTCATGACTGCAAATGTTTTAGCGCATAGTAATTTATTCAAAGCAGGTATTGCTCGTAGCGGTGCTTACAACAGAACATTGACACCTTTTGGTTTTCAAAATGAAGACAGAACTTTCTGGCAAGCCCCTCAATTATATTTAGACATGAGTCCTTTTGCACATGCGAATAAAATTAAAACACCAATTTTATTGACACACGGCGAAATGGATGACAATACTGGTACCTTCCCAATTAATAGTGAGCGCTTATACGCTGCTATCAAAGGGCACGGTGGCACAGTGCGTTTTGTATACTTACCTTATGAAGCGCATGGCTACAGAGGAAAAGAAAACGTATTGCACTTATTATACGAGCAAGGACGCTGGTTGGATAAATATTTAAAAGGGAAATAAACAATACGTAATTTATAAACGGCTCCTAAATGGAGCCGTTTATATTTATAACATAATAAATAGAGTATATTCTAATTAATAGAAATTAGAATTAGTAATTCAAAATAATTAATAGAACTTTATTTAAATTATTTTATGAAGAATAAAAAATCATTAACTGAATTAATAAATTCTCTTCCAAAACCAAAGCTTCCTAAAAGCTTTGATTGGAAAAAAGAATATATTAAAGCAAAGATGAAGAAATATAAATTACAATCTTCCTAGCATCCATAACTTAAATGCAGCATAATCTGCACTCAATGGAATAGACTTTTTTGGTTTGTCTAAAAGATATTGAACAGAAGCAGGTAAATCTAATTTGTGTCCAATGGCTTCCTCTACTACTTCTGGGAATTTCACAGGATGGGCTGTTTCTAAAATGACCGCATGCACAGGGACCGCTTCCTCGGTATGATTATAATGGGTAATGGCATGTGTATGATCATGTATAAATTCTTCGGCAGCTAAAAATGCGACTGCACCGTGTGGATCTAAAGTATAACCATAATCATTATAAACCCTTGTAATAGTTGCTTGTGTAGTAAGATCATCATAGCTATAACTACTCAATGCATTTTTAAGTTGATTGAAGTTGTTTTGCATGATCTCCATAATGCGTACAAAATTACTTGGGTTACCCACATCCATCGCGTTAGAAATAGTTACGACAGATTTATGCACTTCATATTTTTCGGTATCTAAATATCTAGTGACCACATTATTCGCATTACATGCTGCAACAAAATGTCCTAAGGGCAAACCACTTGCCTTTGCCATCATGCCCGCACAGATATTACCAAAGTTGCCACTTGGCACCACGATATGCATTGGTGTATGGTCTCCATATTTTGCCACCCATTGTTGCCATGCAAAAAAGTAATACAATTGTTGTGGTAACCATCTTGCAACATTGATTGAATTAGCA
>CAZLKW010000103.1:0-3693 GCA_964560215.1 uncultured Sediminibacterium sp. | reverse complement strand
ATCATAGTAATCTATGGTATATGTTGATTTATTCTGTAATGGTAATAGGATTTACTTTCTTATACACTGCTTTAATTTTTAATCCAAAGCAAATTTCAGAAGACCTTAAGCGTAACAACGGATTTGTTCCTGGTGTGAAGCCTGGTCAACCAACAACGGATTATATTGGTGCCGTAATGGATAGAATTACTTTACCAGGTGCTATTTTGTTAGCATTAGTAGGTATCTTACCTGGATTTGCTCAAAAATTGGGTGTGACTCAAGGTTTCAGCACTTTCTTTGGAGGTACTTCATTATTAATCATGGTAGGTGTTATCTTGGATACATTACAGCAGATTGAAACTTATTTATTAATGCGTCAATATGATGGTTTAATGAGTACAGGTCGTGTTCAAGGAAGATCACCAATTTCAGGAATGTAATTTTTTATAAAATAATTATATTTACAAACCTGTCCATTAAAAGACAGGTTTGTTTTTTTAAGCAACGAATCAACTTTGTATGGTATATACTAAAACCGAAGAGAATATTGGCCAAATGAAAGCCGCTGCCATGTTAGTGAGTAAAACATTAACTGAAGTTGCAAAAATGATCAAGCCAGGAATAACAACGCTTGATATTGATCAGTTTTGTATGCAGTTTGTAAAAGACCATAAAGCCACTTTATCATTTTACAATTATCATGGTTATCCGCATCATATTTGTGCATCAGTAAATGACGTAGTGGTGCATGGGTTTCCAAATAAGACAGCTTTAAAAGAAGGAGATATTGTATCCATCGATTTAGGCGTAATATTAGACGGTTGGCATGGTGACCACGCATACACTTTCATCTTAGGAGAAGTGGCGCCAGAGTTGTTGCAATTAGTAAAGGTGACTAAGGAATCATTGTATAAAGGAATTGAAAAAGCAGTTGTCAATAATAGAGTCGGAGATATTGGTTTCGCAATTCAAGAACATACCGAAAAGAAACATGGTTATGGGGTTGTGCGTGAATTAGTAGGACATGGTTTAGGAAAACAATTGCACGAAGATCCACAAGTGCCTAACTACGGCAAAAGAGGTACAGGTATGAAGTTGGTAGAGAATTTAGTATTAGCAATTGAGCCAATGATTAATCTAGGCACACATAAAGTATTTACAGACGAAGATGGATGGACTGTAAAGACGCAGGATGGCAAAGCTTCTGTGCATTTTGAGCATGATGTTTGTGTTAAGAAAAATGAAGCATTAATCTTGTCAGACTTTTCAATTATTGAAGCTGCTGAAAAAGCAAATAGCAATTTAAATTCATCTTACTATTAATTGCCTCTTTAAATCAGGAGTGCAATTTTATAAATAGTTAAATCTAATCATGGAAAAGAAAAACATTGTAGTTGTTGGCGGAGGTGCTGCAGGTTTTTTTTGTGCCATACAAATAGCAGAACTGCATCCAGATTGGCAGATTACCATAGTTGAAAAAACTTCTAAATTACTTTCTAAAGTTCGTGTAAGTGGAGGAGGCCGTTGCAATGTAACGCATGCTTGTCCTAATGTATCGAACTTAATTAAAAAATATCCAAGAGGGCAACGATTTTTAAAAAAATCATTTTATCAATTTGCTACACTTCATACAATTGATTGGTTTGCTAAGAACGACGTCAAATTACATACAGAAAAGGATGGGCGCATGTTTCCTATTACCAATGATTCGGAAACAATTGTAGCGTGCTTTATGAAAAAAGTAAATCAATATAAAATTGATATTCTTTTGAATCATGAAGTGGTTCGTGTAACCCAAAATGGGGGTGTAGAAAAACCTTCTTTCGAATTAGTTTGTGGGAATCAAAAAACCATTCACGCAGATCAAATATGTTTTGCAGTAGGGGGAATTGTAAAAGCGGATAATTTTAAATGGATTGAATCTTTAGGACATCATTTTATACCGTCTGTTCCTTCTTTATTTACATTCAATGTAGTTGATAAAAAAATCACCACTTTAATGGGCGTAGCTGTTGAGCAAGCAAGTATACAATGGCAGGGTGAAAAATTTTTAGAACAAGGGCCATTGTTGATTACCCATTGGGGCATTAGCGGACCTGCTGCAATTAAATTATCTGCATGGTGTGCAAGGGCAATGGCAGATGCAAATTATGAAGGAAATATTTTAATCAATTGGGTGCCTATCTATAATGAAAATTCATTGCGATTAGAGTGGATGAATTTTAGACAAGATTTTGGAAGAAGAGAAATGGGTTCAAAAAATCCATTCGATTTGCCTCAAAGACTTTGGCATTATTTATTAACAGAGTCTGGCATAGCGCATCAAACTAAATGGGCAGATTTAAAAAATGCACAACAACAAATACTTATTCAATTACTAACTAGAATGAGTTTGCAGATCAAAGGAAAAACAACATTTAAGGAAGAGTTTGTTACTTGTGGTGGAGTAGACCTTGCAGAAATTGATGCCAATACGATGGAAAGTAAGTTGATTCCAGGCCTACATTTTGCAGGCGAAATGATGGATGTAGATGGTATCACAGGGGGCTTTAATTTCCAACATGCATGGACTTCGGGCTGGATAGCAGCACAACATATGGGTCAATAGGAATTCATTATTGAAAATCAATTAGTTAGAAACCATCCTTGCCTCATTTTTTGAGGCTTTTTTATGCAATTTTCTGTCATTTATCTTACCTTTGCCGTCCGGTTCAAAAACGCCGGATTTTTATATGAAACTATTTTCAAAAAACCTAAACGCAGACGCACAGGAATTCGGTGGCGCTACAGCTACTGAAGCAACTGCGACAACAAAAGCACCTGAAGTGGTAGTTGAAACTGCACACGACGATTTCGACTGGAGCGTAGACAAACGTAACGTGAGTCATTATGCTGAAGCTGAAAGAGTAAAGTATGACAAAGTGTATGATGACACTTTCGTACAAATCAATGACGGCGAAATCATGAATGGTTTAGTTGTTGCTTTAACTAAAACTGATGTGGTAGTAAACATCGGATTTAAAAGTGATGGCTTAGTATCATTGAATGAATTCCGTGACACCAATGGTGTTAAAACTGGTGATACAGTTGAGGTAATGGTAGTAGAGAAAGAAGACCGTGATGGTAATCTTCACTTAAGCCGTAAGTCTGCTCGTATCTACCGTGCTTGGGAGCGTATTATGGAAGTACATAAGACTGGTGAAGTTGTTACTGGTTTAGTTACAAGCAAAACAAAAGGTGGATTAATCGTTGATGTATTTGGTATGGAAACTTTCTTACCAGGTTCTCAAATTGATGTGAAGCCCGTTACAGATTATGATCAATTCGTAGGAAAGACAATGGAATTTAAAGTAGTGAAGATTAACGAAACTATTAAGAATGCCGTTGTATCACATAAAGCCTTAATTGAAAGCGATATCGAAGCACAACGTGCAGAGATCATGAGCAAATTAGAGAAAGGTCAAGTATTAGAAGGTGTTGTTAAAAACATCACTGATTTTGGTGCATTCATGGACTTAGGTGGATTAGATGGTTTATTATACATCACTGATATTTCTTGGGGTAGAATCTCTCTCCCTAGTGAAGTGGTGAAGATGGATCAAAAGATTCAAGTTGTTGTATTAGACTTTGATGATGACAAGAAGCGTATCAGCTTAGGTTTAAAACAATTGACTCCACACCCTTGGGATGTATTACCTGGCGATTTAGCAG
>CAZLKW010000102.1:0-3760 GCA_964560215.1 uncultured Sediminibacterium sp. | reverse complement strand
ACATGCAAAAAAAAGAACCTTGGATTGTTGCAAAGACCTTGGATCAAAATCCAGATGCACAAAAGATCATTGATAACACCATGCATTGTTGTTTACAATTGTGTGCTAACCTTGCTATACTTGCACAACCTTTCATTCCATTTACTGCAAAGAAAATGTGTTACATGATGAAGGTGGTAGATAAGATGTTAGAATGGGAAAATGCAGGCAGGTTTGACTTATTAAAAGTGGGTTATAGCTTGCGTGCCCCAGAATTATTATTCAGAAAGATAGAGAACGAAGAAATTGAAGCAGAATTAGCACAGTTACAGGCGAATGTAGCAGCTAAAAAAACAACTATGGAAAATACCGCAGCAGTAGAAAACACAAAAGACAATGCATTAAAACCTGAGATCGTATTTGATGATTTTGGCAAAATTGACTTGCGTGTAGGTACCATCATCGAAGCTAAAAAAGTAGAGAAAGCAGATAAATTATTGGAACTCTTAGTGGACCTTGGATTTGAGCAAAGAACGATTCTATCAGGTATTGCAATGCATTTTAATCCCGAAGATATTGTAGGCAAGCAAGTAACAATTGTAGCCAACTTAGCACCACGTAAAATGCGTGGTATCGAAAGCAAGGGGATGATTTTAATGGCCGAAGACGCAGCGGGCAAATTATACTTTGTGAGTCCTAGCGAAGCCATCGCTGCAGGAAGTACAATTGCTTAGAGCAGAAATTTGCTTATCGAAAAATTAAATTAGAAAGAACTGAATAAAACAAAGGCCCCAAATAATTGGGGCCTTTGTTTTATAAAAAGATAATGAGAAAATATACTATTCCGTAGCGAACGTTCGAGCAATGTGAGCCGAGAGCCTAGGGATAGGTATATTTTCTCATTTATTAGTTGCTAAATACATTCTTTGAGCTCTTTCTCTGTATAAGCGAGTCCATGATGTTTCAATACATCATCTGGTACCCCCTGCCATTGATTGGGTACATTGCCCATATATCCAAGGTCTTTCACACCAATTTCAGAAGTGTAAAAACCAGTAGTAACCAAGTCTCTCATTTTATTAAAGAAACTAACCCCTTGTGCCACTTCTGGTTTCGCTTTTTTAGGATAGGCGATTTCATCTACAATACCAATTTGTTGCTCATGTGTGCAGCTTACAAAAGATTTGCCATGCTTATTAAAACTATGTAAGTCCAGCCATCTTAAGCCCCCTCTTACAGGCACTTGGTGTTCAGGCATATCTTTTACAATGAATTCGATAAATTCTGGCACTTTCGCTTCTGATGCAGAACCACTTGTCTCATCTTTTGGCATAATGATATCACCCAATACGATAATGGTTGCCATTTCATGCTCGTCAAAGAATTTTGGTTCAGCATTCACTTTTACCAAGTAATCCTTTTCTTCTTGCATTCTATCATCCAGATTGTATTCGGTCACAGTTGTTTTCTCACTCTTACATGCATCTAAAACTACGCCTGCAGAAACTGTACCTATGATCAACGCTTTGATGGATTTCCTTCTGTCCATAATTATAAATTTTGTTTTTGGCCTTAATAAGGTTGCTTCAAAAAATTTAAGCCACCTTATTACTTCTTTTAAAATTTTAAAAAAAATTATAAATTTTGTTTCTGTAACTGATCCAAAATGTATTCAGATGTTCGCATCGACAATGCTAAGATGGTCCAAGTAATATTCTTGTCTGCTTGAGACGTAAATACAGAGCCATCTACACAGAATAAATTTTTACAATCATGTGCTTGTCCCCATGCGTTTAATGGTGCTGTTTTTTTATCTGCCCCCATACGCACTGTACCTGCTTCATGAATGATGTTTCCAGGATTAGATAATCCATAATTATTACTTGCATCGTCTTGATCACCCCATGTAATAACCGCGCCCATTTCATGCATGATTTCACGGAAGGTTTCCTTCATGTGCTTTGCTTGTTTGATTTCATATTCTGAATTCTTACAATCAAAATTTAAAACAGGTATACCATACTTGTCTACTACATTTGGATCGATTTTACAATGGTTTTCGAAACGTGGTACTGCTTCACCACGTCCACCCATACCCACACTAGCGCCGTAGAAGAAACGAACATCTTCTTTTAATGAGCTACCATATCCACCTTCTTCTTTTGTTTTTCCATTGACTTGGAACTTTCCATTCAATCCCTGCGTGCCCATGCCAAATCCATAACTAGGCTGACTCATACCACCCCAATATTCAATATGATAACCTCTTGGGAAATCTAATTTTTTATTATCCAACCACCATGGCGTATAGACGTGCATGCCACCAACACCATCTTCGTTATAACGCTTACGGCCCATTAAGTTTGGAATTACGCCACCTAGTGCTGCACCTGTTGAATCATGTAGATAGTGCCCCACAACACCAGAACTATTCGCTAAACCATTGGGATGTTTTTGTGATTTTGAATTCAACAATAAACGTGCAGTCTCACATGTACTTGCACCAAGAATTACAATTTTTGCATTGACTTGGTATTCTTGTTTATCTGTTTTATTCACATAAGAAATGCCTTTTGCTTTCCCTTCATTATCTGTCAATACTTCACGTGCCATAGCACCAGTGATTAAATCCACATTCCCTGTCATCACTGCTGGCTTTACCAAAACAGAAGAAGAAGAAAAATCACCATACACTTTACAAGAACGATTACATTGACCGCAATAAAAACATGCACCACGCTCATCATTGATTTTCTTCGTTAAAATAGATAAACGAGAAGGAATCACTGGGATATTAATTCCAGTGGCTGCTTTCTTAAACATCAATTCATGTAGACGTGGTTTTGGCGGAGGTAAGAAAATGCCATCTGGGTCGTTTTCTAAACCTTCGTTCGTTCCGTATACACCGATCAACTTATCAATTTTATCATAGTATGGCTTCACATCTTCATATCCTATTGGCCAATCATCTCCTAGGCCATCAATACTTTTTCTTTTGAAATCTTTTGGACCAAATCTTAAAGAGATACGTCCCCAGTGGTTCGTACGCCCCCCCACCATTCTTGCTCTCCACCAATCAAAATGATCGGAACCTTTTGTTTGCGTGTAAGGTTCTCCATCGATATCCCATCCCCAAAAACAGCCGTCAAATTCTCCGAAAGGACGATATTTTGAACTTGCTCCACGACGTGGTGAATCCCATGGATTTTTTAATTGTGCAGAATGCTTTGCAGGATCAAAATCTGGTCCTGCTTCTAGTAGACATACTTTCAAACCTGCTTTTGCTAATACATAAGCAGCCATACCTCCTCCAGCGCCAGAACCTACTATGACTGCGTCATACGTTTTTGGTGCAACTTTAACTTGAAAATCAGACATAAGACAATCGTTTTTCTAGTGATAATTTGAACTATGAATTTAATGCATTTTATGAATGCATGCCCAAATTTTATTTGAATGTTTTAGGCAAAAAAATACCCGCTCATTGCAGAGCGGGTATTGAGAGTGTTTATTCATTTTATGGTCTAGGAGCAACCCATGCTCGTGCCGCAGTTCAAACATTTGTAACAAGTACCGCTACGAATAGTGATATGTCCACAAGTGCTACATGCTGGCGCATCGCTTTGCATGCTCTTAGCTGCTGCAGTTACATTATCCATTGATCCGCCTTCATTTACAGCAGCTGCTACATTTGCTTTTGCAGCTGGAGCAGTAGCAGTCGGTGCTGCAGGTGCAGTCACTCTTATGCTACTTAATTCAGGCTTTCCCACAAGGGTAATAT
>CAZLKW010000101.1:0-3793 GCA_964560215.1 uncultured Sediminibacterium sp. | reverse complement strand
AATTAGCAAAGGAAATGGAAAAGAAATTCTGGTCCGATCTTCAAGCAAGATTAGACGAGGTAAAACAAAATCCATTGCCTTACAAATATCAAGCACCTGAATTAGCATGGGAAGCAATGCGTAAAGCAACGAACGAAGATTTCCTTAGCTCACCATCTACGGCAATCCCAGCAGAAAAAGCAAAATCAATTTTTGATGCTTTAATGAAATGGCCTGCTAGTTTTACACCATTGAAAAAAGTAGATAAATTAATTCAAGAGAAAATTAAATTATACGAAACAGAACAGAAGATAGATTGGGCTACAGGTGAATTGATGGCTTATGCTTCTTTATTGGCAGAAGGTAAGACAGTTCGTATGAGTGGACAGGATGTGAAGCGTGGAACTTTTAGCCATCGTCATGCAGTTTTAGTGGATGAAAATACCAATGAACAATTTAATAGATTGAATCAAGTATCAGAAGGACAACAACCTTTTAGAATATACAACTCATTATTGAGTGAATATGGGGTGCTTGGTTTTGAATATGGTTATGCATTAGCAAACGCAGATGCTTTGGTTGTTTGGGAAGCACAGTTCGGGGATTTCTCCAACGGAGCACAAACAATCATAGACCAATTCATTGCCGCTGGTGAACAAAAATGGCAACGTCAGAATGGGGTGGTGATGTTATTGCCACACGGATACGAAGGTCAAGGCCCAGAACATAGTAGTGCACGTTTAGAGCGTTACTTACAATTATGTGCCGAAAATAATATGATCATCACAAATGTGACCACTGCAGCCAATTTATTCCATGCATTGAGAAGACAATTAACTTGGTCTTTCAGAAAACCAATGATCAATTTCTCTCCTAAAGCGAACCTTAGAAGCCCGGCAACATTCAGTCCTATGTCTGATTTGACAAATGGTAGATTCCAAGAAGTAATTGACGATACCTATGTACAAAAAGTAGAGGACGTTAAGAAAGTATTGTTCTGCTCTGGTAAGATTTATTACGAGATGGCCGAAAGACAAAAAACAGAACAAAGAAACGATATCGCAATTGTACGTTTAGAACAATTGTATCCATTGCCAACGCAACAAATTACAGCACTTTATCAAAAATATGGTAAAGCAATTTGGTTCTGGGTTCAGGAAGAGCCTTTGAATATGGGTGCTGCTAGTTTCTTGCAAATGAATTTAAAAGCGATAAAATACGGTGTAATTAGTAGACAATCAAGTGCTGCTACAGCAACTGGTTATGCTAAAGTGCATGCGAAAGAACAAAATGAAATAATAACAACTGCGTTTTCTATCTAAAATATTAAAACATGATTTCGATTAAAGTACCTACAGTAGGAGAATCTATCACAGAAGTAACTTTGTTAAAGTGGACTAAGCCAGAAGGTGCTTGGGTAGATCGTGACGAAGTGATTGCGGAGTTAGAGAGTGAAAAAGCAACATTCGAAGTGAACGCTGAACAGGCGGGTACTTTGCATCATAAGGCAACAGAAGGAGATAGTATTTTAATCGGTGCTATTTTAGCTGATATTGATGAAACTGCTGCTAAGCCAGCTGGAGAAGCGCCAAAAGCAGAACCAGTTGCAGCACCAGCAGCAGCTCCAGTAGCATCTTCAGCTCCAGTAACAAGTGTGCCGAATAATGTGAAAACTACACCAGTTGCTGCTGCAATTATTGCAGACAAGAAAGTGGATACCAATCAAATTAAAGCAAGTGGATACGCAGGTAAGATTACAAAAGTGGATGTATTAGATGCTTTAAATAATCCTGGTAAAATTCAATTTGCTGGTCAAGAATTATTTTCTCGCAATGTACGTCCAGAGAAAATGTCTAACCTTAGAAAAACAATTAGCCGTCGCTTGGTAGAGGCAAAAAATACAACTGCTATGTTAACTACTTTTAACGAAGTAGACATGACTGGCATTATGCAAATCAGAAAACAATACAAGGATAAATTTAAAGAAGCACATGGTGTGAATTTAGGTTTCATGAGTTTCTTTGCAAAAGCTTGTGCGATTGCTTTAACGGAGTGGCCTTCTGTAAATGCATTTATTGATGGAGATCAATTATTATACCATGACTATGCAGATATCAGTATCGCAGTAAGTACGCCAAGAGGCTTAACAGTTCCTGTTATCAGAAACGTTGAAAGTTTAAGCATGGCTGGTATCGAGAAGAAAGTAATTGAATTAGCTGGTAAAGCAAGAGATAGTAAATTAACTGCAGAAGAATTAACAGGTGGTACATTCACTATTACCAATGGTGGTGTATTTGGAAGTTTAATGAGTACGCCAATCATAAATATTCCTCAATCTGCCATTTTAGGAATGCACAAAATTCAAGATCGTCCAATGGCGGTGAATGGGGAAGTGAAAATTTTACCAATGATGTACTTGGCTTTAAGTTATGACCACAGAATCATCGATGGACGTGAGAGTGTAGGATTCTTAGTACGTGTAAAAGAGTTGCTAGAAAATCCATCGCTTTTATTAATTGCTAAAGATCCAGTAGCAAGTTTATTAGAATTATAATTTTAAGATCAATCAATAAAAGGAAGTCATGTTTTGCATGACTTCCTTTTTTATAGTATGACGCATCAAAATCAACATCATGAGGTTGCACAAAAGTTAATCGCTGCTTATCACGGGCAGGAGCCCTTGGCTGCCTATTTGAAAAAATATTTTGCTGCCAATAAAAAGCATGGGAGTAGGGATCGGAAAAGTATCAGTGCGTTTTGTTATGCGCATTTTAGAACCATGCATGCTGATTTCCCTTTACAGGATGCAATTTCAAGTGCAATAGATATTCCATCTTTTGTTCATTCTCATACGATTCAACCTTTATTGTTTATTCGTATACGTCCTTGGCAAAAAGATAAAGTGATATCGGCATTGAATACGGCATCTATTGAATATACCGTTGTCAATGAAAATTGTTTTGCTTTTTCTAATACTACTTCCTTACAAAATATATTAGCACTCAATAAGGAAGCTGTGATTCAAGATTTGAATTCACAAGCTTTGGCGCAATTATTAAACCATGTTCCAACAAGTATGGAAACGCCCATTCAAGTTTGGGATGCTTGCGCAGCGAGTGGGGGTAAAACTATTTTAATGTATGATACGATGCAAAATATTAGAATGCATGTATCGGATGTAAGAGAAAGCATTTTATTCAATGCAGACAAGCGTTTGCAAGAAGCTGGTATACGCCCCGCAAGTGTACAAGTGATTGATTTAACAGAAGCCTTTGATATAAAAAAACCATTTGATTTTGTATTTGCAGATTTACCTTGTTCAGGTTCTGGTACATGGGGTAGAACACCAGAGCAAATTGCTTTTTTCAAAAAGGAAAATCTAAATACCTACACGCAATTGCAATCTAAGATCATTGAAAATATTTTACCTACTGTAAAGTTAGATGGGCATCTTTTAATTGCGACATGTTCTGTGTATGCAGCAGAAAATGAAGCGCATGTAAATGCCATTCTTGCGCAAGGGCAATTTGAATTAATTGAACAACGTTATTTTAAAGGCTATACCCAACAAGCAGATACTTTATTTGGTGCTATATTAAAACGCCGCTCTGTATAATTCCTCCAGCAACCACATCGTCGCCTTCGTAGAATACAGCACTTTGGCCTGGCGCAATACTTTTCACGTTCTCATAGAATCTAGCTTGCACACCATTGTCTGTATGGGATAGGGTACACATTGCACCACTATCATGGTACCTGATTTTTGCCATCAAGTCCATGGATGATGGTAAATGATCGTATTTTATCCAATTCA
>CAZLKW010000100.1:0-3880 GCA_964560215.1 uncultured Sediminibacterium sp. | reverse complement strand
TGAAGCTAACTTTAGCGACCATGGTGCCAATCGTTTAGGTGCTAGTGCCTTAATGCAAGGTTTAGCAGATGGTTATTTTGTGGCGCCTTATACAGTAGGAAATAATTTAGCAGATGAAATTTACAATGCTGCCATTCCAACTACACATCCGGCCTTTGAAGAGGCTGCTAAAAAAGTAGCAGAGCGTATTGCTTCATTAAAAAATATTAATGGTAAACAATCGGCAGAAAGTTTCCACAAGCGTTTAGGTAAAATTATTTGGAATGAGTGTGGTATGTCAAGAAATGAAGCAGGTTTAAAACAAGCCATTGCAGATTTACAAGCTTTGAAAAAAGAATTCTGGTCTGATTTAAGAATTCCTGGAGAAATTAATGAGTACAATCCTGAATTAGATAAAGCCAACCGTGTGGCCGACTTTATTGAACTAGGAGAATTAATGTGTGTAGATGCACTAGCTAGAGAAGAAAGCTGTGGTGGTCACTTTAGAGAAGAATACCAAACACCAGAAGGAGAAGCATTAAGAGACGATGCCAAATTTATGTATGTTGCTGCATGGGAATTGAAAAATGAACATGAGTGGGCTTTACACAAAGAGGAATTAAAATACGAAGTGATTCAAACATCTCAAAGAAACTATAAATAATATTGCCATGTCACATACTACTATGAATTTAAATTTAAAGGTTTGGCGTCAAAAAAATTCTAATACTCCTGGTGCATTTGAAATGTACAGAGTAGAAAATATTTCAGACGAGATGTCTTTTCTAGAAATGATGGACATTTTGAACGAACAATTAATTACAACAGGTGGTGAGCCAGTTGCATTTGACCATGATTGTAGAGAAGGTATTTGCGGGATGTGCTCTATGTACATTAATGGAAAACCACATGGTCCTTGGCAAGCAAATACTACTTGTCAATTACACATGCGTGCCTTCAAAGACAACGATACCATTGTTATTGAACCATGGAGAGCAAATGCTTTTCCAATCATTAAAGATTTGACTGTAGACAGATCTGCCTTCGATAGAATTATTCAAGCAGGTGGCTATGTGAGTGTGAATACAGGTAATGCAGTAGATGGTAACTCTTTACCAATTGAAAAATCAAAGGCGGATGAAGCATTTGCTGCTGCTATGTGTATTGGATGTGGTGCATGTGTTGCTGCATGTAAAAACAGCTCTGCTATGTTATTCTTAAGTGCGAAAGTATCTCACTTAGCTTTATTACCTCAAGGAGGCCCTGAAAGAAAAACACGTGTAACCAATATGGTGGCACAATTAGATAAGGAAGGTTTTGGATCTTGTACCAATACAGGTGCTTGTGAAGCTGCTTGTCCTAAAGAAATTTCAATTGCAAATATTGCTCGTTTAAACAAAGAGTATATCGTTGCTGGTTTAACATCTGAATAATAGTGGCGAACCCCTATTTCCAGTTTAAACAATTTATCGTGCATCAGGAACATACTGCAATGAAAGTATGTACTGATGCATGTTTGTTTGGTGCATGGGCTACCCAGGATCCTCAAATTCATTCAGCAAAGAAAATATTAGATATTGGATCTGGTACTGGTTTATTGAGTTTAATGTTGGCTCAAAAATCTTCGGCAACTATAACCGCTATTGAAATTGAAGATGGGGCATACAAACAAACAAAAAATAACTTCGAGGCAAGTCCATGGAGAGATAGATTATTGGTTGAGCATTCCTCTATTCAAGATTACGCTACCCAATATCAGGAACCATTATATAATTGTATTATTATCAATCCTCCATTTTACGAAGGCGATTTACAATCTCCCAACGCTTCAAAAAATTTAGCTTCACATAGTACTGCTTTGCCTTGGGAGGAGCTTGCAAAAGCTGCAGGAAAATTATTAAAAGATACAGGTTCATTATTTATTCTAGTGCCTACCTTAAGAGCCTATACTTTCCAAAAATTAGCCGGTAAATATGAAATGCAATTGGCCGAAGAAGTTATGATGTACAATGATGCCAAACACCTTCCTATTCGAGCAATGCTAAAATTTACGAAGCAAACATCTGAAATTACAGTTCAAAGAAGTAAGATAATTATCAAAAAGGAAGATCAATCTTATAGTGATGAATTTACAGCACTACTAAAAGAGTACTATTTACACTTTTAAAATAATCAACAACGAGTTATGATTTACTAATGTTTTGCGTAGTCCACTAAATGGTCGTAGCGAAGATTTAATTTACCTTTTTCTAACATCGTAGCACGCTTAATAATTTCATTTCCTCCTGCTACTAAATCAGGTAAAACATATTTAATTAATTGTTCCCCAAAGAACCTACTCGCATCACGAGGTAATTCATTTGGTAAATTACCAACCGCCATAACATCTATACCTCCCGGTAAATATGGGATTGTCTTTTCAAAACTATTCACATTGACGCCATATACAGGCTCTTGGGAAGTCGCGTCTCCTAAATTACAGGGCACACTACCTTGTGCATCATCCGTGATATCTGCAATTGTGGTTAATGCAAATTCCTCCTCCAATAAATCCTTGTGTGAAAATAATGGTGGTATACCTGGTTCCCAATAAATGCCATTCATCAAGATCTGAGCATGTGGCAAGTATTGTTTAAATAAACAATCATAGTTTGCTGGATTTGAATGAAAATCATTTCGCTCGTAGTTCTTTGTAATTTTATGTTGGTACAAATCTCTTCCTTTCAAATGCACATAAACAGGGTAAGCATAATTTCGATCAAATTCATCTGGTTCTACTTGTTGTACATCCATTAAATTCATAATTTCCAAAATTCCATGTGCTACCCTTCCAGAACCAGTGACAACAATCTTTACTGGAGGTAATTTCAAACCAAAATAAGTATGTATTAATTCACGGTAATCTTTCACTTCTTTCACCCTGCCTAGTTGAAATGCTTTTGTTCTATTACCATAAGCCATAATACCATTGTGCGCACCAACGATACCTGCAAAAAAT
The DNA here is from genome assembly GCA_964560215.1 of uncultured Sediminibacterium sp. Lineage (GTDB taxonomy): Bacteria > Bacteroidota > Bacteroidia > Chitinophagales > Chitinophagaceae > Sediminibacterium. The sequence continues at coordinate 903 of CAZLKW010000100.1, read as the reverse complement.
CCAAAACCAATTAAACGTTGTCCATCCTCATGCTCTAAACATTCATAGTCAATAAGGGTTATACCTAAATCCATCATTTTATGAAATAGTGCTTGATTATAGGATTGTGCCTTTTTAGTATGTGAAAAAAATAAATAAGTTTTACCTGCAATCAACTGATCTTTTGGCACTTCTTTAATTCCTAATAAAATATCTGCATGACTAATATCGGATACAATTTGAATGCCTTCTTTAGTATATTCCTGGTCTTTATAACATCTAGTTGCAGAAGATTCAACAATAACATCCCAATCTTTATGCTGCTCTTTAAGCCATTTGCATTGTTTAGGTGTTAGAGCCACCCTATTATCACTGGGAACTTTTCCCTCTTTAATAAGTCCTAATACAGGCATATTGGTTATTTTGCACAATATAAGAAATTTTAGCATGAACTATTTTGAGTTATTTGGCCTTCCCATTGGTTTTCAAGTAGATACACAAAAACTACGCACTGCTTTTATGGAGATCCAAAAAGCTACTCATCCGGACAAATTTGCTCAAGGTACTTCAGACGAACAAGAAGCTGCATTAGAACAATCTTCTTTAGCCAATAAAGGCTTTACCCTTTTAAACCAAAAGGAGCAGATTCTGCCTTATGTTCTAGAAATACAAGGCATCCTAACTCCTGATGAGAAATATGCCTTAGAACCTGATTTCTTGATGGAAATGATGGATTTAAATGAAGCCTGGATGGATGCAGAAGAAGACAGCGATAAACAAGCCATTATAAAACAAGTTGAACAAATAAAAACATCAATTTATGCCCCTATTCAAACGTATATGGAAATGGATCAGGTGGATACTATTTCCCAAGAAACAATGCTGCAAATAAAGGATTACTACTACAAGAAAAAATACCTTGAC
>CAZLKW010000099.1:0-4075 GCA_964560215.1 uncultured Sediminibacterium sp. | reverse complement strand
AGGTACATTAGAAGATGCGATTGAGAAAGGAAAGAAAATGATGGCTCAAGCTTAATAAATTAAAATTTCATTCATGTTATTAGAAATATTAACACCAGAGAAGAAGTTGTTTAGTGGAAATGTTCAAGGAGTACAATTACCTGGTGTAGATGGTTTATTTGAAATTCTTGACAAACACGCCCCATTGGTAAGTGCCTTAGGCATTGGCAATGTGAAAGTATTACAAAAAGGTGCTGCTTCAGAAACTTATGCAATACAAGGTGGCTTTGTGGAAGTGATTGATAATAAAGCGACTGTTTTAGTTGAGGGTGTTTTATAAGACATCTATAATAACAAAAATTTACCAAGTATAGCAATCCCTCTCGATAGATCGAGAGGGATTTTTTTATATATTCACATAGCAAAAAGCAGTACCACATCTAGGACGAGATTATGAAAAAAACTTTCCCTTTCTTATTTACATTAATTGGTTTGTCCATCCTGGGAATCTTATTTATTCAGGTGACCTGGTTGCAGGGGCTTTTTCTTTTACAGAAAAATCAATTGGCTGAGAAAGTAAATCAAGCGAGTGTTATTGTATCCAATGAATTGGGTAAAAAATTAAATGGTGGGTTGTCTTTTCATTTCCCTAAAAAATCTTTGAGTTTATCTGGTGGCGGACATTCACATAGCTTTGAAGAAGCGACTTTATCTGATCTATATAGCTTTCAAGACCTTGATAAAAAAATGAAAGAGGCATTGAATAAGTATGGCTTACAAGACCTGTCTTATGAGTTTGCTTTGCAAGACAAGAAAGGGTATATAGAAATTAAAAGTAAAAAATTTGAAGACGTTTTTTTAGACGAGTTAAATACATTACAAACAAGGGTTTCCATTGTGCCTCAAGAACTGCTAGAAACGACAGGGCCATTTGAAACTTTGATCATTGTTATCCCCAATGTGAATGCGTATTTATTTAGGACATTGCAATGGGTCTTTTTGGGTGCAGCACTTTTTATCATCATCGTATTAGCAGCCTTCTTTATCACTATTAGGTCTTTGATTAAACAAAAAAAATTGAGTGAAATCAAGAGTGATTTTATCAATAATATGACGCATGAATTAAAGACACCTTTAGCAACTATCTCCCTTGCGGTAGATGCATTAAAGTCTGCTAAAGTGCAGTCGGACGTCAAGTCGGTGGACTATTTTAGTTCGATTATTAAAGAAGAAAATGTGCGCATGAATAAGCATGTAGAAACGATTTTACAAGCTGCGCAATTGGAAAGAAAAGAATACCAAATTAATAGGCAGTCTGTAGACATGCACGACCTAATACCGGGTGTTATTGAGAGCTTTAAATTACAATTAGAAGCAAAGCCCTCGAATGTTCATACAAAATTAGAAGCTGACCCATCTGAAATTTTTATTGACGAAGAGTATTTTTTACATGTTTTGTCTAATTTAATTGACAATGCAATTAAATATGCCAAGAGTGAAATTGATATAACTATTAGTACTAAAACTATTTCGAATAAAATGATCATTACGATTCAAGACAAAGGAATTGGTATGAGTAGTGATACAGTAAAACATATTTTCGAAAAATTCTATAGGGCACATTCAGGAAATATCCATAATGTAAAAGGATTTGGATTGGGTATGAGCTATGTGCGATGGGTGATTGATATGCACAAGGGTACGATTCAAGTTACAAGTGAATTAGACAAAGGAACGAAAGTAGAGATTAGTTTACCGATGGTTCATCCAAAATAAACAACCGTCACCATAGCTTAAGAAGCGGTATTCATTATCCAAAGCGTGTTGATAAACGGCTTTCCATTCAGGTCCTACAATTGCAGCAATAATTAACAATAGAGTAGACTTGGGCTGATGAAAATTTGTGACTAGCCCGTTACAAATTTTAAATGTGTAACCTGGTTTTACCATTAATTGAGTAGTCGCTATGAGTGAACTCAATTTATTTTGTAGCATCCAGTTTTTTAAGAAATGCATTGCGTCCTGCATGCTTAAGTTTTCCGAATCTAAAGTATAGGCATCCCACTGAAGTAGGCTTAATTCATTCAAATCAATAGAGGCCGTTTGTTTTATCTTAATGGCAAGCCAATACAAAGACTCTAATGTTCGAAGTGAAGTTGTTCCTACGGCTATTACTTTATTTTTTGTTGTTGCTAAATATTCAATCGTATGAATTGCTACATCTATGAATTCTGCATGCATTAAGTGATCATGATAATCCTCAACTTTTACGGGCATAAAAGTGCCGGCGCCAACATGCAAGGTGATAAATTTTTTATCAACCCCTTTGGCTTCTAATGCATTAAAAATAAGATCATCAAAATGTAAACCAGCGGTAGGAGCTGCTACAGAGCCCTCTGCAATTGCATAGGTTGTTTGATATCTATCCTTATCAGATTCATTTGCTGCTCTATCTATATAGGGCGGTAATGGAATTTGTCCTATGATTGCAATGATTTCAGAAAAAACTATTGTTGGATGATCCCATGAAAATTCAATGATAAAATGACCATCTTCTTGTGCAATTTTTTTTGCAGTCAATAGGATTGCTCTATCCTCATATTGTAATTGCTTTTCTAGCAATGTCGCTTTCCATTTTTTTGCACCACCTACTAAACATTTCCATTGCACTTTATTTGTTGCTTGCATTGCTAATTGAACAGGCGTATATGCAGCAGTAGGTTCTAGACAAAATATTTCAAACTTTTGTTTTTTAACAACAGATTGATCTTCTATGTAGACAGATTTTTCTGGCGTGGATTGATCCGTGTTTTTATTGAATAAAATTCTTGCAGCAATGACTTTGCTATTATTAAAAATCAAACAATGGTCGCTTGGAATGAAGTTTGCAATGTCTTTGTATTGGGCTTCTGCTATAATTGACTGGTCCCATACCAATAATTTGCTATCCGATCTGTTTTTGGCCGGGGTATAGGCTATACGCTCATCAGGTAAATTATAGTCAAATGCGTCCATTTTCATGCCGCAAAAGTACCAAATCTCCTTGATTGGGCATTGGTTTGAGTCTTTAAGTCCTGATTTAGCCTTGATTCACAGTTTATAAACCCTATAATTTGGGTTATCCACATGTTTTAACACCCATAAAATGGTAAATAGGGGCAGATTTGGCTACAATTCAATGATAGTATACTTATTAGGACGGTTTATTTCTTGTGGAAAACTAGAAGGTGCCATTTAGCCTTTAAAAGTGGTAAAAAGTGTTATTTTGTGTGAACAAGTGGTAAAATAAGCACCAAATTATTAACAATGACAGGTTTTCACGGAGAATATCAATCAACTATAGACGCAAAGGGGCGTTTCCTGGTTCCAGGTAGCTTGAAAAAGCAGCTGGCAGAAGGAGAGACGCGCTTTATCGTTAGTAGAGGATTTGAGAAGTGCTTGACACTTTATCCGTTAAAAAGCTGGCAATCTATTTTGGACAGAATTAGCCAATTGAATGACTTTGATCCCAAAGTGAGACAATTCCGTCGTCAATTCTTGGGTGGTGCAACAGAAGTGGAGTTGGATAGCGCAGGACGTTTGTTATTGCCTCCAACTTTAAGAGAGTTTGCATTGCCTGGAAAAGAAATTGTATTAGCGGCTGCATTGGATCGTTTTGAAATTTGGGATGCAAGTACTTATAAACAGCTCTTTGAGGATTTCTCTGCAGATGCATTTAGCAATCTAGCGCAGGAAGTAATGGCAGGTATTAAAAATCAAGATTAAGGAAGATGACTTACCCTACATCCAACTTAAACACAGATTACCATGTACCTGTTTTATTTCATGAAACCATTGAGCATCTTAATATTATACCTGATGGTATTTATGTAGATGCCACATTTGGTGGAGGAGGACATAGTAGAGGCATTTTATCAAAGTTGGGTCCGAAAGGAAAACTCATTGCTTTTGATCAAGATGCTGATGCTAAAAAGAATCTACCAAATGATGATCGAATTGTTTTTATACCAGAAAATTTTAGGTACATACAACGATTCCTTCGCTTGAATAAAATTGATAAAGTGAATGGTGTCTTAGCCGACTTAGGTGTAAGTAG
>CAZLKW010000098.1:1411-4141 GCA_964560215.1 uncultured Sediminibacterium sp. | reverse complement strand
TTTAAGTATGCAGAAAAGAAAGGCATTCCAAACATCGTGATCATTGGATCGGACGAATTGAGTAAGAAGGAATGCACCCTCAAGAATTTAACAACAGGGACACAACAAACTATACCATTTGATGCTTTGACATCAATGGTTTTTTAATCTATTTTTTGTTTTTATTCAAAAAGGCTGCGTAAAGCTCTTCTTCTTTCAGCGCTACTGCACCTTCTTTTATACCTACCAATTCCATTCCTTGAACAAAAATGCTGATAGATTCAACAGAATTACCTTCTTTTCTTTTGAAAATTACCAAAGCATCATAAGTCGCTAAATAAAAACTATCTACTCCTTTTTTCTCTAAAGTAGTTGAACCCATCGCTGAATTGATCACCAAACTTGAATCTTCAGCAGTTAATGAAACTTCTGCTACGGGACTTCCTTCAGCAAAAATATATTTACCTAAATAATCGTTTAATGGGCCAGATTGTGCATTTACTGACGCGAAAGCACCCAATAAAATCAAAGTTAAAAAGCATAATTTTCTCATAATAGTTGATTTAAGTTTTGAGATACCTAAAATAGGCCCTTTTATTCAGTTTACAATAGAAATAATTGAATGTTAACAGACTGATCAAGTATCTTTGTATTATGGAGAAAACTAGACCAAATATTAGGGCCGTAGAGGTGGCCGAAATTGAGCGATTTATAGCTCAGATAGAAGAGAAGCCATTTAGGGTGAAGCAGATTGTAGAATGGTTATGGCAAAAACATGCACATAGCTTTGACGAAATGACCAATTTAAGCCTTGATTTACGCAAGAAATTAGTGGAGCATTTTACTTTGCCTGCACTTTCTATAGATACCACACAGATGAGCAGCGATGGAACGATGAAAACAAGGTTCCGCACTTTTGACGATCATATGATTGAAGGAGTATTGATCCCAACCACTTTACGTAAAACTGCTTGTGTATCTTCTCAAATAGGCTGTAGTTTAAGTTGTAAGTTTTGTGCAACAGGTTATATGGAGCGTAGCCGTAATTTAAATTTTGATGAGATTTACGATCAAGTCGTAATGATCAAACAACAAGTGGAGAAAACATACGATCAGAATTTATCTAATATCGTATTCATGGGCATGGGTGAACCTTTATTAAATTATAAGAATGTAATGAAGGCGATTGAGAAAATCACTTCGCCAGATGGATTAGGCATGAGCCCAAGACGAATTACCGTTTCAACAGCTGGTGTTGCTAAACAAATTAAGCAGTTAGGGGATGATCAAGTAAAATTCAAATTGGCTTTGTCTCTTCACGCCGCGAATGACAAGAAACGTAATGAAATTATGCCAATCAATGAGAGCAACAACATTGAAGCACTGATTGAGGCCTTGAATTATTTTTATAAGAAAACTGGCAACGAAATTACTTTTGAATATATCTTGTTCAAGGACTTCAACGATAGCGAAAAAGATGCAATGGAATTGGTTAAAATTTACAGACAAGTGCCTGCAGATTTGATCAATGTGATTGAATACAATGCAATCGATCGTTTCCCATTTGACAAACCAGACGAAGAAGGCTTTGAGACTTTTGTAGAAATTTTACAAAAGAACAGAGTGAATGTTCGTGTAAGAAGAAGTCGTGGTAAAGATATTGATGCAGCTTGTGGACAGTTAGCCAATAAAGACAATTAATAGCACAATATGAAAGCAAAAAGATCTGACAACTTTGACAAGTTTGCCAATAAGAAAAAAGGAAGTGCTGTTAAAGAAGAATATAGACAAGAAAAGAAGCGTGCTAAAAAAGATGCAAGAGCCGCTGGAGAAGCTGCACGTCAAAGAAAAAAAGACATTGAACGCGGTATATCGGTTGAACCTTTAGGGAATAATAAAAAAACAGGCTTCGATAAAAAAGGAGGCTATGCTAAAAAAGAATATGTTACAGGTCCGCCTCAATACTCCATTCCATTAAGGGCAAAATCAGCCCCATCGAAAAGTGCTACTAAAGGACCTTCAAAGGCTTCGAGCGAAGCGCCAAAATATGGCGAACTTCAAAAATCAGCGTCTCAAAGAGCTACAGGACCAAGATCAGGTGCATCAAAAAGAACACCTGAATCAATGGACAGAGCGGATGCAAAGCGTACTGCGAGCATTGGAAAAGTAACGGCGAACGATGATATGCCGCATGAACAAATGCCTTTGAATAAATACATTGCACACGCAGGTACTTGTGGCCGAAGAGAAGCAGCTGAATTAGTTAAGTCAGGACATATCACCGTGAACGGCGATACAGTTTTAGAACCAGGTTATAAAGTACAATACAAGGACGTTGTAAGATTGAAAGGAAAAGTATTGCAATTACAAGTGACGCCTGTTTATATTTTATTAAATAAGCCAAAAGATTATATCTGTACTGCCAGCGATCCAGAAGGAAGAAAAACAGTTTTAGATATTATCAAAAACGCTACCACACAAAGAATGTTCCCAGTGGGTCGATTAGATAGAAATACAACGGGTGTTTTGATCTTAACCAATGATGGTGATTTAGCTCAAAAGCTGACGCACCCTTCTTACGAAATTAAAAAAATCTACGAGGTTACTTTAGATAAACCTGTTACTAAAGCAGATCTAGAAACGATTGCTACAGGGATAGAATTAGAAGATGGATTTATTGCTGCAGATGCAGTGAGTTATTTATCTAATACTTCTAAGAATGTAATTGGTATAGAAATTCATAGTGGCAGA
>CAZLKW010000098.1:0-1401 GCA_964560215.1 uncultured Sediminibacterium sp. | reverse complement strand
CACCTTGGCTATGATGTTAGACATTTAGACAGAGTGATGTTTGCAAATCTTACCAAGAAAAATGTAGATCGTGGCAAGTGGCGTTTCTTGGCAGAAAAAGAAGTGCGTACTCTAAAGTTCTTAAACAAGTCATTTACAAGAAAAGCAAGCAAGTAGGGATGTTAGAAATTTTATTTGAGAACGAGGACATGATTGTCCTTAATAAACCTGCAGGTGTATTAAGTATTCCAGATCGTTTTGGTAAAGAACTTTCAATTAAGTCCTTATTGCAAGATAAGTATGGGTCTATTTTTACAGTTCACCGTTTAGACCAAGCAACGAGCGGACTAATCATTTTCGCAAAACATGCTGAAGCACACAAGGAACTAAGTGCTTTGTTTGAAGGCAGAACGATCGAAAAAAAATACCTTGGATTGGTGATGGGACGTCCAGAAGCAACAGGAACAATAGAAGCAGCCATCATGGAGCATCCTATCAAAAAAGGACAAATGTATATCCATGTAAAAGGCAAGCCCGCATTAACAACTTATGAAGTAGTCACTTATTATAAGCGCTATGCACTTGTTTCATTTCAAATTCATACAGGTAGAACCCATCAAATTCGGGTACATGCAAAGCAAATTGGTCACCCAATTGTTGCGGATGAAATATATGGAGATGGTGAAAAACTTTTGCTATCAACTATCAAGAAAAAGAATTTCAAATTAAGCAAATCTGAAGAAGAAGAAAAACCATTATTAGCAAGACATGCATTGCATGCGCATACTTTAAAACTCGTTTTTAAAGGAAAGGAATTTTCATTTGAAGCACCATTGCCAAAAGATCTAGCTGCAACAATTAAGCAACTAGATAAATGGCATGCTGCTTAAAACTCAGCGTCGTCGGACTCCGTATATAAATCTAATAACCCATCAGGTAAGGCTACTTGAACTTGCTTTTTTGCATGGTCTACTCCTTTTAAACTTTCCTCATGCAAAGGGATATAAGCTTCATTTCCCTGATATAAAATAGTGACCATTAATTGGTGAGGTTGTTCAATGACTTCTTCAATCTTCCCCAATTCAATTCCATTTTCAACCACCATATAACCTAATAAAGAAAGTGGTGAACTTTTGTCAACCAATAATTGAAACTCAGCTTGGGGTAGCCAAACTTTTTTACCAATCAAAATACTACATGCTTCTCTAGATGCAATACCCTCTACTTGAAGATGGGTTAAACTATCTGTTTTTGCGGAGGCGGTTTGTATAAAATAAGGAATAAAACTTGCTGCATTTTTTTCTATAAATATGGCATCAATTCCTTTGAAGTGAATAGGTGTGCCTAAAGCATGTTCTAAAATAAGATGTCCTGCAAGTCCATGCGCGGCAAGGATTTTTCCAATATGGATATATTCACTCA
>CAZLKW010000097.1:0-4177 GCA_964560215.1 uncultured Sediminibacterium sp. | reverse complement strand
ATTAACAATTAAAAATTTTCAAACAGGGCATACACAGAAAAAGTAATCGATCAATATACTAAGCCTAAAAAAGTAAGAACAGTAGAAAGAACAACAAAAACAGTAGGTACTGGTTTAGTAGGTGCGCCAGAATGTGGAGACGTAATGCGTTTGCAAATTCAAGTGGATGATGCAACTGGCATTATCACAGATGCTAAATTTAAAACATTCGGATGTGGTTCGGCAATTGCCTCTTCTTCTTTAGCTACTGAGTGGTTAAAAGGTAAGTCTGTTGACGAAGCTGTAAAAATCGACAACATGGATTTAGTAGAGGAATTAAATTTACCTCCAGTAAAAATTCACTGTTCAGTATTAGCAGAAGACGCTATCAAGGCTGCAATCAATGACTACCGTGCAAAGAATGGTTTAGAGCAATTGGTATTCGAAGAGCGTATCCACTAATTCATTGTAATGAGCGAAGTAGCAGAAAATACAATTTATGTGAGCGAGAAAGCGAAGGCAAAAGTGAAACAACTTATGCTTGACGCTGGCGTTGCCGATGACCCTAGTTATTTCTTAAGAGTAGGTGTTGTGGGTGGCGGCTGTTCTGGGCTAAGCTATAAACTAGACTTTGACAACGAAATCAAGCCAATGGATCAAGTATTTGAAGACAATGGCGTAAAAGTTGTTACTGATTTAAAAAGTTTCTTGTATTTAGTGAACACCGAATTGGAATTTTCAGATGGATTAAATGGCAAAGGATTTTACTTTAACAATCCCAATGCAAGTAGAAGTTGTGGTTGTGGTGAAAGCTTTGCGGTGTAGTTGTATAAAATTTTTAGAAACACGCACTTAAAGAATATTTAAAAGCCCCCGAAACTCGGGGGCTTTTTTGTAGCTTTGAATTATGTGGGCAATATGTAAAAAAGAGTGGGCGCATTATTTCGGTGGCTTGTCTGGTTACCTGATTATTAGTTTTTACTTACTTGTGAATGGGGTTTTGTTATTTGTCCTGCCAAGCTTTAATGTATTAGACTTTGGCTATACTAGCTTACAAGTATATTTTGACTTTGCACCATGGGTATTGATTCTTTTGATTCCTGCCATTACAATGCGGAGTTTTTCAGAAGAGTTTAATCAAGGTACTTACGAAATTTTAAAAAGTTTACCCATAACCACAAGATCCATCTTGATGGGTAAATATATTGGCGTATTGTCAATTACAATTCTTGCAATTAGTCCTACAATTTTATATGCGCTTGTTTTAAACAATCTGAGTGCTGTTGGAGGAATAGATTGGGGTGCTACAATTGGCTCTTATATTGGTTTATTTGCCTTGGCTGCTGTTTACGTTGCTGTGGGCGTCTTTATGAGCAGTGTTACAAGACAAACCTTAGTTGCATTATTGGGTTCCGTTTTAATATGTATTTTTTTATACAAAGGATTTGATTGGGTTGCTTCTCTAAGTTTTTTTCAAAATGGGTATGACTATACTATTCGACAATTGGGTCTTGCGGCACATTATCAAAACTTAAATAAAGGGGCTATTGCAATTCAGGACCTGATCTACTTTAAAACCATTATTCTACTATTTGGCTTAGGATGCATTGAACAATTATCGGGAAAGTTTAAGTATAGCTGGTTATTAATTCTGATGTTATTGTTAAACTACCTTAGTTATTTTTATCCTGTTCAAATTGATTTAACTAAGGATAAGCGTTATTCTATTAGCGATCAATCTAAGGCTTTAATTAAAGGAATAAATCAGCCCGTAAAAATCCACTTTTATCTAGGAGGGGAATTACCTGCCCATTATAAAAAACTAGAAATTGCAACGATTCAATTTTTAGAAAAATTAGCACAAATGAACCCGACCTGGATTAGTTGGGAGCAAACAATTCCAGGAGAAATGTATAAGGATACCGCCTTGTTGAATTTTTATGATAGTCTGCAAAAACAAGGTTTGCCAATTGATCGTTTTCAAAATTCAGAGACTATTACAGATAAAAAGCTGGATCAATTATTGGTGCCTGGACTTTTGATTGAGGTGGAGGGGCAAAAGCCAATAGCGGTTGATTTAAGAAGTAGTAAACAATATTTTAAACCTTATAATGTGATTAAGGACTTGCCTGAAATTGACATTGAAGCAAGTTTTAATGCGGCAGAGGGATTGCTAGAATACAAAATTATACAAGCAATCTACTTATTAAACAGAACGGCAAAACCAAGTATTGCCTACCTTGTTGGTAATGGAGAGCCTTTGGATTTTACAGTGAATGACTTAGGCGTCTCCATTAAGAATCAATACAATTTAGGTGTCTTTGATTTGCAGAAAGGATTTCCGGACCCAAGTAAAATCAGTACTTTATTAATTGTAAAGCCAACTAAAAAATTCTCTGAATTAGATCAATTGAAAATTGATCAATTTATAATTGGTGGTGGTAATGTCATCTGGGCAATCGATCCATTGTTTGCAGAATATGATAGTTTAAGAAATACAGCTGGAGAATATTTAGCCTTTGATCGTGGATTGGGTTTAGAGGCGCAGTTGTTTAAGTATGGTGCAAGGATTAATTTAAATCTAGTGCAAGATTTGAATTGCGCAAAATTACCAATGGTAGTTGGTGTTAACGCAGGTGGCGATCCGATAATTCAAAGAGTGCCATGGCCATATTATCCATTTGTACAAGCCGGTTCTGAGCACCCGATTGTTCAGAATATGGATAGAATTTTAACAGCATTCCCAGCGAGTTTAGATACAGTTCGCGCGACAGGAATCCAAAAAACAATTTTATTAACCACAGATACGACAAGTAGAATAGTAAGTAGTCCAACAAACATTCAAATTAATAGTGGACAACTTGAAGGTGAATTGATGAGTTTTAAACAACAAAGAATACCGGTTGCCGTATTGTTGGAAGGAAAATTTAAGTCTGCTTTTGCTGGAAGAATCACAAAATCTTTAGAGGATTCAGTTCAGAATGGAACTGGCAAAGCTTATAAGTTATTTGGCAATTTAGTTGCAAAACAAATTGTCCTATCTGATGCTGATTTAATCACCAATTTTGTTGACCCGCAAAAAGGCCCACTACCAATGGGTGTGATACCTTTTGAGGGGGTTCAATTTGGGAATCCAGTCTTTTTCCAAAATGTTATTGCTTATTTAAATGAGCCAATTCGTTTATTGGAAGCAAGAAAAAAGCAACTAGTTTTAAGAAGATTGGATCCAGGTAAGGTTCAAGCAAATCGATTATGGATTCAACTTGTCTTATTGATTGGCCCCTTGCTAATTTTAGGATTAGGCTATTTTTCATGGAATTATTATCGACAATCACGATTTGCTCAATCTAAATCATAGCGTATCTTTATGTCTCAAGATTAGATCAATCTATAAGGCCTATCTTTTCAATAATTCTAAAGTATATGCCTAGGATCTTAAAGACAATTTAATATATGAATCTACAGATGAATGGGAAAAAAGTAGCTGCATTGATTATTGCCATCATTGCAATTGATCAAATTTTGAAATTTTATATCAAGCTTAATTATTTCTTGGGCGAAGAGCACCTAATAATTGGATCTTGGTTTAGGCTTCATTTTGTAGAAAACGAAGGCATGGCTTGGGGATTAAAATTTGGTGGTGGTTTTGGCAAAATCGCTTTGACTTTATTCAGGTTAATTGCTGTTATTTGGGGTACTTTCTTAATTAAAGGATTTATAAAAAAACAATACCATAATGGCTTTGTCATCTGCTCGGCACTCATTTATGCCGGTGCATTGGGTAATTTGATTGATAGTATGTTTTATGGCATTTTGTTTGACGCTAGTATTCCATACACTTCTATGGTGGCTCAGTTTCTACCAGAAGGAGGAGGTTATGCTGGCTTTTTGCATGGGAAAGTGGTTGACATGTTCTATTTTCCAATCATTACAGATGCGCACTTCCCATCCTGGGTCCCAATTTGGGGTGGTGAATCCTTTGAATTTTTCCGTCCAGTCTTCAATTTTGCAGACATGGCAATCAGTTCGGGTGTTATTGCCTTATTTGTGTTTCAAGGCAAGTTTTTCCCATCAGAGGAGCAAGGATAAATTCGTTTCCTTTTTTGCGCGCTTATTCGTACCTTCATGGCCTAAAAATCAGATAGGACAAGCGTTTTATGAGTAATCAATATCCAGAATTTAATGGCTTACATCTGCC
>CAZLKW010000096.1:3699-4181 GCA_964560215.1 uncultured Sediminibacterium sp. | reverse complement strand
TGAAAGTAACTTTAGGGCCAAAAGGTCGTAACGTTGTTATTGAAAAGAAATTCGGATCACCTTCTATTACTAAGGATGGTGTTTCTGTTGCAAAAGAAATTGATTTAGAAGATCCAATCGAGAACATTGGTGCACAAATGGTAAAAGAAGTTGCATCTAAAACAGCTGACTTAGCTGGAGACGGTACAACAACTGCAACTGTGTTAGCACAAGCAATTATCAGCGAAGGTTTAAGAAACGTAACTGCTGGTGCAAATCCAATGGATTTGAAGCGTGGTATCGATAAGGCTGTTGAGAAAGTGGTGGCTAGTTTAAAAGCACAATCTCAAACAGTTGGTAACGACTCTAAAAAAATTGAGCAAGTTGCTTCTATCTCTGCAAACAACGACAATGAAATTGGTAAGTTAATTGCAACTGCAATGGCTAAAGTTGGTAAAGAAGGTGTTATTACTGTTGAAGAAGCAAAAGGAACTGATACAACA
>CAZLKW010000096.1:2359-3536 GCA_964560215.1 uncultured Sediminibacterium sp. | reverse complement strand
AGATGTTGTTGAAGGTATGCAATTCGATCGTGGATACGTTTCTCCATACTTCGTTACAAATAGCGAAAAGATGGAAGCTGAAATGCAAAATCCTTACATCTTAATTTATGATAAGAAGATTTCTGCAATGAAAGATATCTTACATATTTTAGAGAAAGTTGCTCAAACAAATCGCCCATTAGTAATCATCGCTGAAGATTTAGAAGGTGAAGCAATGGCAACATTGGTTGTAAACAAATTACGTGGTACAATCAAAGTGGCTGCTGTTAAAGCTCCAGGATTTGGTGACAGAAGAAAAGAAATGTTGAATGACATTGCGATCTTAACTGCAGGTACTGTAATTAGCGAAGAGCAAGGATTCAAATTAGAGAATGCAGACTTAACTTATTTAGGTCAAGCATCTTCTATCACAATTGATAAAGACAATACCGTTATCGTTGGTGGTAAAGGTAAAAAAGCAGATATCACTTCTCGTGTAAATCAAATCAAAGCTCAAATTGAAAATACAACATCTGAGTACGATAAAGAAAAATTACAAGAGCGTTTAGCTAAGTTAAGCGGTGGTGTTGCAGTATTGTACGTAGGTGCAGCTACTGAAACAGAAATGAAAGAAAAGAAAGACCGTGTAGATGATGCTTTACATGCAACACGTGCTGCTGTTGAAGAAGGTATTGTTCCTGGTGGTGGTGTGGCTTATATCCGTGCCGTTGCTAGCTTAGATAAATTAAAAGGTGCAAATGATGATGAGACAACAGGTATTCAAATTGTACGTCGTGCAATTGAAGAGCCATTACGTCAAATTGTTAAGAACAGTGGTATCGAAGGTTCTATCGTTGTACAAAGAATTAAAGAAGGTAAAGACGACTTTGGTTTTAATGCAAGAACAGAAGTTTTCGAAAATTTATTCAAAGCAGGTGTTATTGATCCAACTAAAGTATCTAGAGTTGCTTTAGAAAATGCAGCTTCAATCGCTTCTATGTTGTTAACAACAGAGTGTGTGATTGCTGACAAACCAAAAGCTGAAATACCAGCTCCAGGTGGCGCTCCTGATATGGGCGGTATGGGTTACTAATACTTTATATAAGAAGTATAAAAAAAAAAAGTCCTCCAAGTAATTGGAGGACTTTTTTTTATACTAGTTTTATATAGAAACAAGAATCTAAAAATTAAGTAGTAG
>CAZLKW010000096.1:0-2349 GCA_964560215.1 uncultured Sediminibacterium sp. | reverse complement strand
CTTGGAGGACTTTTTTTTGTGTGTACTAGTTTTATATAGAAACAAGTATTTTAAAAATTAAGTAGTAGTTGCTTGTTTTGCAAAATACAATTGAAACCCTTTCACTAATAATAATTGAGCAATACCATAAGTAGCCATTGTTACTAAACCAATATGAGCGATTGGACTTTGTATAGACCATTCAAATTTATTAAATGCCAATACCGCATCTGAGGCAATGAAAAATAACATGCCTGGGAACCAAAATAATTGAGCAATTAAATTTGTTTTTTCATTTAAAGATGCCCTGAAAGCTTTGATTGCAGCAGTACAAATTAAAATCATATAAACTAAAATTGGGTAAATCAAACTACCCATAGATGGCGCAAGTTTTTGATAAATAAACCAGCAGAATAAAGCAAATAAAACAGCCACCGCATATACTTTATATAATGTTTTACCTGGGGCAATTTTGATTTTTTGAAAGAAAATAATATTAAATATATGCGTTGTCATAAAGGCAATCATACCAGGGATAAAATAAGCGTCAGACAATAAAAAAGCATCTCCCAAGAAAGACCCAAACAATCCAATCAAAATCAAGTACTTGATTTTTGGTGCAAATTCAAAAAATGGTTGCACATAAAATGAAGCCATCAATAAGGGCAACAAAACCAACTTAGAGCCAATTTGTATTTGAGTATACCCTAATAATTGTGCGAACAAATGAAGCATCAAAATTAAAATGTAGGCTGTCAAGCCAAATTTTTGAAGAAAGGATTTCATCTTTTTAGAATTTGTTTAAAAACTAAATATAGGTAATGCAATTGAATTCAGCCTGCAATCCATAAATTTGCGCATGCTCCACCCAGACGACGAAAAATTTTATACTTATTGGGAGAAAGAACGTGCTATTCCCCATTACAGACGCAAATCATTTTTGAGAGGCTTGAGCATTAGTCTAATGTTAGGTATCATAATTTTAATCGTTGCGGAAATGGGCTGGTATGAAAGAGCCAACATGGTCGCAAATTCTAGGGGGAATATTCTATGGATATTAATCACAATTATCCTAATTTCAACAGGATTTGGCTGGCTCTATCAGCAATTTACATCTGAGATGAATGAACAAAGATTTAATGAAATAAAGCATATAAAAAACAAAAAATGATCCATTTTAGCCCAAAAAACACCCAAAAATCAAGAATTATTGGCATTTTAAGCCTTTTTTTACTCCTTTCTGGTATTTTACTTCTAGAAGCTTGTAGCAAATCTGATACAGATAATCCGAATAATACAGCTTGTACGATAAAGCCTCAATACGTAAATGATAACTCAACCACTCAAAGAGCCCAAATGGTTGCTTTCTGTAACAACAATGGTATCAATTACACTGTACACCCAAGTGGCATTTTATATGAAATTATTACTCCTGGCGATACGGCTAAACCAAACCTATGTACTTCACTTACAATGACTTATAGTGGCAAATTGATGACAGGAATCCAATTTGATGCAGGAACAATAACTTATCCATTAAAGGACCTTATTGTGGGCTGGCAAATTGCAGTACCCTTAATTGGGAAAGGTGGAAAAATCAAAATGGTCATCCCCTCTTCTTTAGCTTACGGTGCAAACGCAGTTGGCTCAATTCCTGCAAATTCACCCCTTTATTTCCAAATGAGCATAGACTAGAATCGCTCTCAAGATCACTCAAAATAATGGTCAAATAGGGCCTTTTTTAGGCTTGTTTCCATTATATTTGCCGACTAAAAAAAGTTAACCAAACTATTATGCAACTCAAAGGATTAGTGCGCTTTTTTACATTTGCGCTTATTTTAATTTGTCTTTACCAACTATCTTTTACTTGGTTCGTTAGAACACATGAAAAAGCAATGGATGCTAAAGCAACGGCTTGGGTCAATAAACTACCTAAAGCAGAACAGATTTATCCAAGTGATAAAGACCAACAATTGTTATATAATGACAGTGTAGCTGACGCTAAAAAAGTGTATTACAAGCGCTTATTAGACAGTACAAAAGAAACTAAGCTATTCTTTGGCTTAACTACTTATGCTGCTGCTAAAGAAAAAGAATTGATGTTAGGTCTTGATTTACAAGGTGGTATGAGTGTAACCATGGAAGTTGGATTAGATGGTCTAATCAAATCTTTGGCGAACTACTCTAAAGAACCAGCATTTAACACCGCATTGGCCAATGCTGTAAGCAAAAAAGCAAACAGCAACGCTGATTTGATCACTTTGTTTACTGCTGAATATAAACTGGCTAATCCAACAGGAACTTTAGCGCCATTATTCGCAACCAGAAGCAATGGTAAATTAAAGTTTGATGCCTCTGATGCAACTGTAA
>CAZLKW010000095.1:0-4428 GCA_964560215.1 uncultured Sediminibacterium sp. | reverse complement strand
TAACAAATTCTTTACTTAGTTGTTTTTGTTTTTCTTGTTTCGCTTGTCTTTCTTCAAAACCGTCAGCATAAAAATACCTTGAAGAATCTGGGGTATGTATTTCATCCATTAAATAAATGGTGTCTCCAATTTTTCCAAACTCGTATTTGGTATCAACTAATATCAATCCTCTTTCTGCTGCAATTTCTTTACCTCTTGCAAAAAGTGCCAATGCATATTTTTCTAAAATTGCCCAATCAGATGCAGAGGCCAAACCTTGGGCTATAATTTCCTCTTTTGAAATATCCTCGTCATGACCTTCGCTCGCTTTAGTAGACGGAGTGATGATTGGAGTAGGGAAATAATCATTTTCTCTTAATCCCTCTGGTAGTTGAACGCCACATAAGCTCCTGCTACCTGCTTGATAAGTTCTCCAAGCATGACCCACCAAATTGCCCCTAACGACCATTTCAATCTTAAAAGGGGTACATTTTTTACCTATTGTCACATTGGGTGCTGGTGTGCTAATGAGCCAATTTGGGCAAATATCCTTGGTCGAATCAAGCATATAAGCTGCAATTTGGTTCAAAACCTGCCCTTTATAGGGTATTGGCTTAGGCAAAATAACATCAAAAGCTGAAATTCGATCACTTGCAATCATTACAAGTAATTCATTTTCAATGTAATAGACGTCTCTTACCTTGCCATGGTAGGTGTTTAGTTGGCCTGGGAATGGGGATTGATTCATACCACGAAAATAAAAACTTTAACAGTATTTTGATAATTTTTTCTGTTTTGCCAACTATTTGGTATTTTGCCATACAATTCAATTTAAAAACAATTATTATGACAAGATTACTAACTCGTTTTGGTCTTTTTTGTGCGATTGCTTTTACAGCAATAAGTGCAATGGCTCAAAATGCAGGAACAATCACTGGAACAGTAAAAAATGCAACAACTGGTGAAACCGTAGCTGCAGTATCTGTAACAGTTAAAGGTTCATCCGCAGGAACTTACACGGATGACAAAGGAACTTTCAAATTAAACGTGTCTCAAAAGGCACCTTATACATTGGTTTTTAGTTCAGTAGGATTTGAAAATCAAGAATTTGTAGTGAATTCAGGAACTGCTAAAGTTGATGTAAGCTTAAAGCAAGCATTCACTTTAGGAACTGAAGTAGTTGTTGCGGCATCAAGAGTTGCGGAGCGTATTTTAGAGTCTCCAGTAACAATTGAAAGAATCAACAATACTACAATCAAAAATGCCCCAGTATCTAACTATTATGATTTATTGGGTACTTTGAAAGGAGTAGATGTGAATACAGCTAGTTTGACTTTCAAAAGTATTAGTACAAGAGGTTTCAATGGTAGTGGTAACAACCGTCTTAATCAATTGATTGATGGTATGGATAACCAAGCACCAGGTTTGAACTTCTCTGTAGGAAGCATTGTTGGTTTGACTGAATTAGACGTTGATAATATCGAATTATTACCAGGCGCCTCTTCTGCTTTATATGGCCAAGGTGGTATGAATGGTACAGTTTTAATTAATAGTAAGAATCCGTTCAAATACCAAGGTTTAAGTTTCCAAATTAGACAAGGTATTAATCATGTTGACAACAAACAACGTGCTTTAGCGCCTTTCAAAGATTGGACTGTAAGATATGCTAAGAAAATAGGCGATCGTTTTGCATATAAATTTAGCATGCAGTATACAGAAGCAGAAGATTGGAGAGCGACAAGCGATCTTAACTATTCTAGAACAACTGGTACTCAAAACGGTCAATTAATCCCTGGAAATAGAGCTTCTGATCCTAACTATGATGGTGTAAACTTTTATGGTGATGAAACTACAAGTTCTTTAGCTAGTATTGGTTCTGCTGTTAAAAGTGGCGTTTTAGGTTCTTTGGTAGGTGCATACGGATCTGCTGTAGGTACTGCTACTTTCAATAGCTTATATAATGCAGCTGCATTATATCCAACTTTAGCTTCTTATCAAGCATTCTTAACGGCTGCTGGTGGTGCTGCTTTAGGTGCTAACGCTGCATTCTTATGGGGTGATAAAAGAGGTCATTTCAATGGTGTTAATGTGAGTAGAACTGGATATGCTGAAAAAGATATCATTGATCCTACTGCATTGAACGTGAAATTCCAAGGGTCTATGCATTACAAGATCAATGATAATGTTGAAGCTTCAATTGCTGCTTATAATGGTTTTGGAAATACTGTTTACACAGGTAGCGACCGTTATTCTTTAAAAGATTTAAGAATGGGTCAATACAAAGCGGAGTTAAAATCTAAAAACTGGTATTTAAGAGCTTATACAACCTTAGAAAATTCTGGTGGATCATTTAACTCTACGATTGCTGCTCGTTATTTCAACGAAACATGGAAACCTAGTACTACATGGTATCCTGTTTATGCTGCAACTTATACCACTTTATTAAGTGCTGGTATGAATCAACAAGCTGCACATGCTGGTGCAAGAGCGAATGCAGATGCAGGTAGACCAACTGGATTCATAGGAAATAATCCAATGTTCCAAGCTTTAACAAATACACCAATTTCAAAAGGCGGTGCGATGTTCTTAGATAGATCATCTTTACGCGTATTTGAAGGACAGTACAATTTGACTGAAGCCTTTGGTTTAGAAAAATACAATGCTGACTTCTTAGTTGGAGCAAGCACTAGACAATATTTATTAAATTCTCAAGGAACTTTATTTGCCGATACAGCTGCAAAAATCAAGATCAACGAGACAGGTGCTTATGCTCAATTATCTAAGCGTTTCTTAGATGATTTATTCAAATTCTCATTTTCTGCTCGTTACGATAAAAATGACAACTTTAAAGGTCGTTTTACACCAAGAGCAACATTGGTTGTTAAATTAGAAGAAGATCATAACCTACGTTTATCTTACCAAACTGCATACCGTTTCCCAACTACTCAAAACCAATGGATCAACTTATTGATTGGTGGTGGTACAAGATTAATGGGTGGTTTGCCACAGTTGAGAAATTACTACAATTTCAACACGAACCCTGCTTATTCATTAGCTAGTGTGAATGCATTTGGTGCTTCTGCAATGGCAGGTGCTCCAAACCCAGCTTTACTTCAAGTTCAAGCTTTCCCTGAATTCAAACCAGAGTCTATGAGTTCATATGAAGTTGGTTACAAGGGTTTAGTTGCTAAGAAGTTAATGATCGATTTCTATTACTACTTTGGTAAATACGAAAACTTCATTAGTGGTGTAACTGTTTTACAATCAAGAAATGCGGCATCTCCTAGTCCATTAGATGTATTAGATGGAAGTAAGCGTATTGCTTACAGTATCTCTACAAACTCTACTCAAGAAGTGAATACTTCTGGATGGGGTCTTTCATTAGACTATATTTTGCCAGGAAATTTTTCAGTATCTAGTAGCATTTATGGCGATAAAATTGGTGGTTTACAAGAAGGATTTATTTCTTACTTCAATACCCCTAAAATGAGATCTAACATCGCTTTAAACAATAGTGGATTTGCATTAAAGAATCGTTTAGGTTTTAGTGCGATCTATCGTTACCAAGATGGATTCACTTACGAAGGAACCTTCGGTGTAGGTCAAGTATCTTCATTTAACACTTTAGACGCTGTTTTAACTTATAAATTACCTAATATCAAGTCACTGATCAAAGTAGGTGGTACAAATATTATGAACACGTACTATAACACAGCACATGGTAGTCCAGCAATTGGTGGATTGTATTATGTAAGCTTTGCTTATAACGTATTCTAGGCACTCAGATGGGTTAGTTAGTAATCCCTTCCCGATTTTCGGGAGGGGATTTTTTTTGCCTAAAGAAGTTCATATTTCCTTGATATACGTTATTTTTGCATTTCAAAATAAAAACGATTTTTCATGCGATCAATAGCCTTTAGAGAAGCATTACGCGAAGCGATGAATGAAGAAATGAGAAGAGACGAACGCGTATTTTTAATGGGAGAGGAAGTTGCAGAGTACAATGGTGCATATAAAGTAAGTCAAGGTATGTTGGCTGAATTTGGACCAAAAAGAGTCATTGATACACCTATTTCTGAATTAGGTTTTACTGCTGTTGCAGTTGGTGCAGCTCAAAATGGTTTAAGACCAATTGTTGAGTTCATGACTTGGAACTTTGCTGTATTGCCTCTTGACCAAATTTTAAACACGGCAAGTAAAATGTTGGCGATGAGTGGTGGCCAAATTGGTTGTCCAATTGTAATGCGTGGACCAAATGGTAGTGCAGGTCAATTAGGTGCTCAGCACTCTACAGCATTTGAAAGTTATTTAGCAAATATCCCTGGTATTAAAGTGGTTTCACCTTCTAATGGATATGATGCAAAAGGTTTATTAAAACAAGCAATACGTTACGAGGAAGATCCAATCATGTTCTTAGAGAGTGAAGTAATGTATGGCGA
This sequence comes from uncultured Sediminibacterium sp., assembly GCA_964560215.1. Lineage (GTDB taxonomy): Bacteria > Bacteroidota > Bacteroidia > Chitinophagales > Chitinophagaceae > Sediminibacterium. The sequence goes on along the minus strand of CAZLKW010000095.1, from coordinate 10 downwards.
CAAATGTGAT
>CAZLKW010000094.1:0-4701 GCA_964560215.1 uncultured Sediminibacterium sp. | reverse complement strand
GTTTAACCCGTACGGCAGTTTAGCAAACTACTGATTTCAGCCACTCATCCACCTCTCCTCCGAAACCTCTTTCGAGGGGTGCAAAAATAAGCACTAGAAAGTTAAATTCCTAAAAAAAGTCCGGAATAAACTAAATAAAGTTCATTCCGGACCAATATCTTTTTTATCTAAGTATCAGGAGGTTCAATTAGCCCCTAGGACTACATTGCTGCCAGCTGAACTTTTTGCGTCAACTCCATTACATTCTCTCTAAACATAGAATCAGTGTCCATTAAATCCTTCACAGTTTGGCAAGAATGGATCACCGTGGTATGATCACGACCGCCAAAATGTTCTCCGATTGTCTTTAATGAATTCTTAGTGAATGCTTTTGCAAGGTACATTGTGATTTGACGTGCTTGTACAATCTCACGCTTACGTGTTTTTTGTAACAATTTGTCGTAAGGCACTTCAAAGAATTCACAAACCATTTTCTGGATAGCGTCGATGGTGATTTCCTTGCTACTTGTCTTCACAAAGTTGCGTAATACTTTCTTCGCTAATTCAACATCAATTTCTTTCTTATTCAAAGAAGACTGCGCTAGTAATGAGATCAATGCACCTTCCAATTCACGCACGTTTGTGTTAATATTGTAAGCCACATATTTCACCACTTCTTTCGGCATATCTAATCCATCTGCCTTCATCTTCTTCTCTAAAATCTCTATTCTTGTTTCGTAGTCTGGCACTTGAATATCAGCACTCAAACCCCATCTAAATCTACTTAATAAACGCTCTTGTAAACCTTCTAAATCCTTTGGTGCTTTATCAGAAGTCAAAACCAATTGCTTTCCACTTTGGTGTAAGTGGTTAAAGATGGCAAAGAAAGCATCTTGAGACTTCTCGGCTCTATTAAAGAACTGTACATCGTCAATGATCAATACGTCTATTAACTGATAAAAATGGATAAAGTCGTTGATTGCGTTGTTGCGGCTATGGTCTTGGAACTGATTAATGAACTTCTCAGAACTTACATATAAAACCACTTTGTTTGGATGGATGCGCTTTACGTCATTACCAATAGCTTGTGCTAAATGGGTCTTACCTAAACCAACACCACCATAAATAACCAATGGATTGAATGAATTTGCACCTGGCTTTTCTGCCACTGTTTTACCAGCACGGCGCGCCACCCTATTACAATCACCCTCTATAAATGAATCAAATGTGTAATTATGATTTAATTGAGGATCAATCTGCATTTTCTTTAACCCAGGAATCACAAATGGATTCTTTACAGGATTGTCAATCACCAACGGGAAATTCATCTCGTTGTTATTGTATGTTTTCATGCCACTCGCTGGCACATCCATTGAACCTTTATTTTTAGAACCATTTGCGCCACTATCCACCATGATGCGGTACTCTAATCTAGCTTCCTTACCAAGCTCACGCTTTAGTGTTTTTGCTAATAGGTTAACATAGTGCTCTTCAATATACTCGTAAAAGAATTGGCTAGGAACCTGGATCATTAAGACCTGGTCTTTCAATTCAACTGGTTGAATCGGCTCAAACCACGTTTTAAAATGTTGCCATTCTACAATGTCTTTGATGATTTTCAAACAATTCGTCCAAACTAGTTCTGCGCTCTTAGCCATTTTGTATTTCTAAACCTTTATATAATGAATAAGTTAAAATCTGTCTTTTCTCCCTGGAATCATTTCTCATATACCGGACTGCGAATATGGTCACTTTATGTTGAAAAAAAAACTTTTTTTTTTGATTTTTTTTACATGTACCGAAAACGCTAATGCTCGAGCTATTCAAATACTTCAGCCAGGCGTTCAAGTTAATGACTTTTTCTTAAAAAAACCTAGTTTATCCACTTATTTTCATGACTTTTTAGTCTAAAATTTGGTCCAAAAAAACGAATGCCTATTTGTTTTTATTAAGCACCAAATAGTTATGCTCTTTTAGTGCTACCTTTATGGCCATAAATTATACTATGAGCTACGAATTAGTCGGTAAATTAATTGCCAAATACGAGACAATCCAGAGAAAAGAGACGTTTAAAACAAGAGAATTTGTGATTGAAAAATCCGAAGATATCAATGGCAAGACCATCACGAATTACGTGAAATTCCAGTGTGTTCAAGATAGAACAACAATGCCTGATAGATTCAATCTTGGCGATACCGTGAAGGTATTGTTCAATATCAAGGGTTCTAAGTGGAACAAAGACGGAAAAGACAACTATATTACCAATTTAGATGCTTGGAGAATGGAAGCAGTTGCCCTTGGAGGTAGCGACACTGCTCCATCAGATGCAGGCGCCTACTTTGATATGCCAGCTGGCGATCCAGGTGATGCTAGCGATGACCTACCTTTCTAATTAAGAAAAGTAAAAAGACGCATTTTTTAGGATAAACACCTAACCCCATGCAAACAACAATACAACTAAGATTAACTCCAGCCGACGCAGCCAATGCGTCGGTTTTATTATCCTCCATAGCGCAACATATTGGACGACCTAGTAGCCAAATTAATGGCTACCATACGCTCAAGCAATCCATTGATGCAAGAAGCCGTCAACAGGTATGGATCAACCTCAGTTTACAAGTTTTTATAGAGGAGCCTGTATCCGACAGATTAATTGAACCCTTCGAGTTCCCTATCCTACCTAAAACAGCGAAAGAAGTTCATATTATTGGTGCTGGACCTGCGGGCTTATTCGCAGCCCTAGAATGCATTCAATTAGGCTTAAAGCCAATCGTATTAGAAAGGGGTAAAGATGTACGAAGCAGACGTAGAGACCTTGCTAAATTGAATAAAGAAGGCATTGTAGATCCCGAGAGTAATTATTGCTTTGGAGAAGGAGGCGCAGGCACTTATAGTGATGGTAAATTATATACCAGAAGTAACAAAAGAGGTAGTATCGACAAAATATTACGCTTGTTTTATCAGTTCGGTGCAGACGAGACCGTTTTATACCAAGCACATCCACATATTGGCACCAATAAATTACCTCAAATCATTACAGCGATGCGTCTTCAAATTGAAGCATCTGGAGGACAGGTTTTGTTTGAGAAAAAAATGGTGGATTTTGAAGTTGTGAATGAAAAAATAAAAAGGATTCTTTGTTCAGATGGAGACAGCTTTGAAGTGAATGCACTCCTTCTTGCAACAGGACACTCCGCCCGTGCTATTTTTGAACTTTTTCACCATAAAAAAGTATTGATTGAATCCAAACCATTTGCATTAGGTGTTCGTGTTGAGCATCCACAGCAAGTGATTGATCAAATCCAATACCATTGTTTAACAAGAGATCCTAACCTGCCACCAGCTGCTTATAGTTTAGTTGAACAAGTAAATGAACGTGGAGTTTTTAGTTTTTGCATGTGCCCAGGTGGCATCATTGCACCAGCCGCAACTGCTCCTGGAGAAATTGTAGTGAATGGATGGAGTCCAAGTAAGAGAAATAACCCTTACGCAAATAGTGGCATGGTGGTACAAATTGATTTAGAAACTGCAGCTCAGTTTTTAAAAAAGGCGACGAATAAAGAAGTTGATATAAGCCACCCACTCTTGTTATTGGAGTTTCAACAATATGTGGAACAACAAGCTTTTAAAAGTGGAGGTGGATTACAAGTTGCCCCTGCATCAAGACTAGTTGATTTTTGTACTAATAAAATTTCAACTGAATTACCTGATGCAAGTTATTTGCCAGGATTAAATCCTGCTGATTTATCGGACGTACTTCCAAAATTCGTGCATACCACATTGCAAGATGGATTTAAAGTTTTTGGCAAAAAGATGAAAGGCTACTACACAAATGATGCGATTGTGGTGGCTACAGAAAGTCGAACTTCTTCGCCTGTTCGTATACCAAGAGATGCGGAAACTTTCCAACATCCTCAAATAAAAAATTTATACCCATGTGGCGAAGGCGCTGGCTATGCTGGCGGAATCGTAAGCGCCGCAATGGATGGCCAGAAACTAGCACAAAGCATTGCGGCGCAATTGAAATAAAAAACGGGTCAATAAATTGACCCGTTTTTTATTTGTGTATGATTTTAATCTTCTGGTTTATCTTTTTTACTAATCAACAAGCGATCTTGGATTAATTTATTTTGCTTAAACGAAGCCAACTCTTTAGCTAGGTTGCCACTCAAGTCTCTTGTCAAAGTCAATTCAGGCTTGCCTGCATTCACCCAAGCGGTATACCAAAAGTCTGCAATCATATTGGCAGAGGCTATCAATTGAACATTCACTGTATTACCCAATGCTTTGGCATACGCCTCCGCAAATGGTTTAGTGTACGCTTTTACTTCTTTACCATAACGCATTTGATTGCGGTACTTTGTTTCTGGCGTAAATTGTTTTGTTACTTCTGTTTCTATAGCCAACATTTGAGGCACTAATAAATGTGCTTTACGTACATCTGCCCAAAGTGCTTCACCAGGATTTTTAATATATTTTGCTTGATGGGTATTGTACAACATAAATTGGTCCAAATTAATTTCAGGAATGAAGGTCTCCCACATATGGTGCAACCCTTTTTGTCCTGTCAATTGTCCATCATAATTCATTGTGGTATGCAAAGGCACATGCAAGTCGGCCACATAGTGTCCAAGATCCGCGGCATAAAATAAAATGCTATCCTTATTTTTAGATTTAAATGCAGCAGTCAAATGATCCAACTGCATGATTGCATTGTAAGGA
>CAZLKW010000093.1:0-4748 GCA_964560215.1 uncultured Sediminibacterium sp. | reverse complement strand
CATATTTATTAATCCCCTTACGTTGTCTTTTTTGAAACAATAATGAACCAAAGAATTCACGCTTCGCTTCCATTTCGTCGCTTCTAACATCAATGATTGGTAAATCGTCAATGTCAATATTATTCGCTGCTGCGATATTTCTGATTCTAGTTTCATTACCCAATAAAATTGGATACGCAATTCCATCATCGTACACAATACTAGCCGCTTTCAATACTTTAGTGTTTTCTGCGTCAGCAAAAACTAAACGCTTTGGATCACGTCGAGCTTTATTACTAATTAAACGCATCATTTGATTATCTAAACCAAGACGCTTATTTAATTGCAATTCGTATTCTGCCCAATTGGTGATTTGTAATTGAGCTACACCAGAAGCAACAGCCGCTTTCGCAACTGCAGGTGCCACCGTACTCAACAGCCTTGGGTCTAATGGCTTTGGTATAATATATTCTGGGCCAAATGATAAATTAGTTTGGTTATATGCCATGTTCACTAAATCAGGCACAGCTGTTTTAGCTAGTTCTGCCAATGCTTTTACAGCAGCTAACTTCATTGCCTCATTGATTGCAGATGCACGTACATCCAATGCACCTCTAAAGATATAAGGGAAACCTAAAACATTATTTACTTGATTTGGATAATCCGTTCTGCCCGTAGCCATAATAATATCCTTTCTTACTGAAGATGCGTCTTCGTAACCAATTTCAGGATCAGGATTTGCTAAAGCAAAAACAATTGGATTCTTTGGCATAGATGCAATCATCTCCTTCGTCACCACATTACCTACACTCAATCCTAAAAACACATCCGCAGATTTAATCGCTTCTTTCAAAGTCATTTTATCCGACTTGATTGCAAATGGCTTTCTATCTTCTCCTAAATCTGTTCTGCCTTGATGCAATACACCATCTTTATCAAACAAAGTAAAGTTTTCATAACGAGCCCCTAATGCAACATATAACTTGATACAAGCCATCGCTGCTGCACCAGCGCCATTCACCACAAACCTAGCTTTATCAATTTTCTTTTTTTGTAATTCTAATGCATTCAACAAAGCGGCACTACTAATAATGGCAGTTCCATGTTGATCGTCATGCATTACAGGAATATTCATCTCTTCTCTTAAACGCTGTTCGATATAAAAACATTCTGGCGCTTTAATATCTTCCAAATTGATCCCTCCAAAAGTGGGCTCTAATGATTTTACAATTTGTACAAATTTCTCTGGATCAGTTTCGTTGATCTCAATATCAAACACATCAATGTCTGCGAATATTTTGAATAATACACCCTTCCCTTCCATCACTGGCTTACTCGCTAATGGACCAATATTACCTAAGCCTAAAACAGCAGTTCCGTTGGTAATGACCCCTACTAAATTTCCTTTTGCTGTATACTTATATACATCAGAAGGATTGTTTTTAATTTCTGTACAAGGAATAGCAACACCTGGGCTATAGGCAAGGGATAAATCCTTTTGGGTCTTTGCCTCTTTGGTTGGTACCACTTCTATCTTACCCGGTCTTCCACCAGCATGGTATTCAAGCGCTTGTTCTCTTCTTAAATTTTCTTTATTGGTAGTGTCTGCCATGTATTTGATTTAAAACGAATGTTAGTTTATATACCCCACAAAGCTAAGGAATTTTAAAATAGTGGTTTAAGCGTGTAATTGAACCCCCAGCCAGGCCATCATACCTACGCCTTGTTCTATTGCAGCCTCATCTATATTAAAATGTGGTGTATGTACATTATGTATAATTCCTTCCTGCTCATTTCTTACGCCTAATCGGAAAAAGCAACCTGGGATCACTTGAGAATAGTATCCAAAATCCTCTGCGCCCATTCTTTTTTCTGTTTCTTCTACATTTTCCGAACCCATATATTGGTCTGCCAATCTCCAGGCAGCTTCTGTAATGATTGGCTCATTGTCAACAGTTGGATAACCTACGTCCACTCGAAAATCTATCTCTGCTCCTGTTGCTATAGCTAAACCTTTAGCTTGTTGTAACATTAATTCATGTGCCTGAAAACGCCACACCTCATCCATCGCTCTAAATGTACCCATCAATTTTACTTCACTAGGAATGACATTGGTTGTATTTCCACCATGAATCGAGCAGATAGATAAGACAGAAGGATTTTGAGGATTTCTATTTCTAGAAATAATCGTTTGCAAACTTTGAATTAATTGTGCCGCAACTAAAATAGTATCCACTGTTTGATGTGGCGTAGCAGCATGTCCACCTGGACCTTTGATACTAATGTATAATTCATCGGCGCTTGCCATCACACGCCCTTTTCTAAAACTTAATTTTCCTTCGTTCAACCCAGGATGCACATGCAATCCTATAATGCCTTGTGGCTTTGGATTTTCCAATGCGCCATCACGAATCATATAGCTTGCACCACCTGGATTTTTTTCTTCACCTGGTTGAAATAATAATTTAATCGTTCCTTCAAATTCGTCTTTTAAAGCCCATAACACTTTTGCAGCACCCAATAAAATAGTGGTATGTACATCATGACCACATGCATGCATCACCCCTTCGTTGGTCGATTTATAATCAATGTTATTTTCTTCAACAATTGGCAAAGCATCCATATCGGCACGCAATGCAATCACGCGTTTACTTGGATTTTTTCCTTCAATAATTCCTAAAACCCCTGTTGTCGCAATTACAGTAAATGGAATTCCAATCGCTGTTAATTGTGCTTGTACATATTTACTAGTTTCAAATTCTTGGTAACTCAATTCAGGATGTGCATGCAAATGTCTTCTGGTTGCAATGTTTTCTGTTTGATATTGCGCTGCTAAGGTTTTAATTTTCTCTAGTAACATAAATTAGTAATTACTTTTTGTTTGATCAATCTGTGCGCCAGTAACAATCGCTACTCCTGCACTACAACCAATACGAGTGGCGCCAGCTTCAATCATTGCCTTCGTGGTTTCGTAATCTCGAATACCACCCGAAGCTTTTATTTGGACATTCTCTGGCAAGTATTTTCTGAATAATTTAACCGCCTCGATACTAGCTCCTTTTTCGGCATAGCCAGTTGATGTTTTTAAATAATCAATCCCTGCGATACCATAGATGTCGCAACATTTTATAATTTCTTCGTCTGTCAAAACACCTGACTCAATAATAATTTTAACTACTTTACCTTTTGAACGAATCACCGGCATAATATGGTTGATCTCATCTGCAATTGCCATCCAATCTCCATTTTTAATTGCTGAGATATTTGCAACTACATCTAATTCGTCTGCACCATCCACCATGGCTAAAATAATTTCTGCAATCTTTGCTTCAGTGGCACTATAACCAAAAGGGAAGCCAATCACTGTAGCTACTTTAACATTTGAACCAGCTGTTAATTCCTTGGCTAATTTTACAAAATTTGGAGGTACACATACTGCAGCAAATGCATGTTGCTTTGCTTCCTCACAAACCTTTTGAATATCTGATACCAAACAGGTTGGCTTCAAAATTGTATGGTCGATGTATTGATTAACTGGCAACATAAAATTATTTTTAAGCCACGTCTCTACCGTGACATGCTTTGTATTTTTTTCCACTTCCACAAGGACAAGGATCATTTCGACCAATCTTTGGACCTACCGTGATAGGCGCTTGCTTTGGTGTAGATGGATCATGGTATTCGTTTTCTGTTGGTGTCCCATCTTCTGTTCTATTGGCACTCAACTTACTTAAATCTGTTTTTTGTTGACGCCCTTCTTTTACCTCTCTAGCTTCAGAAGGAATATGCGCATGACATAAAAACTGAACCATCTTATAGTTGATTTCTACATCCATTTTTCTGAACAATTCGAAAGCTTCCATTTTGTAAATTACCAACGGATCTTTTTGTTCATAGGTAGCAGTTTGTACTGATTGTTTTAAGTCATCCATTGCACGTAAATGTTCTTTCCATGCATCATCAATCAAACTTAAAGCAATTGACTTTTCAAATTCAGTTGCCAATGTAGCACCATTAGATTCAATGTTCTTATCTAGATTCACTAATACATTAAATACCACTTTTCCATCACTCACCGGCACTATCACATTTTCGATATGTTTGCCTTCCTGTGTTCTGATATTTTTAAAGACAGGGATACTATTTTGCATCATGTCTTTTTTCTTATACTCGTAATGCGCAATTGCTTCTTGGTATAATAACTCTGCTAAATCATTTTCTTTTTGAGCAGCAAATTGTTCTTTTGTAATTTGAGTATCTAAGCCAACTTGAACAATCAAGGCCAATCTCAATGCATCAAAATCATTCATTGTTTTGTGCGCAAAAGTTAAGTTTTCAATTACTTGGTAAAACGCGTTGTCCACATCTAATGCCAAACGCTCTCCGAACAATGCATGATTACGTTTTTTGTAAATCACAGTTCTTTGCTTGTTCATAACATCATCATATTCCAATAAGCGCTTTCTAACACCAAAGTTATTTTCTTCAACTTTTTTCTGTGCACGTTCGATTGATTTCGTGATCATGCTATGTTGAATTACTTCACCTTCTTTGTATCCGGCAAAGTCCATCACCTTAGCAATACGCTCACTTCCAAACATGCGCATTAAATCGTCTTCTAAAGAAACAAAGAATTGAGAAGAACCTGGGTCACCCTGTCTTCCAGCACGACCTCTTAACTGTCTGTCTACACGACGAGAGTCATGACGTTCTGTACCTAATATCGCCAAACCACCGACTGCTTTTACTTCGGGGCTTAATTTAATATC
>CAZLKW010000092.1:3418-4945 GCA_964560215.1 uncultured Sediminibacterium sp. | reverse complement strand
CTAACCAACCAATTGTTTCAATATCTAAACCGTTTGTAGGCTCATCCAATAATAAGATATCTGGATTACCGAATAAAGATTGTGCTAATAATACACGTAACTTAAAGTTACTTGGAATGTCTTTCATTAAAGACTGATGCATGTCTTCCTTCACGCCTAAATCACTTAATAAACTCGCTGCATTGCTTTCTGCTTCATATCCACCCATTTCACCAAATTCACCTTCTAATTCGCCAGCTCTTAATCCATCCGCTTCTGTAAAATCTTCCTTTGCATACAATGCATCTTTTTCATGCATGACTTCCCACATACGCTTATGCCCCTGCATTACAGTGTTTAATACTGTTTGTTCGTCAAACTCAAACTGATTTTGCTTCAAGAAAGACATACGCTCACCTGGCGTAATCTCCACTGAACCTTTATTAGGTTCAATTTCACCACTTAAAATCTTTAAAAAAGTAGACTTACCGGCACCATTGGCTCCAATAATACCATAACAATTCCCTTTGGTGAAGCTAATATTCACTTCATCAAAAAGTACTCTTTTACCATATGCCAATGTGACGTTTCTTGCACTAATCATTTGTTCAACTGTTTTTGAGGCTGCAAAGTTACATTATTTCCGCTTACCAATCGGATCTGGCATGTGCTGATGTAGATAAGGGCTCAAAAGCCTGATTGATATATTTATAATGTGCTGTAATAGCAATCATTGCGGCATTGTCTGTACAATATTGAAAAGCAGGCAGATAGGTCTTAAAACCCATTTTCAAGCCCAATGCTTCTAGCCCGTTTCGAACCCCTGAATTTGCACTTACACCGCCAGCAATACAAACATGTTTGATACCAGTTTGGGTAACTGCTTTTTTTAATTTGTACATCAAAATTTCGACAATCGTATATTGAACAGAAGCACATAAATCATTCAAGTTTGCTTCAATAAAACTTGCATCTTGTTTTTGTAAAAAATACAAGACACTTGTTTTTAATCCACTAAAAGAATAGTTTAAATCAGGCACCATTGGTTTTGCAAATTCAAAAGCTTTTGGATTCCCAATTTGTGCTAATTTATCTAGAACAGGTCCACCTGGATAAGGCAAACCAAGTAATTTTGAAATTTTATCAAAGGCTTCTCCTGCAGCATCATCAATGGTTTGGCCAATAATCGATAACTCAGAAGGGCTATCACATTTTACAATTTGTGTATGTCCCCCACTCACTGTTAAACATAAGAACGGAAATATAGGACGGGGTTCGTCAATTAAATTTGCCAGCACGTGTGCTTGCATATGATGGACTGCAATTAATGGTTTATTTAAACTCAATGCAAGTGATTTTGCAAATTGAGCACCCACTAATAAACTTCCAATTAAACCTGGTGCTTGTGTAAACGCAATCGCATCTAATTGTGCTAAACGATCGGTATGCTTTAAATCGGGAAATGCTTTTTTTAATGCTTCATCTACTACTGGCACAATATTTTCCATGTGCGCGCGGCTCGCCAATTCAGGTACCACACCCCCATAT
>CAZLKW010000092.1:0-3408 GCA_964560215.1 uncultured Sediminibacterium sp. | reverse complement strand
ATTGATTGGCAATAAAATTAGAGTGAATTTGCCCATCTATGATCACGGATGCTGCCGTTTCATCACAAGAGGACTCTATTGCTAATATAGTAATTGGTTTTAACACCCCGCAAAGGTAAAGTATAAATAGATATACTTACTTCGATCTGATGGCTTCTACAGGATTCATTCTCGCAGCTATTCTTGCAGGAATGATACCTGAGATGACTCCTAAAACGATACATAAACTTAGTGCCATGAAAATGATATTTGGGGCGATGGTTATTGGGAATGGCAGGACAGAACTTAAAGCCAATGTCAATAACCAAACTAAAAATAAACCAACCAAACCACCAACGATACACAAGAATGCACTTTCTAAAAGGAACTCATATAAAATGGTAGAACTCTTTGCACCTATCGCTTTTTTTAATCCAATTTGACTTGTTCTTTCTCTTACTGTTACAAACATAATATTGGCAACCCCAAATGCACCAACTAATAAAGACAACCCCGCAATCGCCCAGCCACCTTGGTTTACAGAACCAAAGAAACCTTCTACTTGATCTTTAAATTGAGCCACATCATTACAAGTAAAGTTATCATCCTGTGTAGGACTCAACTTCCTTAATTGACGCATTACACCTGTTAATTCTTCTTGTAATGCTTTGGAAGTGATGCCGGGTTTAGCCTGCACCATGATATAAGGATTGTAATTATCAGGATTGTAAATAGACGCAAAATGATTGTACGTAAACAAACAGGTTCTATCGTAATCAAATCCACCAATAATGCTACTACCTTGTTTTTCGATGATACCAATGACCATCAATTTACGACCATTGAAAGAAACAACTTTACCCAAACCTTTTTCTGCTTTACCAAAAAGTTCCTCTGAAACTTTACTACCTATCACACCAACTGGAATACCTCTAAAAAAATCGGCTTCTGTGAAGTATCTACCATACCCAATGTTAAAAGATTGGATATCCTTAAACTCCTCCGTTACCCCATATATATTAATTCCTTTTAATACATTCTCTTCGTATGTGAAAGTCGCATTGGTAGAAACGAAGAATGCAGTGTTTGCAGCTAAAGTGCTTTTTTTCTTCACCATCTCCATTTCTGAGATCTTCATGGAAGGTCTTTTTACGAATTTCCACCATGGATATTCAGGTCCACCTGCATAATCCCATTTATCTATATAGATTGTATTGCTACCAAAACTGGATAAATCACTCTTTACTTTAGATTTTAAACTGTCAATTGTCGCCAAAACACCTATGATACAGAATATACCAATAGTGATGCCAAATAAGGAAAGAAAGGTTCTTAACTTATTCACTTTTAGCTCTTGAATAGCCATTTTAAAGCTATTCCACAGTATCCCTAAAACTTTAATCATATCGTAAAATTAAGACAATCATTTGTATACCCCTAAATTATTGAAGGGCGGTTCATAAAAAGGCTGAACTATCCTATAGGCCGATGAGCAGTTTGTATAAGTTTTTTGCGTATTGTGCTAAAAATAAGCAACATAGAAAGAAACCTATCTATTTGAATCGTATTTTTGCGCAGATTTTTAAAACTCATCTACTATGACTTTCAAACAAATGTTTACCTCTTCCGTCGGGAAAAAATTGGTAATGGGATTCACAGGTATTTTCTTAATTCTCTTTTTAATTGTACATGCTGGATTGAATGCAACCATTTGGGCTAATGATGGTGGTTTAATGTTTAACAAAGCAGGTCATTTTATGGGAAGTAACGCAGTACCAAGAATCTTAGAAATTGGATTATTCCTTGGGATCTTTTTACACATCTATCAAGGTTATTTATTGACAATTGAAAATAGAAGTAAAAGAGCAGTTGGTTATGCAGTAAGTTATGACAAAGGAAGTAAATGGTATAGCAGAAGTATGGCTGTATTGGGTACTTTAATTTTAATGTTCTTAATTGCACATATCTATCATTTTTGGACGCCAAGTAGATTAGGAGGCATTGGTTCTATTCAAGCATTAGGCGAAGTAGAACACAATGGTGTGATGTTGCATAATTTATATGCCGAAATGAACCTTGTATTTGAAAATCCTTATGTAGTTGTATTGTACGTTTTAGCTTGTGCTTCATTAGGCTATCACTTAGCACACGGATTTCAAAGTGCATTCAAAACAATCGGCGTACACAATAAAAGATACCATACAATGATTACAAGCATTGGTTATGGTTTTGCCATTTTTATACCATTGCTTTTTGCATTGATGCCAATTAGCTTTTATTTTGATTGGATTAAATAATTCAATACAACAAACACAATTTTCATTAACTGATTGATAAAAGATTAACTATGATAGACGCTAAAATTCCTGCAGGTGTTCTTGATAATAAATGGGAAGATTATAAAGGCCATTGCAAATTGGTCAACCCAGCTAATAAAAGAAAAATGGAAATCATTGTGGTGGGTACTGGCTTAGCTGGTGCTTCTGCTGCTGCTTCACTTGGTGAGATGGGTTATAAAGTGAAAGCATTTTGTTTCCAAGATAGTCCACGTCGTGCACATAGTATTGCTGCACAAGGTGGAATCAATGCTGCTAAAAACTATCAGAACGATGGTGATAGCGTATTCAGATTATTTTACGACACCATTAAGGGTGGTGACTACCGTGCACGCGAAGCGAATGTGCATCGTTTAGCCGAAGTGTCTACTAATATAATTGACCAATGTGTTGCTCAAGGTGTTCCTTTTGCTCGTGAATATGGCGGCTTATTAAGTAACCGTTCTTTTGGTGGTACACAGGTTCAAAGAACATTTTACGCAGCTGGACAAACTGGGCAACAATTATTGATTGGTGCTTACCAAGCTTTAGAACGTCAGGTAGCTTTAGGTAATGTTCAAATGTTTGCACGTCATGAGATGTTAGATGTAGTAAAAGTAGACGGTAAAGCAAAAGGTATTATCGCTCGTAATTTAGTTACAGGAGAATTAGAGCGTCATTTTGGATATGCAGTATTATTGTGTACAGGTGGATATGGTAATGTATTTTACTTATCTACTAATGCAATGGGTTCAAATGTAACTGCTGCATGGAAGGCACACAAACAAGGTGCTTACTTTGCAAATCCTTGTTTCACTCAGATCCACCCTACTTGTATTCCAGTGAGTGGAGACCACCAATCTAAATTGACTTTGATGTCAGAGTCATTAAGAAATGATGGTCGTATTTGGGTACCAAAGAAACAAGGTGATGACAGAAAAGCAAATGATATTCCAGAAGAAGAAAGAGATTATTATTTAGAGCGTCGTTATCCAGCTTTCGGAAACTTAGTTCCACGTGACGTTGCGTCTCGAGCTGCAAAAGAAAGATGTGATGCAGGATACGGTGTTGGAACTTCTAAGCAAGCGGTTTATTTAGACTATGCAGCTGCTAT
>CAZLKW010000091.1:0-5072 GCA_964560215.1 uncultured Sediminibacterium sp. | reverse complement strand
GGAAGACGAAGAGCATCTACATGAAGCATTGAAGCTGAATCTGGAAATGGATGGCTACGAGGTTGATTCTGCATTTGATGGACAAGAAGCGTTGAAACAGATTCAGGCTGCACATTACGATTTGATTATCTTGGATATCATGTTGCCCTCTCTAGATGGATTCAGCATTACAGAGCGCTTACGATTAAATAACAATCAAACACCTATTTTAATTTTAAGTGCTAAAAATACAAGTGCGAATAGGGTGCAAGGTTTGAAATTGGGTGCAGATGATTATTTGACCAAACCTTTTAATTTAGAAGAATTGCTTTTAAGAGTAAGTAAGCTTATTCAAAAGCATCATCAACAATCAAATAATACCACACAGCTAGAAACTTATCAATTTGAAGGGCATTTGGTTGATTTTAATGCGTCTGAGGTAAAACTAGCTTCTGGTCAGTTGATTACCCTCACTAAACGTGAGTTGTTATTATTGAAACTTTTGATTGAGCATAAAAATACGGTGGTTACTAGGGAAAAAATCCTTCAATTGGTATGGGGTTACCAGGTATTCCCAACCACTAGAACCATCGATAATTTCATTCTAAATTTTAGGAAATACTTCGAAATTGACCCAAAACACCCTAAACACTTTATTTCAATGAGGGGGGTGGGCTATAAATTCCAAGATTAAGTCTGAAATAACGCAATCTTTGGCCAGATTTATCGTTTATTATTATAGATAAATTTAGCCCATGTCATTGTCCTCCATACAAGATTTCGTAGAACCAATTAACCTTTCTTACTTATCAAAGGACGAAGGCTACCGTGATACCCAGCTTGGAAAACATATTAAATCTTACGAAACAGTCCTTCCAGATATTACTGATGCAGACATTGTTCTGATTGGAGCTGGTGAGTGCAGGGGTGCCGGATTTGTTTTAAACGGATTTGAGGCGGCAAACAATGTTCGTGCTGCTTTGTATAATTTATATTATTGGCATGCCCAAGTGACGATTGCAGATTTAGGTAATGTTAAACTTGGTCAAACTATTCAAGATAGCTATGCAGCGATTAGAACGGTGATTGCAGAATTAATGCTACAAAATAAAAAAGTGGTGATCATGGGCGGGTCTCATGATTTAACACTTCCTCAATACCATGCTTACACTTCGATTCCAACCTTAGTAAATGCAGTAGTAGCTGATGCTAAAATTGATTTAGACTTAGAGGCGAGATTGCCATCGGATCATTTTTTAGAAGAATTGTTTACAGGCTTGCCAAATCATTTAAATCATTATGCGCATATAGGGTTTCAAAGTTATTTTATGCACCCTCATATGCTTGAGACAATTGATAAATTAAGATTTGATTGTTTTAGATTGGGTGTGGTACGTGAAAGCATCGAGGAGATGGAGCCAGTGATTAGAGATAGTCACATGATGAGCTTTGATATAAGCGCCATTCAACATGCGCAAGCGCCTGCTAACATTATTACACCAAACGGTTTCAATGGAGAAGAAGCATGTGTATTAATGCAATATGCAGGTATGAGTTGGAAAACAAGCTCTATTGGCTTATTCGGTTACCAGGCGGAACTCGACCATCATGGTTTAACTGCCATCCAAATGGCGCAAATGATTTGGTATATCATTGATGGCGTGCATCGTGGCAAGAAAGAAGCGCCATTAACGGCATTAGATCGTTTTAAAGAATTCCAAATTGCTTTTTCAGATATTGACACACAGTTTTTACAAAGTAAAAGCACTGGAAGGTGGTGGATGAAATTACACAATGGTGAATGGATGCCTTGTAGCTACAAAGATTATTTAATAGCTTCTAATAACGAAATCCCAGAAAGATGGCTAAGAGCTTTAGAAAGAGAATAACCAATTTCAAATTCGAAAATTGGTTTAAATTATTGTTCATTGTTGCAACGATTGCAATGATTTTAAGTGCTTGCTCGGTGCGTAAGGCTCAAAAAACCTTACTTAACAATGATGCTGTCAAAGGAGCGCATATCGGAATTGCTATTTACAATGATACGAAGGGCCAATGGTTAGCAAAACACCAGAGCGATCATTATTTTACACCCGCGAGTAATACGAAAATATTAGCTACTTATTTAGGTCTTGAATTCCTTGGAGATTCTTTGCCAGGCTGGAAGATGGCAGAAAACAAGGATACCATTTTCTTACTACCTCAAGGTGATCCAAGTTTCTTACATCCTGAGTTTAAGTACCAGCCGGTGATGGATTTAATAAAAAACACAAGTAAAAAAGTTGTGGTTACTACCAATCAAGTGGAAGATAATTTTGAAATATATGGTAACGGCTGGGCATGGAATGATTATGCAGAAGATTATCAACCAGCAAGAAGCAGAATGCCTATTTATGGAAATGTGGTGCATTTTTATCAAAGTAATAAAAAGCTAGACTCCATTAAGCCATTTTATTTTTTCAAGGACTATGTGGATCTAGACAAGGTGGAAGAAAAAAATTGGACGCGCAATAGGTCTGGGAATCGCTTTTTCACAACTACTGAAAGCAATAAGCGAAAATATTTTCAAGTACCATTTGACCTGGAATACGCTCCTTTGTTAATGGCTGTTACCTTGTTGAATGATACTTTAAAAAATAAAGTGATTATTAATAAAAACATTAAAGCACCTACAACAGACTTTAATACAATTAGAACCATACCAACGGATAGCCTTTTAAAAATTATGATGTTGCGCAGTGATAATTTTTATGCAGATCAAATTGTGTTAATGGCTAGTGAACAATTATTGGGCAAGATGGATGATGCTGCTTTGATAGACACAACAACAAAATTACTTTTCCCAAATCTGCCTCAACCCATGCGATGGGCGGATGGTAGTGGATTGAGTCGCTATAATTTAAATACACCAGAAAATTATATTGCTATCTTACAACAGATGCAATCTAAATTTGGCGAGTTGCGTGTAAAAAATATTTTTGAAAAAGGGGGAGAAGGAACCATCGCGGCCTATTATAAAAATTTTCCTGGAACCATCTATGCTAAAACAGGCACATTAGGAGGACAGGTTGCTTTGAGTGGCTTTATCTACACGCCTAAAATGCAAAAATTATACTTCTCTGTTTTGGTTGCGAACCATATGAGTAAATCGAGTGCGCAAGTAAGACGCGCCGTTGAAACTTATTTAACAAGCGTGACCAAGGGCATGTAAATTTATTTGCTGAATAAACGATCTAGGTAGTCTTCGTTGAACTCTATGAAAGTTGGGGCGCCAGATGCAGTTGTATTTGGTATGTCGCATTCGCTTAATGACTCGATCAAGCTGTGCATTTCTTTCTGTCCTAAATTCTGACCCGCTTTAATAGCCATTTGACGTGCCATACAACGAATCAATTTCTCTCTTTTACTAAATTTTAATTCAGCGCTAAAATGTTTGAATTGTTCAAGTAAAAGCTCAATGGCATTTTTTTCATTGCCCGCAAGCACATCTGCAGGGATACCTTGAATGATGAAACTATTCTGTCCAAAAGATTCTATTTCATATCCAATATTTGCTAGGTCTTCGATCATCTCTTCTAACAATATTGCATCGCTAGCACTTAGCTCTAATACGACTGGGAATAAACTTTTTTGTGTAGCATGTGGCTGAACACTTGCTTTCTGATACTTCTCGTATAAAACACGCTCATGCGCAAGTTGCTGATGTATAATGATTAGTCCACTCTTTGTTGGCGCTATAATATAGGTTTGATGCAATTGCATCAAGAAAGCATCTTCGGGTACGGACAGTGATTCGTCGTCCTTATACAAACCCATAGACGAGGACTTTACAATAAATTCTTGATTAGCAGTTGGAACCTCTGTGAAGAAACTTTTCCAGTCTTGTTGGCCTGCTTGATCAGTTTTTGGTATAAAATGCGCTTGGTTCTTTTGTGTAAATCCTTCGTATAAAGACTTTCTAGAAGTTTCATTTACCTGACCTTCTGTGAAAGGTTTTTGTATTGCATCCAATTGTTGAATATTGGCATCCAATGAAAAGTCCAGAGAAGGTGCGATACTAAACTGTGCGAGTGCATGCTTTACAGCTGCTTGAACAAACGCGTAGATGATTTTATCGTCTTCGAATTTAATTTCTTGCTTCGTTGGATGCACATTGATGTCCACTTTAGAAGGATCAACGTCAATGTATAAAATATAACTAGGGAAACTATCTTTAGCAATTAAACCATCAAAAGCATTTGCAATCGCGTGGTGTAAATAAGCGCTTTTGATGAATCTTCTATTAACAAAAAAGTATTGATCGCTTCTTGTTTTTTTAGCTGTTTCTGGTTTGCCTACAAAACCTGATATAGTTAAGTAGTCTGTGTGTTCGCCAACAGTAACTAATTTACTTTGGTAACTATTGCCCAACACCTGAATGGCCCTTTGTTTAAAGCTTCCGCCCTCCCAATGATACACTTCTTGGCCATTGTTGTTTAAATTGAAATAAATTTCAGGGAAGGCCAATGCAACTCTTGTGAATTCTTCTAATATATGTTTTAACTCAGCAGAGTTACTCTTTAAAAAATTTCTCCTTGCAGGTACATTGAAAAATAAATTTTTCATGCTTATGCTTGTGCCCACAGGGTTCGCTACGGGAGTCGTAGAAATGACTTTACTATTTTCAATAGCTACTTCTACGCCCACTTCATCTTCGGCCCTTCTTGTCTTTAATTGAACTTGAGCTACCGCTGCAATGGATGCAAGTGCCTCTCCTCTAAAACCCATTGTGCGAATCTGGAACAAATCTTCAATTACATTGATTTTACTAGTAGCATGTCTTGCAAATGCATTTTGAGCATCTTTTTCGGACATACCCTTACCATTGTCAATGACTTGGATCAATGATTTACCCGCTTCATTAATGATAAGTCTAATTTCAGTGGCTTCGGCGTCTACGGCATTCTCCAATAACTCCTTTACAGCACTGGCTGGTCTTTGTATGACTTCGCCGGCTGCAATTTGATTCGCAATATGATCTGGGAGTAAATGAATCGTTTCGGCCACTTATTTAACAATTTTTAAAGTGTGTAAAAGTAGTAAATTTGCGTCTT
>CAZLKW010000090.1:2914-5332 GCA_964560215.1 uncultured Sediminibacterium sp. | reverse complement strand
CTTTGTCTCCGGTTTTGCCTTGCAGGTGAGGTACATACAAGCTATCTCCTGCTTGTACTTTGAATTGTTGTCCTGCGATTTTAACTACTGCTAACATAATTGTCCAAAATTAGGAGGGCAAAGGTAATTATAATTATCTCAATATGCAAGGAATTCTTGAAAAATATAATTTAGGTTTTTTTTAGGCCTAGAAACCCCCTTAAGGTTTGATGTTCCGTGAAATACCCCCTAAATTTGTTCCTGACTGTAAAGTCCTCAACTGAACCCTATGAATATTAAGTCATTATTGGCAAAACCGTTTGCTAATGTCATCTATCGCCAAATTCAAAAAGAGCGAAATACGGCTTTGTCAGATCAGCAAAACATTCTAAATCAATTAGTTAAGACTGGTAAGGCCACCATTTTTGGTAAGGAACACCGTTTTAGTCAGGTACAAAGTCCTACAGAATTTCAAGAAGCAGTGCCTTTAAGAGACTATGAAGCATTTAAAATATATATAGACCAGATCAAAAAAGGTACTCAAAACGTACTTTGGAAGGGAAAGCCCATTTATTTCGCTAAAACTAGTGGCACAACCAGTGGGGTAAAATATATACCTATTACTAAGGATTCAATTAGTAACCATATTAATGGTGCCAGAAATGCCTTATTAACATATATGGCTACCACAGGACAAAATCAATTTGTGAATGGCCGTATGATCTTTTTAAGTGGTTCACCCGTTTTGGAAAGGGTCGCTGATATTCCTACAGGAAGATTAAGTGGGATTGTGAACCATCATATTCCTGCTTATTTAAGAAGCAATCAATTGCCAAGCTATGAGACCAATTGTATAGAAGAGTGGGAAGTGAAATTAGATAAAATTGTAGAAGAGACTATTTTAAAAGACATGACTTTGATTGGGGGTATCCCGCCTTGGATGCAAATGTATTTTGATCGTATTGTAGAAAAATCTGGGAAAGCGGTTAAAGATGTATTTCCAAATTTACAAGTACTTGTTCAAGGGGGTGTAAATTTCGAACCCTATAAATCAAAATTATTTGACACCATTGGTAAGTCGATTGATACAATTGAATTGTTTCCGGCTAGTGAAGGATTTTTTGCTTTTCAAGACACAAGAGAAGAACAAGGATTATTATTAAATACCAATAGTGGTATTTATTATGAGTTTATTCCTTTAGCGCATATTCATGAAGCCAATCCAGTAAGATTGAATTTATCACAAGTTGAATTAGGTGCACAGTATGCGCTAATCATTAATAGTAATGCAGGTTTGTGGGGTTACAATATTGGTGATACAGTAAAGTTTGTAAGCATCGACCCATATAGAATTATTGTTACAGGAAGGGTGAAACATTTTATATCTGCATTTGGGGAACATGTGATTGGTGAAGAAGTGGAAGCTACAATGTTGGAAGTTGCAAAAGAAATGAATGTATCCATTGTTGAGTTTACTGTTGCTCCTTATATTACTCAAGGA
Source organism: uncultured Sediminibacterium sp. (assembly GCA_964560215.1). GTDB lineage: Bacteria > Bacteroidota > Bacteroidia > Chitinophagales > Chitinophagaceae > Sediminibacterium. The sequence goes on along the minus strand of CAZLKW010000090.1, from coordinate 3,852 downwards.
GATGGTAAAAGTTATCATGAATGGTTAGTTGAATTTGAAAGAGCGCCATTGGATGTAGATTTATTTAAATCCAAATTAGATCAAGCGATGTGTGCTAAAAATGTATATTATCAAGATCTTATTACTGGCAATATTTTAAAGCCTTTGGTTTTAACCATCTTGCCAAAAAATGCATTTATAGATTACATGAAATCAGAAGGAAAACTAGGGGGACAAAATAAAGTACCTAGATTAAGTAATGACCGTAAAATTGCGGACGCTTTGCACGGCCAATTGGGCAAATAGTAAGAATAAAATAAAAAGCGTATTTTTAACCACAAGTAAAAAACTGGATGAGTCAAAAAAGAATTGCCATTTTCGGATCTACAGGTTCCATCGGAAAGCAAACCCTAGAGGTGATAGCAGCGAATCCAGACTTATTTGTCGCGGAGATCTTGACGGCTCATGCGAACGAGTCCTTATTAATTGAACAAGCTTTACAGTTTGAGCCCAATATTGTGGTCATTGGAGAAATTGGTAAATATGCTATTGTTAAAAAAGCATTAGAAGGTAAACCAATCAAAGTTTTTGCTGGCGAAGAGGCATTAGAGCAAGTTGCTGCTATGGATTGCTATGATTTTATGATGGCAGGTATTGTAGGTTTCGCAGGTTTAAAACCAACTTTGACTGCTGTTGAAAATGGGAAAGCAGTTGGATTAGCCAATAAAGAAACTTTAGTTGTTGCAGGAGATATTGTGATGCGCACTGCAAGAGAAAAAGGGGCAGCGATTATTCCAGTAGATAGTGAGCATTCCGCTATTTTTCAATGTTTAGTTGGCGAGGGAAATAATCCAATCGAAAAAATAATTCTTACAGCAAGTGGGGGTCCTTTTCTTGGGAAGAAGCCCAACTTTTTAGTCAATGTAAAAAGAGACCATGCTTTACAACATCCTAATTGG
>CAZLKW010000090.1:0-2904 GCA_964560215.1 uncultured Sediminibacterium sp. | reverse complement strand
GGGTGCAAAAATATCTATCGACTCTGCAACGCTGATGAATAAAGGCTTAGAAATGATTGAGGCAAAATGGTTATTTGACCTTACGCCAGATCAGATTAAAGTAGTGGTTCATCCACAAAGTATTATTCATAGTATGGTGCAGTTTCAGGATGGAAGTATTAAAGCACAAATGGGCTTGCCGGATATGAAATTGCCTATTCAATATGCAATGGCTTTTCCAAAAAGGTTGCAAAATGATTTTCCTAGATATCATTTCGACAAACCGAATACATTGACATTTGATGAACCAGATTTAAAGACATTTAGAAATTTATTATTGGCAACAGAAGCAATGAATTTAGGCGGAAACGTACCATGTGTGTTGAATGCCGCAAATGAAATTGCTGTCTATGCTTTTTTGAAAAATAGAATCGGATTTTTAGATATGACAGATCTAATTGAAAGAACATTAGAGAAAATTGAGTTTATCGCTAATCCAAGTTTGGATGATTATTATGAAACCGACGGAGCTGCAAGAGATTTTGCTGCTTCCTTAATACAATTATAACACATGTATCTAGCTGCTATCGATTTAACAGTACTTGCAACTAAAACTGCACAATTTATTTTATCTTTTTCTATCATCGTTGTCTTACATGAATTAGGACATTTTATTCCAGCTAGATTGTTTGGAGCAAGAGTAGAGAAATTTTATTTGTTCTTCAACCCAGGATTTAGTTTATGGAAAAAGAAGATAGGGGAGACAGAGTATGGTTTAGGATGGATTCCATTTGGAGGCTATGTTAAAATCTCGGGTATGATTGACGAGAGCATGGATAAGGAGCAATTGAATAAAGCACCTGAATCTTATGAGTTAAGATCAAAGCCTGCCTACCAAAGATTGATCGTAATGTTGGGTGGTGTGATTGTAAATGTGATTTTAGCCATCGTTATTTTCATAGGTATTGCTTTTTATTGGGGGGATGATTTTTTACCAGCAAAAAATGTAAGTTACGGTGTGCATGCTACTGAGTTATCAAAAAATGTAGGCATACAAGATGGCGATATCATCGTATCCTTAGATCAAAAAGAGTTAACAGATTTTTTTGAGTTAGAATCAAAATTAGTTTTAGAAAATCCAAAAACAATTCAAGTAAAAAGGGGAGATAGTTTGTTGAGTTTAGCAATCCCATCTACAATAGCTGCGGATTTAGCAAATACAAATAACACGACCGCATTTGTAATGCCTTTATTTCCTGTTATTGTGGACTCAGTTGGAAAAACAGCTGTTGTAGTAGAAGGTAATTTTCAGAAAAACGATACATTGTTAAGTATCAATGGGGAGTCCATTCAATACCAACATGAATTTATTGAAGTAAAGAAAAAGTATAGTGATTCATTGGTAACGATAGTTGCAAAAAGAGGCGCTGATACTGTTAAGATTAGAACATTAATCAATAGTAAGGCACAACTAGGTTTATTTGTAAAATTACCAATGCAACTTTTCAAAACCGTACATCAAAATTATTCTTTCGCAGAGGCTATTCCAACTGGTGTAAAAAGATGTTATTCTACTTTAACTAATTATGTAACGGGCATAAAACAAATCTTTACTGGTAAAGTGAATCCAAATGATTCTTTAGGAAGCTTAATCAGTATTGGTAATACATTCCCTTCACAATGGGATTGGGAAAGATTCTGGACTCTAACAGCCGTATTTTCTATTGTATTAGGATTTATGAATGTGCTTCCTATTCCAGCTTTGGATGGTGGGCATGCTTTATTTATTCTTTTCGAGATGATCACAGGTCGTAAGCCAAGTGATAAATTCATGGAATATGCACAAATCGCAGGTATGATCTTAATGTTTGGCTTAATGCTATATGCTTTAGGATTAGACTTTTGGCGATTATTTAAATAGGTAGTTCTATTAAATCCATTTATTAGTTGTAATTTTGTTGTTGCTTTAATCGCAATTATTGGGGTCGTATGGTTTTGACAGCAAGCGTAGCGGTTGGGGTAAGCATGTAGTGCGTTGGGTAATTAGCACTTTAATCTGAATACCAAACAATCAAAAGGCGAAACAAACTACGCCATGGCTGCTTAATTCAGTGAATTAACTTCCATTATGGCCGAGCGAGCAGGTAGGCCCTTTACCCGCTCCTTAGCTTAATCAAAACAAAAAGGGATGCGATAAGCATAGGCTGTGCCGCTTATTTAAGTACTATACAGCTAAGTAATCAATTGGTTTGTGTTTTTCCTGCTGATTGCCGACAAATAATAAAACAATAAACATGTAGAAGACCAATGGTAACTTTGTTTGGACAGGGGTTCGACTCCCCTCGACTCCACTAAAAAATTAAATCCCACTTTTTGTGGGATTTTTTATTGGATTTATCCGAACAATATCAAACAAGGATTGTTATAAAAGTATAAAAATCAACACATTTTTATTAGGCGTTCAGCCTTTGTTGTATTTTTACAAATAATTATAAAAAACAAAAATAGATATGGATAATCAAAGTTCAGGCGGAGCAGGTAAATGCCCTTTTACAGGAGCTACGACGCTTTCGGCAAAACAAGGAAGTGCAGGAACTGGCCCAGTGAATAGAGACTGGTGGCCGAATCAATTAAAGTTGAATATTTTACGTCAACATTCTGACAAGTCTAATCCAATGGAAAAGACGTTCAATTATGTTTCTGAATTCAAGTCTTTGGATTTAAAAGCAGTAAAGCAAGACATCGTTGATTTAATGACGAATTCACAAGAGTGGTGGCCTGCGGATTATGGACATTATGGTCCTTTCTTTATTCGTATGGCATGGCATAGTGCAGGTACGTATCGTACAACTGATGGTCGTGGAGGTGGTGGTGCAGGAATGCAACGTTTTGCGCCATTGAATAGCTGGCCTGATAATACCAATT
>CAZLKW010000089.1:1882-5362 GCA_964560215.1 uncultured Sediminibacterium sp. | reverse complement strand
GTCGCTCTTTTTGTTCAAACGAATATTTGAAAGGAACTGACCCGATGATCATCATGGCGATTAGTGGACACAAGTCACACAAATCATTCATGAGATACATCAAAGTTTCGAACGACCAATTCGCAGATAAAATGGCAAAAATATGGGAAGAAAGAGAGGTAGCTGGAGTGTAGTCAGTTGTAGCAACTGCATTGCCTGCAGTTGCTACAACTCATTTTCAGGCCCCTGTATTATTTGCAAAAACATCAAGGGTGCACTAATTAAAGAAACTAATTTAGTGTGATTTGGAAAATTAAAATTGGAAGAAATTAGCCTCGTGCACACGGTCACTTAACTTAATGATTATCAATTAGTTATAGCCATATATTAGCATGGTCCATTTGTGAAGAGGGTATTTGTAAGTAGTCATTAAATAACAATACACTGAAAATCAAGCTAATTACAAGTTTGATTTTTTATTTATAGGTTATTAAAAGTGATTAAAAAATAGGTATTTGGTGTGCATTTAGGTGCTTTTATTTTAGAGAATAATATATGAAAAAGGCAATAATAGTTAGCGGTTATTTTAATCCTATACATAAGGGGCATATTGAATATTTTCAAAATGCTAGAGCAAATGGTGATGAACTTTTTGTGATAGTAAATAATGATTTTCAGAGAGCCTTAAAGGGGTCAAAAGAATTCCAAGATGAAAATGAGCGAGTCTTTATTGTTGAAAATTTACGAGTAGTTGACAAGTGTTTTTTATCTATTGATAGAGATAGGACAGTGATTGAGTCCATTAAAATGGTTTTTAATAGGTTTGGCAATGAATATAAACTTGCATTTGCTAATGGAGGCGATCAAACTAATTATACAATTCCAGAAAAACCAATTTGCAAAGAATTAGGAATTGAACTGATAGATGGATTGGGGGGAAAGATTCAATCTTCCTCTTGGTTATTAAATAAATAAATTTATAAATCAAATAATAGTGAAAAAAGCAATTATTACAGGAATTACAGGCCAAGATGGCGCTTACTTAGCAGAGTTTTTACTCAATAAAGGCTATGAAGTGCATGGCATTAAGCGAAGGTCTTCTTTGTTTAATACCCAAAGAATTGATCATATCTATGAGGATCCGCATATTCCAGATAGACATCTTCATTTACATTATGGTGATTTATCGGATAGTACCAACCTAATTAGAATTATTCAGGAAGTGCAACCCGATGAAATTTACAATCTAGGTGCAATGAGCCATGTGCAAGTAAGTTTTGAGGAACCAGAATATACAGCCAATGTAGATGGTATTGGTACATTGAGAATATTGGAAGCTATCCGATTATTAGGTTTATCACAAAAAACAAAATTCTACCAAGCATCTACTTCTGAATTATACGGACTAGTGCAAGCGGTGCCCCAATCTGAAACAACACCTTTCTATCCTCGTTCTCCATATGGTGTTGCAAAATTGTATGCTTACTGGATTACAGTAAATTATCGCGAGGCGTATAATATATATGCTTGTAATGGTATTTTATTCAATCATGAATCTCCATTGCGTGGTGAAACATTTTTAACACGTAAAGTAACGCGCGCAGCTGCACGTATTGCATTGGGTTTAGATACTTGTTTATATGTTGGTAATTTAAATGCACAACGCGACTGGGGTCATGCGAAAGATTATATTGAGGGGATGTATTTAATGCTACAACAAGAGAAGCCAGAAGATTTTGTTTTAGCAACTGGTATTACTACAACGATTCGTGACTTTGTTAAAATGACCTTCGCTGAATTAGGTATTGAGCTTGGGTTTAAAGGAACTGATGATAACGAAGAAGGATATATTGTAAAGAATACAGGAACTTTTGATTTGAAGGAAGGTCAGGTAGTAGTTAAAATAGATCCTAAATATTATCGCCCTACCGAGGTGGATTTATTAATTGGTGATGCTTCTATGGCAAAAGATAGGTTAGGGTGGAAACCAAAATATGACTTAGCCTCCTTAGTGAAAGAAATGGTTGCAAGTGACCTTGAGCTTTTCAAAAAAGAATTACTATTAAAACAGAACGGGTTTACAACATCTAAAGAGAGCGAATAGCTTAATTGTATTATAATGGACAAATCTGCTAAAATATATATTGCTGGACACAGAGGCATGGTGGGTTCTGGATTAGAGCGCAAGCTTCGAGCAGAGGGGTATACGAATATAGTAACTAGAACCTCTTCTGAATTAGATTTAAAAAATCAACAAGCTGTTAACGATTTCTTTGAATTAGAAAAACCAGAATATATAATACTTGCTGCTGCTAAAGTAGGCGGTATTCATGCTAACAATACTTATCGCGCCGAATTCATTTATGACAATTTAATGATGGAAGCAAACGTCATTCATGCTGCTTATTTGAATAAGGTTAAGAAGTTATTGTTTCTTGGTTCATCTTGTATTTATCCGAAGTTGGCTCCGCAGCCATTAAAAGAAGAATACTTATTAAGTGGTTATTTAGAATTTACAAACCAACCTTATGCTATTGCTAAAATAGCTGGTATCGAAATGTGCGATTCCTACCGCGCGCAATACGGTTGTAATTTTATATCTGCAATGCCTACTAATTTATATGGCACCAATGATAATTACCATCCAGAGAATTCTCATGTACTTCCTGCTTTAATTCGTCGTATAATTCTAGCTAAAAAAAACAACGATCCCGCTGTAGTTATTTGGGGTTCGGGCACACCGCGTCGTGAATTCATGCATGTAAATGATTTAGCCGATGCTTGTTATTTCCTAATGCAAAATTACAATGATTCAGGACTAGTGAATGTAGGTTGGGGCGAAGATGTTTCCATAAAAGAGCTTGCCACACTCATTGCCACAGAAGTAGGGTATAGTGGCACCCTTGAATTTGATACCACTAAACCAGATGGCACGCCTCGTAAATTAATGGATACGACTAAACTTACGAATCTTGGATGGAAGCCTTCTATTAAGTTGGAAGAAGGCATTAGACAAACCATCGCCGAAGTAGTAGATAAGTTCTAGTCCATTCTTCTATTTCCCCATCTTCACCACTTCCCCAGGCCCCATTAACCTTGCATGATCTAACAACTCCACTAAGGCCATTACTTTTCGGGTCTTTAAATCACTCAATCCTTTCACGATACTATAAGAGTCCTTTAATAAGTAAAATACATTGGTCGTAAGATTCAGTGTTCTTTTATTCATTGGATAAATAGTAGGCTTAACAGCATCTTTATAAAGTTGCTCTATCTCTTTTATACTTTCTACAAAGTGCTTTATTGAGCCCTTCGCTCTAATTCCAAGCAATTCTTTCCCCAAAATCTCATTCTTCAATTCCCTCTCTTCCCCGTAACTCCAAGCATCTAGCCTGCGCAGTATAGCAGGACTATTCCGCACAATCATCACTGTACTTATTTGATACACCAATCCATCTACTTTCCAACGGATGGTATTGTAAGTAGCGAATGCTGTGTCTA
>CAZLKW010000089.1:0-1782 GCA_964560215.1 uncultured Sediminibacterium sp. | reverse complement strand
TCATTAAAATCATAAGGACAGATAATTTCATCTAAGCCATCTTTTTCTATCATAGGATGCTTTGTATCTTGTTGTGCACCATGTCCACTATAATGAAATAAAATTTGATCGCCAGCTGCAGCACCATCTATCAACCAATCTAGTTCTTGTAGGATGCCTTTTTTGGTGGCCCTGCTGTCTGTGATGGTTCGAATGTTTTCCCATGCATACACTTTATTTTTATTGGCAATAAAATGACGCATGTCTTCAATATCATTAATGCAGCCTCTTAGGTCATTGCCTTGCGAAGCGTAGTCATTAATTCCCACTAGTAATGCTTTGTTTTTCATAATAAAGGAGTTTGATTGATTAAATCTATACTTTAAATAGGCCGTTCCAAGTTTTATTTTTACATTTAAATAAATTCAGGAAAGCCTTTATTAGAAAGGATTCTAGGGAGATGCAATGAAAGGGTTTCGCAATCGATCTCCCTGCTTTTTGCTAATTAGAATAAAAACTAAAAAATATTTTTATGGATAAGAACCAAACCATGCCTTTATACAAGAGTAGCCTGCTTTTTTTAGTCGCGCTCCTATTATTAATCACCACTGCGCCTCTTGGTTTTGTCTATGCCTTGATCAAACAGACCATTGTGAAACAAGCCAATTCTTTATCGGTGTATTTATTAGAACTCGCTTTGGCTTTAGATAATTTAGGGAATGCTTTAATGCAACATGTATTAAACGATGCACTCTTAATTAAAAAGGAGCAGACCTATTATTTTGGGAACAAACTAGAAACCATTAGCAGTGTATTGGGTAAAAACAGTGTCACTGGTTGCTTAAGCTTTTTAGGCCTTCGTTTAAATGCATTTTTAAATTGGATTGATGCCGATCATGCATTGAACTCCATTAATTATGATATTAAAGTTTGGAAACAAAATAGAACTATACAGAATCAATAAAGCTTGTTTCAGTATCTTTGACCATGCATTCTAAAGTAGACATATTGGGTGTGCAGGTGAGTTCCATTCCTTCTACATTTCTTTTAGAGGAGTTTAAACGCATCATTTATGCAAAAGAATTTGCGCAGGTAGCCATTACCCCCGTGAATTCAATCTTAGCTGCCCACAAGAATGCGGCAGTAAAGGATATTTACAATGCGTCCGATTTTGTTTTATGTGATGGCATGCCGGTTAAATGGGCGTCTCATTTTTTAGGGACACCGATTGTGGAACGCATCACTGGTTTAGACCTTCTTCCAAATTTAGTGGCTTATGCGAGCCAGGAAAATTTCACCTTGTTTTTATTAGGTGCTTCACCTGGTGTAGGTGAACTATTAAAAGATAAGATAACACAGCTGTATCCTAATTGTAAAGTGGTGGGTATTTATGTGCCACCCTTCATGAAAGTATTTGATGCGACCGAAAATCAAAAGATGGTGGATGCGGTGAACGCAGCAAAGCCTGATATTGTTTTAGTGAGTTTAACAGCACCCAAGCAGGATATTTGGATTGCAGATAATAAAGTAGCACTTTGCCCTGCTGTCTATATTGGTATTGGTGGTGCATTCGAAGTCATGGCTGGTTTAGCCAAGCGTGCACCTAAGTGGATGCACGCAGCTGGTTTAGAATGGTTTTATAGACTTATCCAAGAGCCTAAAAGAATGTACCGCAGGTATTTAATCGAAGCCCCTTCGTTTATTCCTTTGGTTATTTTAGATAGAATTAAAAAATTCAAATAAGCTTGTTTCCGTCGGTAGTTCTAATTTCTTTCTCAATCGATACCTACTTAGTTCCACCCC
>CAZLKW010000088.1:0-5394 GCA_964560215.1 uncultured Sediminibacterium sp. | reverse complement strand
GTGGCTTCTATGTTCGGTATGTTTGCGGGTGTGTACCACTGGTTCCCTAAAATGTATGGTCGTTTCATGAACAACACACTTGGTTATATCCACTTCTGGATAACAATGGTGGGTGCGTACTTGATCTTCTGGCCAATGCACTATGAAGGATTAGCTGGTATGCCACGTCGTTATTTTGACTTTAGCATCTGGGAAAGTTTCAAGCAATTTGCTGAATTGAATAAGCTCATCACAATCGTTTCAATCATTGTGTTTGCTGTTCAAATTTTATTCTTGATCAACTTCTTCTATTCTATCTTCAAAGGACGTAAAGTAACTTCTGAGAATCCTTGGGATGCAAATACTTTAGAGTGGACTACACCAATCCGTCCTGGTCACGGTAACTGGCCTGGTGAAATACCAGAAGTACACCGTTGGGCTTATGATTACGGTAAAGATGGAAAAGATTTCATTCCACAAACTACACCAGTAGGTGCGGATGAAACTAGCCACTAATATATTCAGTTTACAATGCCCTGATTTCAGGGCATTGTAATTTCGATTCATAGATGATGTTTGCACGCTGAAAAGATCATTCCGATTTTGACTTTTTTAATTTACGCTTACTCACTTTATTTATTTTTTAATATTGAAAGCAACTTTTAAAAATTACGGCCAGTTGATGAAGTTCACCTTAAGTTTTACGGTGGTCTTTACCTGTGTAATTTGTTATCAGATTGCACCCAACATCAAAAGTTTTGATTGGATTAATATTTTGATCTTAACTTTTGCAGGTCTTTGTATTACGGGTAGTGCGAATGCAATTAACCAAGCAGTTGAAAAGGACACGGACGCGCAAATGAAGCGTACCGCTTCGCGCCCAGTGGCAGCAGGTAGAATGTCCCAACAAGCGGCGTATACTTTTGCGATAATCACTGGGATCGTTGGTGTTGGATTAATGGCTTATCAATTCAATGTCTTATCGGCCGTATTAAGTGCGTTTAGTTTATTCTTATATGCATTTATTTATACGCCCCTTAAAAAAATAAATTCAATCGCTGTTTTAGTGGGTGCTTTCCCTGGTGCCATTCCTTGTTTGATTGGATGGGTTGCTGCAACCAATGAGTTTAGTCCTTTCGCCACATTTATGGTAGATGGAAAAACATATTCTAATGCGGGTGGCTATGCATTGTTCTTGATTCAATTCCTTTGGCAGTTTCCACATTTTTGGGCGATTGCTTGGGTATCGCATACCGATTATTCTAAAGTGGGTTTTAAATTATTGCCGGCGGACAAAGGACCAACTAAGTTCACAGCATTACAATCTATCATGTATGCAGTGTTGATGATTCCTATTGGTTTTTTGCCAAACTACTTTAAGATAACAGGGGAGTGGAGTATGTGGGTCGTATTGGTAGCGAATATATTTATGGTGGTTCAATGTGTGCGTTTATACCAAAACATGGGTGTGCCTGCTGCACGTCGTGTGATGTTTAGCAGTTACATTTATTTACCCATTGTGTATTTGGCTTTGATGGCGAATAAAATTTAAAAATAGGAACTTACTTAATTTGAGTAAGATCCACAATGAAATAGATATGAGTACAGATCAAAAAAAAGCGCATCCTTATAAATTTATCCTTTGGGTAGGTTTAGGAAGTATCATCATGCTTTTTGCAGGATTGACCAGCGCTTATATTGTAAAAAAAGGACAAGCCAATTGGTTGGATTTTGAATTACCAGTGGTGTTTTGGTATTCTACTTTAGTAATCGTATTAAGTAGTGTGACGATGCAGATGGCTTTGAAGAAATTCAAAGAGCGTGAGATGGGTCAATACCGAGGATTTATTACTTTGACCGTGCTTTTGGGTCTTGTATTTGTGGCGACACAAATTATGGGCTTCAGCGCACTAGAGGCAAATAGCATTGCCTTGACTGGTCCAAGAAGTAATTCTGCTAGCTCTTTTTTATTGGTGATTGCCGGTTTACACATCCTCCACGTGGTGGGTGGGGTAATTGCCCTTGCGATTATCTTTTTAAGGGCTTATTCTGTGAAAACAAAATTTTACAATGCCTTGCCGGTGGAATTAGCATCCATTTATTGGCATTTTGTAGATATACTATGGATTTACCTTTTTGTGTTCCTACAATTTGTAGGATAGACTAAAAACCAATATTTTTGCACTGAAATTGAAACTGAACATGTCAACAACAACAACCGCTTCGGCAACTGAAGCAAAATTATGGGGTGGTGGAAAAAGCCCTTTTAGTGTAGAGTACGGAAAAGTGATGATGTGGTACTTTTTAATGAGTGACGCATTCACCTTTGGTGCTTTCTTGATTTCTTATGGTACGGTTCGTTTTTCTACGAACGGATGGCCTGACCCGAACCTTGTATTTAAAAGTTTCCCATTTGCACCAGAAGGTGTAAACGCACCGTTGGTGTTTGTATCTGTGATGACTTTTATCTTGATTGTAAGTTCTGTTACGATGGTGTTAGCGGTTCATGCTGGACACAATATGGATAAAAAAGGGGTTGTTAGAAATATGATCTGGACGATTATTGGTGGTATCGCTTTCTTAAGCTGTCAAGCTTGGGAGTGGAATCACTTATTCCATGAAGGTGCATGGTGGGGTCAAAACCCTTTCATCAATGCTGATGGAACAGCTTCTTCTACCAACTTCACCAACTTCTTCTTTACGATTACTGGTTTCCACGGTTTCCACGTTTTCAGTGGTGTGGTGATTAATATTATTATGTTGATCATGACTTTAACCAACCAATTTGAAAAAAGAGGCCATTACAATATGATTGAGAAAGCTGGTTTATACTGGCACTTTGTAGATCTGGTATGGGTATTTGTATTTACTTGCTTCTACTTATTATAAACCTATTTCTTTCTTAAAAGAACTAGTATAGAATAACATAATTGAACTAACAAACGAACTAATTTATTATGGCACATACGAACGATACACATGCAGAGCACGGAGGTGGTGCAATTGCAGAAATTAAAAAAGTAACCATTATCCTTTCGGTTTTAACAATCGTTGAATTGATCTTGGGTTTCTGGATGATTGGTATGGAAAGTAAAGGTTTGATACTTGGTATCAAAGGATCCATTGTGATCTTGATGATGGCTAAGGCATTCTATATTGTTGCTTACTTTATGCACTTAAAACATGAGGTAAAGAACTTGATCATGACGATTGTGGTACCACTTACTTTATTTGTATGGTTCATCGTCGCTTTCTTAGCGGATGGCAGCTCTTTCAGAAATCTACGTAATACCTATGATCCTTATTTCAAGGAGCAATCTACTATTAAGGTAGAGCAACCAGCACACGGCGGATCACATGGTGGTGGTCATGAAGCTGCAGGCGCGGCTGGTGCAGCCCATACGGATAGCACAGCAGCTCATACAGATTCTTCTGTAAAGCATGAAGAAGCAAAGCACGACGCTCCAGCGGCACACTAATTTATTCTAGTAAAAACAGGCTCCAAGGCCCGATTTCTTTACAATATTCGAAACCACTCCAGTTAATTGGGGTGGTTTTTTGTTGTAACTTTACATCCTATAATATCCTCAACAGCATGTCTAAAAAGTCTTTATACGGTTTAATTATCGCTCTTGTAATTCCAATTGGTTGTTACTTATGGCTTAAGTCTGCGAGTGATACTGCGGTAACCATGCCACGTCATTATTTATTAGATACAGTTATTAGTACAGAAGTAAAAGGTAAAACAATTGATGATAGCATTTGGCATACGACTAAAGATATTCGTTTGGTGAATCAATTAGGGGACTCGGTGAATTTGTACCAACAATCTGGCAAGATTATTATTGCCGATTTCTTTTTTACAAGCTGTGGAAGCATCTGTCCTAAGTTGACCAATAATATGGCTAAACTCCAACAGTCTTTTAGCCGTGGAGGGAATAGCCGTAAGAAAGTGTTAGACACGAACTTTATACAATTCATTTCTTTTTCAGTTGATCCTGATCGCGACTCTGTTCCAGTGTTAAGGGATTATGCAAATAAAATGAATGTGGCATCTGATAATTGGTGGTTACTTACAGGAAATAGAGATTCAATTTATAAGTTTGCATTTGAAGAAATGAAGGTAGATCAATTTAGTACCGAGCCGGTGTCTCCTGATTTTGTCCATACGAGCAGGTTTGTATTGATTGACAAAAAGATGCAAGTGCGTGGTTACTACAATGGTTTAGATTCTGCATCTATGTTGAAATTAGCAAAGGATGTAGGCTATCTTATGTTAGAGAAAGATAAAACTAAAAAGAGTAAAGTATTCCAAGACATAGTTGACTTAAGTTGGCTGTGGTTGGTGATTGCACTCTTAGTTTCAAGCTTTGTCTATTATTTCACAAAGACAAGATTAAAAAACTAATTGTTTTATGAGTTGGAATGAATTTAAAACCAAGTATAAAGCAGAGATTAGAGTAGGCCTGATTGTATTTATTGTAACAATGGCTGCAAGAATAATTAGCGATGTATTAAAAAATAAATAAAATTATATGTTGAATCCAGTATTAAAAAAGAATGACAAACTTGCTTATATTTTAATAGGAATTTTTTCGGTTGTTGTTTTCTTGGTTGTAACATTTTTAAGCAAATTCACTTTGGAAGTTGAATTGCCTTTTGACAAACATATTTTTGCATTGATCAATGCCTTGTTGAATACGGCTGTTTCTGTTTTACTAATTGCTGGCTTGGTAGCAGTAAAACAAAAAAAGTTTGAATTGCATAAAACAATAATGATGACTGCAATGACCTTATCTCTATTATTCTTAGTGACTTATATTGCGCACCATTTATTAGCGGGTGAAGCAAAATTTGGTGATGCTAATTTTGATGGGGTAGTAGATGAGGCAGAAAAAGCAGTATTAGGAAACACACGCCCTCTTTATTTAGTTTTATTAGGAACACATATTGTATTGGCTGCAACAAGCTTGCCATTTATTTTATGGACTGCATATAGAGCTTTAACGAGTGATTTTGCAGCACATAAAAACTTAGCTAAAAAAGTATGGCCTGTTTGGTTCTATGTTGCAGTAACAGGACCAATCGTTTACTTGATGATTAAGCAGTATTATAACTAAAATAAAAGATTCAAACTAAAATGTAAATAAGCTTAAAATTTATTTATAACTAGTTTAAAATTTTAATTCTACAGCAGGATCCCAAAATAATTTTTTAAAGTCCAGGACGGTTTCGTTTTGGACTTTTATTTTTTCTTTCTCTAGTAGTTCTTGCATTTTAGTGGGGGTCTCAAAATGTGCTTTACCACTTAACATGCCGTTTCGATTAACAACTCTATGTGCTGGTACTTTTGGTTTTACCCCATGAGAGGCATTCATCGCCCAACCCACCATTCTAGCACTGCCACCCGTTCCT
>CAZLKW010000087.1:0-5581 GCA_964560215.1 uncultured Sediminibacterium sp. | reverse complement strand
ACTTGCATGTATTAAGCCTGCCGCTAGCGTTCATCCTGAGCCAGGATCAAACTCTCCATTGTAAATGTTGTTTGATCATGACTATCAATCTCAAATTAAATTCCGAAATTAACGGTCTGATTTATATTTTTTGATGCTATAACCTTTACCTGATTTTTTCAATTAATCAGTTACTATTGTTTCCAAACTTTCAAAGATCTTAGTGTTTATTTTGCGCGCTATTATTCGTAGCGGGGTGCAAAGGTAGACACAATATTTTTACTAGCCAAATTTTATTTAATAATTATTTAAAAATAATTAAGAGAATGTGGCCGATAATATTTCAAGAGCTGACCTCTTTTTTGAAGAGGGACGGCAAAGATAGAGCGACATTTTTTAACCACCAAATTTTGTTGAATAAATTTTAAAGTTTTTTCAAACTTTTTCGTGCTTTATAATTGCTTCAGAGAACTTCCGTAGTTGATGTTTCATCGTTAACGGGCGGCAAAGATAGGGAGATATTTATTCCAGCCAAATTTATTGTATACTATTTTCAAAACTATTTCGTTCAAAGTGCTCATAATCTAGCTGTTATGCGCTCAAAAGCAATAGGAGTAAGGGTTCTAGTTAACCAATTTTTTTTAAAAAATCTGTGTATTTAATCTCAGATAAATAGAGTCCATATGCAGGTGTAGAGAAATCTACTCTTTGCTCGTCCTTAGATAGTATGATATCATGCCAGTTTTCTATGCTTATTTGTCCCCTACCTACCTGTAACATGGTGCCCACTAGACCTCGAATCATCCCTCTAAGAAAGCGATTGGACTGTATTTCAAATACAATTTCATCCCCAGTCTTAGTCCATTTAGCCTCTGTAATAGCACATTGAAAGGTATTAACAGTGGTATTCTTCTTAGAAAAACTCTCAAAATCGGTATAGGTTAACAGTGCATCTGCAGCCTGCTGCATGAGATTTAGGTCTAAAGGGAAAGGATAGAACCAGGACCTGCCTTCTAAGAAAGGGTTCTTTTGAGTATGTATTCTATATATATAGGCTCTTTTAATCGCATCAAAACGACTATGTGCCTCCTCAGGCACTAGGTAGATACCTTTGACTACTATAGAATTGGGTAAAATCGCATTTAAATTATAGATATGCTTCGGCTGTAAAGCTATTTCTGTATCAAAATGTAGAAAGTTTTGATAAGCATGTACGCCGGCATCTGTCCTAGAAGCACCTGTTAGCGCAATAGGCGTTCTAAATAACACTTCCATGGCTTTTTCAAGTTCACCTTGCACTGTTGCTTTGTTTTGCTGTATCTGAAACCCGCCAAACAAGGCACCGTCATAACTTAATTCAATAAAATACCTAGCCATGGATCATTCAATTAGGCCACTAAACTACAATTTTTTTAACGCTAGTCCATTTTTCCAACACCAAATGCTTTCTCACACTAACTTTATGGCCATTAATTACACTTATACATTATGAAGCATTTATTTATTGGATTGAGCATTTTATGCAGTTCCTTATTACAACCACTAAGTCATGATCTACTTGCACAAAGTAGCGCAGCACTAGTCGATACTAGTTGGAAAAATAATTATCGTGCGACAGCGACAAAAACAAATAATCTAAAGCACACAAAGCTTGTAGCAAGTTTTAATTATGAAAAAGCACAAATGAATGGCGAAGTATGGTTAAAATTACAGCCTCATTTTTATCCAACGAATCAACTTGTATTGGATGCAAAAGCAATGGATATAAAAGAAGTTGCATTAGTACAGGGTACTGTTAAATCAAAATTGACTTATCGTTATGATAGCATGCAATTGCATATTGACTTGAATAAAACATATACTGCTAAAGAATCTTATACTATATATATAAAGTATATCGCGCGTCCTAATGATTTTAAAGGACAAGGTAGTGAAGCAATTAGAGATGCAAAAGGCATGTACTTTATTAACCCATTGGGGACCGATAAAGAAAAGCCAACACAAATTTGGACACAAGGTGAAACAGAAGCAAGCTCTGTTTGGATTCCAACAATTGACAAAACAAATCAAAAAACAACACAGGAATTTCACCTTACTGTTCCAAGTAAATATGTGAGCTTGTCCAATGGCTTATTGGTAAAGCAAACAGATTTGAAAAATGGATTGAGAGAAGATGTATGGAAGATGGACTTACCACACTCCCCTTACTTGTTCTTTATTGGCATTGGTGACTATGCAGTCATCAAGGATTCCTACAAAGGAAAAGAGGTTAGTTATTATATAGAGAAAGCCTATGAAAAAGAAGCGAGAAAAATTTATGGCAACACGCCACAGATGATTGCTTTTTTTGAAAGCAAATTGGGCGTTCCCTTTCC
This sequence comes from uncultured Sediminibacterium sp., assembly GCA_964560215.1. Taxonomy (GTDB): domain Bacteria; phylum Bacteroidota; class Bacteroidia; order Chitinophagales; family Chitinophagaceae; genus Sediminibacterium. The sequence continues at coordinate 3,227 of CAZLKW010000087.1, read as the reverse complement.
ATGGAGTAAATACGCGCAAATAAGTGGTCGTGATTTTGTGAGCGGCGCAATGGAAAATACCACGGCTACACTTCATAGTGATGCTGTTCAACAAGACGCGAGAGAATTAAAAGATGGCAATAATTGGGAAAGCACAATCGCCCATGAATTATTTCACCAATGGTTTGGAGATTATGTGACTGCAGAAAGCTGGAGTAATATTACGGTTAATGAAAGCTTTGCAGATTATAGCCAAACATTATGGTTTGAACATAGCCAAGGAAAAGATGCAGGTGCATATGAAAACTATACTGCTTTGCGTAATTATTTAAGTAGTCCGACAGATGCAGAAAAAGACTTAGTCCGTTTTTTCTATAAGGATAAAGAAGATGTATTTGATTTAGTGAGCTATCAAAAAGGTGGACGTATTCTAAATATGTTAAGGCATTTAGTAGGAGATGAGGCATTTTTTGCATCACTAAATAAATACCTAACAGATAATAAATTTTCTAATGGTTCTGCCATCAAACTTAAATTGGCATTTGAAGCGGTTACAGGAAAGGATTTAAACTGGTTCTTTAACCAATGGTATTTTGGCAACGGACATCCTTATGTCCGCATCCAACAAAAATATATGGCAGACCAACAAAAAGTATTGGTGACTATTCAACAAACGCAAACGCAAAATAAATTATTCACTTTACCAGTAGGTGTGGATGTATATGTGCAAGGTAAGCGCAACCATTATGAGGTTTGGAGCAAGAACAGATTAGACAGCTTTTACTTCCCTGCAGCAGTAGCACCTGATAATGTAAATGTAGATAATGATAAAGTGTTATTATGGGCAAAGGATGAAGCTAAGCCAATTGAGCAATATGCATTTCAATTTAAAAATGCACGCAATTTCATGGATCGTTATGAAGCTGCAAATGAAGCGGGATCTAATTTAAAAAACCCTGCAGCAAAGGCAATAATCGAAGCAGCAATCAAGGACAGTTTTCATGTGATTCGTTCTATTGCATTAAATAGCTATAACCCAACTGCGATTGACGCTGCAATGGAAGAACAAGTTATTCGTTTAGCTGAAAAAGATCCAGTTAGTACCGTACGTGAAGATGCGATTAATGTAATGAGCAAAATCAACAAGGCAACCTATCAAACCTATTTCGAAAAATGGGTTTATGATTCCTCTTATACAGTTGCTGGAGCTGCATTAGCTGCACTAGAACAATTGGATAGCGCAAAAGCCTATACGATTGCAAAACAATTTTCTACGCAAAAATTGAAGAAGAGACTGAACGGAGTTGTTGCAACTATCTTAACTAAATATGGTGATCAATCTATTTTTGATTTTGTGGCAAACAATTTTGCAAAATTAAATATTCAGTCCTCAGAAAAATTTGAATTGACTGTCCCATTTGCACAACTTTTGATTAAAACTACAGATTCAGTGAAATTCAAAAAAGGAATTGATTTGATTGTTGAATATAGAGAAGCGATACCTCAAGGCTTCCGTACACAAACAGATCCTTATTTTAATTTTAAGATTTTAGGGGATATTTTGAAAGCAAAAAAGCAAAAAGGAGAAACTGAATTAGCAAATATGGTGAGCGCAGTCTTACCAAAAATGTAATTGAAAACGATTTTGATTTGAACAGTACATTGATTCAATCTGATCTAAATAAAAAAAGCCTCCAATTGGAGGCTTTTTTTATATTCAATGTCTTTTGATCATTCAACTTCTTGTGCTTAAGCTTACCAAGAACCTCCTGCGCCACCGCCACCAGAGCTTCCTCCACCAAAGCCTCCGAATCCGCCGCCGCTATCGCCCCATCCACCTCCACCGTTATGTCGTCCTCCTCCACCTAATAAAGAGCCTAATAACATACCTGTAGCCACATCACTAAATCCACCGCGACCAATATTGGAGCCTCCTCCACCCCTACCACCTCTAAGGATAACAAAAATGATGATTAAAATAATTACAAATAGTCCGCCTCCGCCTTTACTCTTTGATTTTTTTGCTTTTTTAACTTTGTATTCTCTTACTGCTGCTTTTGCGATATTATCTGTTGCTTGGTCTATGCCATCGTAATAATTACCCACTTTAAATGCCGGCTTAATATCATTATCAATGATATTTAAAGCAGTGATATCTGGTATTGCACCTTCTAGTCCATAACCAACTTCTATTCTGATTTGTCGGTCTTGAATTGCAATTAATAATAAGACACCATTATTGGTTTTCTTATTACCAATACCCCATGCTCTAAATAATTTGGTGGCGTATTCCTCTTTAGGATAGCCATCCAAACTTGGAATAATCACCACCGCAATTTGATTAGAGCTACTATCATCAATAGCAACTAATTTATTTTCTAAAGCTTGCTTTTGTTCAGCCGTTAAAACACCTGCTGCATCTGTTACCAGGGTTGCAGGGCTTGGCTTCGCAATAATATTTTGTGCCTGCACTTGATGTGCAAATAAAATTGCAGTTATAATTAAGATCGTCGTTAAAAGAAATGTTACTGGGCCGATTAACTTTACTTTTCTCATTTTCCAATCATGATTTCGTCAGACAATTCATTTTCATCCGTTTCTTGATCATAAGGAAAATGATCTTTTAAGGCATGACCTACAGCATCAATTACAGCAACCATTCCGGCAACATAATTTGTTTGTTTAAAATGGCCCGTCATATCTTGAACTTGTTGGTACCAAAATTCAACCCCTAACTTCTCATGGATTCTTTGGTCACCATAAATAGCTAGTTTTTTATCGCCCACTGCAACATAAACCAATACACCATTGCGGTCCTTGGTTTCGTTCATTTTGTTCTTGAAAAAGATCTCTGTTGCACGTTGCAATGCATCTTGTTTTTTAGGAACCCTGGTTTCTACAAAAACACGGATTTCACCGCTGGTATTTTGTTCAGAGGCTTGAATCGCCTGGACAAGCATTTGCTTGTCCGAGGCACTCAATAAATTATCCGCATTGGATTTAAATAGATTCAGTGGATTCCACATAGTATTGTTGGTTTGGTATTTTAAAACAGACTTAGAATTTTACTTCTGGCGCTTTTGATGCACCCTCATCTGCCTTAAACCCTTCTTTTGTTTTGAAACCAAACATGCCTGCTACTAAATTCAAAGGAAATGATCTTGCTCTTTTATTGTAGTCTGCGATTGCAGCATTAAAGTCATTTCTTGAAACTTTGATTCTGTTTTCAGTACCTTCTAATTGAGCTT
>CAZLKW010000086.1:0-5713 GCA_964560215.1 uncultured Sediminibacterium sp. | reverse complement strand
AAATGCTTTAATTTATTTTGCTTTTGCGTAACGCTTGTTGAACTTATCGATACGACCAGCTGTATCTACTAACATGTTCTTACCAGTGTAGAAAGGGTGAGATGTGTTTGAAATCTCCAATTTGATAACTGGATACTCATTACCGTCTTCCCATTGAATAGTTTCTTTGGTATTTGCTGTAGACTTACCTAAAAAAGAAGTGCCGTTACTCATGTCTTTAAACACAACAAAACGATACGCTTCTGGGTGGATACCTTGCTTCATAATATGATTTTTAAGGCTGCACGGTTTTTGCCGTGACAATTATAAAATAGGTTGCAAAAATAGGCTAAAATGCCTTTTTTACCAAATTTTTGAGATTAAGCTCCAAGAATTAGGACTTCATATTGATATATTGCAAAGGAACCCCAAAATTCTCTGTTCTACAAGCAGCTATAACTTCCTGTAAATCATCGATTTTCTTGCCTGTAACTCTAATTATATCGTCCATAATTGCTGTTTGAACCTTTAAACCCTTGTCTTTGATGTACTTAGAGATCTTTTTAGCATCCTCTTGCTTTAAACCATTTCTTACTGGAACATCTTGTTTGAAGATTTTTCCACTTGGTTGCGGCTCTTTTGAAAGGTCAAAGGCATTTGCGTCAATCCCTTGCTTAATAGACCTGCTTAGAAGTACATCTACTATTTGCTGCAATTTCATCTCAGAATCAGACTCCAATTTAATCATGTAGTCTTTTTTATTCAAATCAATTATGACATGAATACCTTTAAAATCAAAACGATTGGTGATTTCTTTCTTCACCACATTCACTGCATTATCTAATGTTTGAACGTCTACTGAACTTGCGATATCAAATGATGGCATAATTAAAATTTAAAAATTTATAAAAACGAATTGTATTTGAAATTGAATGGATTGTAATTAAGCTTTTTGCTTTGGGAACCAAGATTTTGATTTGATTAAGAATACAACACCTGCCAACATCAATATTAATGAAATCAATTCTGCTTGTGTTGGTTGGAAAGGTAAAAAGTCATATTTATTGTTAACTCTGATCTTCTCAATCAAGAAACGCTCTGCACCTACAAAAATTAAATAGATACCTGTTAAAATACCTGGCTGAACAATCTTTTTTCTGAAGCTCCACATAATGGCAAAAAGGCTGAACATGGCAATCATCTCGTACAATGCGGTTGGATACACAGGTAAAGGTAACTGATTGCAGTATGCCCCAACACATCCAGGTATCGCTACCCCTTCATTGACTACATTATGTGGGTATTGATAAGCCCATGCCCAATCTGGAATAAATGCAAATGGTTTTGGATGGGTATTAACAATACCCCAGTCCCCATCTCCACTAATCTGACATCCGATTCTTCCTGCAGCGTAAGCAAAAATCATGGTAGGTGCCATGGCGTCTGCAAAATGAATCACTGAAATTTTCAACTTTTTAAGGTAGACGATGATTGCAATTGTGGCAACTATTAATCCACCAAAAAATGTCAATCCACTAAAAGAGATCAAAGCACCTATTGGGTCTTTACTAAACTGATCGAGGTTCTCTAGATTATGAAAAATCTTTGCACCTAAAAATCCCCATAATGCTGCTTGTAAAACAATATCACCCACTCTATCCTGCGGCCATACATGTACAGTGCGGGTTTCAGGTTTAGCCAATTTCACTTTATCTTTTTCTTTCCACTTTAAAAAGACCATGATTGCCGCTACTAAAATACCAGCACCCATACTTCCTTCTAATGACAAAATAAAAGCTTGAGAATTATTTAAAGCCTCCGGAATAATAAATGCACCTATTAATTTATATCCAAATAGGAAACCAAAAAATCCTGCACTCACTAATTCTCCTGTTGTTGCTGAAGCCCCAATAATTTCTTTTTCTTCTATAGAATTAAACTCCCCAAGAGCTGATTTTCTTTTTAATTCTAAAAACAAAACATAACCAGATGCTACAAATGATAATGCAACAAAAAAACCAAATGAATTGACCAATTTTAAAGCATTGAGTTCAATGCCAAAAAGATCTTTAACAAGGTAGTAGAGATTTGGATACATAAATGATTTTAAGTTGTACAAAAGTACGTGATTCTATAAGAAAAAAAATGGCCACACTAGAAAGTGCGGCCGTAATTACTAACCCATCTAAAAACAAAAAGCGTTTAATATATTTACTAATTGCAATGTTCGTTGAACAAAGAAATTAAGTGTTGTGCAATCACTTGAGCAGGGCTTCCTTCAATCTGATGTCTTTCAACCATACTTACCAATTGACCATCCTTAAATAAGGCGATAGCTGGTGAAGATGGAGGATAAGGTAAGTGCATTGCTCTTACTTGATTTACTGCCTCGATATCGAATCCTGCAAATGCTGTAGTGATATGATCTGGTTTCTTAGTTGCATTTGCTACCGCCATTAAAACACCTGGTCTACAAGCGCCAGCAGCACAACCACAAACTGAATTTATCACAACCATTGTTGTACCATTTGCTTTAACCACATTTTCAACTTCAGCAGCTGTGGTTAAATCAGTAAATCCATTATCTACTAATTCAGCTTTCATCGGTAATACAATCTCTGCAGGGTACATATCTTCTACTATTTGACTCAAAATTAGGTATTTTAAAAATCACTTACAAATTTGTTTTCAAGTCATTATGTCAATTTTCGAGATAAATGCAAGACATTTTGGCGTACAATTTTGCGAAATGGGAACATTTAACCCCGAAAAGCATAAAAAACGCCCCAATTTGGTGTTGGAGCGTTTCAAAAATGATCTTTTTATTGTAAAAAAGCGTTTTACTGCTTTATCTGTTATTATCTTAAATAACCTAAGATTTTCAACATCGATTGCGCTGATTGTTCTTTTGCATACACCCAATCAACCAATTTTCCAGTCTTCTCATCCATCTCTACAATAACGTGTTTAGGTGATGGAATTAAACAGTGCTTGATACCCCCATAACCACTAATTTGATCTTGGTAAGCACCCGTATGGAAGAATCCAACATACAATGGTTCTTTATTTTCTTCTTCCTTGTCTTCCATTGTATCATCTTTCAATTTAGGCAAGAATACTTCATTGATGTGTTCTTCAGAATCATAATAATCATGACTATCGCAAGTGATTCCTCCAAGGACAACCCTTTGATAATCGTTTTCCCATTTATTGACTGGAAGCATCAAGAATTTTTCACCTATACCCCAAGTATCTGGTAAGGTAGTAATGAATGAAGAGTCAATCATGTACCAACACTCTCTATCGTTTTGTTTTTTCTCTGCTAAAACTTTGTAAATATGTGCCATGCTCTCTCCTACTGTGTAACTTCCAAATTCTGTATAGATATTTGGCATTGGAACTTTCGCTTTCTTACAGGCCTTTTTGATATTGGATACAATTTCATTAATAATGAATTGATAATCGTATTCAAAACCAAGAGAATGCTTGATTGGGAAGCCACCACCAATATTGATAGAATCTAATTCAGGACAGATCTTTTTTAATTGACAATATAAGTTGATAATCTTATTCAACTCTGACCAATAATAGATATCATCTTTAATCCCTTTATTCAAAAAGATGTGCAACATCTTTAATTGGAACTTGTCTTCGTAGCCTTCTATCTCATCTACATAAAACTCAAGGATATCCTTTGCTCTAATACCTAAACGAGAAGTATAGAATGGAAAACTTGGTTCCTCTTCTGCTGCTACACGGATTCCAACCTTAAATGGCTGTTTCGCATTGCGTTTATAAAACTGAAGCTCTTCTACATTATCTAAAATAGGAACTACATTTTTAAAACCAGTATTAATCAATTTAGTAATTCTACTAGTGTAAGTCTTTTGCTTAAATCCATTACAGATAATGAAAATGTCTTTGTTGATTTTTCTTCTCTTATATAATTGATTGATGATTTCAATATCATAAGCATAAGAAGTTTCTAAATGTACATTGTGTGACAAAGCTTCTTCAACAACAAAAGAAAAGTGTGAACTTTTTGTACAATAACAATAATAATACTCCCCTTCATATTTATGTTTTCTAAAAGCATCTGCAAACATTTTTTTAGCCTTATTAATTTGCATTCCAATTTTTGGCAAATAAGTCAGCTTTAATGGCGTGCCATGTTTTTCGATAATTGCTTTTAAATCAAGTCCATTAAATTCTAGGTAACCGTTTTCATTTTTATCAAATCCCTCTTGAGGAAAATGGAATGTTTGTTTTACCAGAGAAGTGTAGGTATTGTTCATGGATGAAACAGGGGTTGTTACTTGTTATTATAAGACAACAAAAATAGTTCTTTGCGTGGATATTAGGCACAAAAAAAATACCTCGAAATTTCGAGGTATTTTTTTTTTAGAAAGTGATGGAACTAGGCCTTCACCGACTGAACTATCTTTTTGAATGTTTCTGGCTCATTCATTGCGATATCAGCTAATACTTTACGGTTCAAATCAGAACCTTTCTTTGCTAATAAGCTAATAAATTGGCTGTAAGTCATTCCTTCTTCTCTTACAGCAGCGTTGATACGTGCGATCCACAAGCTGCGGTATTCACGCTTTTTCAACTTACGAGAAACATAAGAGTAAGTTAAACCTTTCTCTAATACGTTTTTGGCAACGGTATATACGTTTTTACGCTTACCATAGAAACCTTTTGCTTGATCTAAAATCTTTTTTCTTCTTGCTCTAGATGCAACGGCATTTTTTGAACGTGGCATAATTAATATTTTTTTGAATCGGCTACTTAAAGCCTCGGACTCGGTGAATTAAATTTTTTGAAATTGTAAGGAGGTATTATCCTTTTAATCTTAATAAACGAAGAACGAAGTCTTTGTTAGTTGATCCTACTAAACCTTTCTTTCTCATCGCTCTTTTACGCTTTGTAGATTTCTTGGTTAAAATGTGTCTTTTGAACGCTTTTTGGAAAGTGATTTCACCTGTTCCAGTAACTTTAAAACGCTTTTTCGCGCTTGAGTTAGTTTTTACTTTTGGCATTATTATAATCTTATCGATTACTCCCTACTGGCGGTATTACTCAGGTAACACACTTATTGGGCCTTGTGGGAAATGGATGGCAAAGGTAAGGCAGATTAGGAATATAGCAAAGAAAATGGGCCCGAAAATATCGGGCCCAAGTATAAATTATATTGATTATCAGTGTTTTAACTGATAGCTACTCGAAATTTTAAGCAGTTGGCTTCTTTTTACCACCTGTTTTAGGCTGGAAAATAGCAAACATTCTCTTTCCTTCCAGCTTTGGCATACTCTCTAAAGTACCTGCCTCCGCTAATCTTTCAGCAAATTTTAATAAAAGCAATTGACCTCTGTCCTGGAACATGATCGCACGACCTTTAAATTGAACGTATGCTTTTACTTTATTTCCGTCTTGTAAAAATTTTTCGGCATGCTTTGCTTTAAAATCAAAATCATGATCATCTGTTCCTGGAGTGAAACGAATCTCTTTAATCTCTGATTGTTTTGAGTTCGCTTTCATCTCTTTTTCCTTACGCTTTTTCTCGTAAAGGAACTTCTTATAATCGATAACTTTACATACTGGGGGATCGGCAGTTGGAGAAATCTCCACTATGTCCGAACCTTGGTCTGCAGCTTTTTTCAACACATTTTGAGTATTGTAAACACCCACTGTAATTAATATTTGAAAAAAGAAAATATATAAGTGATAAACA
>CAZLKW010000085.1:0-5897 GCA_964560215.1 uncultured Sediminibacterium sp. | reverse complement strand
TAGCGCCACGTTTAATGACCTCATAATGTAAATGCGAGCCTGTACTTTTCCCTGTGCTTCCTACATAGCCAATCACTTCGCCCCTCTTTACAGATTGGCCGACTTTGGCTTTTACACGCACCATATGCGCATACAATGTCTGGAAACCATAACCGTGATTGATCACCACTTTGTTACCATAGCCATCGGTGTTAAATCCAGCTGTCTGAACTACCCCATCTGAAGTAGCATAAATCGGCGTTCCAGTTGGGGCTGAAAAATCAAGTCCAGGATGTAATCGAAAATCTTTATACAATGGATCTATTCGGTAACCAAAACCTGAAGCGACACGTTTTAAATTCTTATTACTAATTGGTTGTATCGCTGGAATTGCTCTTAATAATTTTTCCTTATTCTTTACCATTGCGGTGATTTCCACAAATGATTTACTTTGGAAGGACATCCTTAAACTTAAATTATTCAATTGATTGCGCATGTTCTCAATCAATGCTGTATTGGACAATGATTGTATCAATCTTATCTCATTCTTAGCTAACATTTCTTTAACCCTTGCACTATCAGGTATTGGAGTTGCCTCAAAAATAGATCGGTATACTTCATTATCTCTTTGTTCAAGCTCCACCATTTGTAGTTCCAATTGCTTCATTCGCTCTTGTAAAACGGCATAACTTTCTTTATACGCAGTATTTTGCTGCCTTAACAAACGTTCTTTTGGAGAGTCAATATATTGAAATAAAATAGCTACAAATAGGACCCCAACAGCCAATGAAGCAACTATAAAACCTATAGTTTGCAACATCCTTACTTTAAAGGGCACTTCGATTTTTTCAAACCTTAAAGTATGGGTATTAAAGAAATATTTTATTTTCTTCATATCGAATGATTATTTGCCTTCTAAAGTCCTATAAAAAGGCCCAAATGCTTACCTTTGGAGACTTTTAGAAACGCTACAAAGATAGCTTTTTAATTCAGCTCAAAGCTTAAAATATAGTCCCATGATGAAGAGTTCAGAAATAAGACAACAGTTTTTAGATTTTTTCGCATCTAAAGGTCATGCAATTGTGCCATCCGCACCCATCGTTGTAAAAAATGACCCAACTTTATTGTTTACCAATTCTGGAATGAATCAATTCAAAGATTATTTCTTAGGCAATCAACAACCTAAACATCCTAAAATTGCAGATACCCAAAAATGCTTAAGGGTGAGTGGAAAACACAATGACTTAGAGGAAGTTGGTGTAGATACTTACCATCATACCATGTTTGAAATGCTAGGCAACTGGAGCTTTGGAGATTATTTTAAAGCAGAAGCAATTGAATGGAGTTGGGAGCTATTGACAAAAGTATACAAATTAGATGTTGATAGATTATATGTAACCGTATTTGAAGGGGATGCTTCTGAAAATTTACCACCATCTAGTGTGGCATTGGAGGAATGGAAAAAATGGGTGCCAGCAGATAAAATCATTTACGGAAATAAAAAAGATAATTTCTGGGAAATGGGTGACACAGGCCCTTGTGGTCCTTGTAGCGAAATTCATATTGACATGAGGTCAGAGGAAGAAATTACATTAATTCCGGGTCGTGATTTGGTAAACAAAGACCACCCTCAAGTCATTGAAATTTGGAACAATGTATTTATTCAGTATAATAGAAAAAAGGATGGTAGTCTAGAGCCTTTACCTAATAAGCATGTAGATACAGGTATGGGATTCGAAAGATTAGTGCGCGCGATTCAAAATAAGAAAAGCAATTACGACACAGATGTATTTACCGGAACAATCGAAACTGTTGCTCAAATAACTGGTAAAATATATGATTTTGGAGATGGCAAAGAAGCAATTGCTTTTAGAGTTATTGCAGACCATATTCGTGCCATTGCTTTTGCAATTGCTGATGGACAATTACCTTCTAATACTGGCGCTGGTTATGTAATTAGAAGAATCTTAAGAAGAGCAGTGCGTTATTATTATTCTTACTTAGATTACAAGCGTCCTTTATTATTTCAGTTAATGCCTTTATTGTCAAAACAATTCGAAAATGTATTCCCTGAATTAACACAACAATTAGAATTTGTCACTAAAGTAATTAAAGAGGAGGAAGAAGGTTTCCTTAGAACATTGGAAAAAGGATTAAAGCGTATGGATGATATCATTGGTATGCAGGATAAAAACACGCAAGTAGAAGGTAAATTAGTATTTGAATTATTCGACACTTTTGGATTCCCTGTAGATTTAACTAGATTGATTGCAAGCGAAAATCAGTTGACAATAGACGAGGCTGGATTTGAACAAGAGATGCAACAACAAAAGGATAGAAGTAGGGCTGCTACAGCAATTGATACTGGCGACTGGATTCAAGTGGGCGAAGACGCAGAAACAAAATTCATTGGATATCATGCTACCGAAGTAAAAACAACAATTGTTAAATACAGAAATGTAAAAGCAAAAGGAAAAGAAGCTTTTCAATGGGTTTTAGCCGAAACCCCTTTTTATGCAGAAAGTGGTGGACAGGTTGGTGACAAAGGTAGCTTGACATTTGAAGATGGCTCAATTATAACTGTTACCGATACAAAAAAAGAGAATAATTTATTTATTCATTTTACAGATAATTTACCTGCTACAATTAGTGGAATTGTGCTTGCAAAAGTGGATGCAACATTAAGGGCTCATACAACTCAACACCATTCAGCTACACACTTATTACATGCTGCTCTTAGAACAGTATTAGGTAAACATGTGGCTCAAAAAGGAAGTTTAGTGCACGCTGATCAGTTAAGATTTGACTTTTCACATTTTGCAAAAATGACCAATGAAGAAATGGATGCCGTTTCGAAAATGGTGAATGATAAGATAAAAGAAAATGTTCCTGTTGTAATCAAAGAGATGAGTAAGGATGAAGCAGTTGCTTTAGGCGCGATGGCTTTATTTGGAGAAAAATATGGAGAAAGGGTTCGTGTCGTTGTGATGGATCCAAATTATTCAATAGAATTATGCGGCGGTACACATGTAGGACATACGGGAGAAATTGGTCATTTCATTTTAAAAGCAGAATCTTCTGTTGCTGCTGGTGTGAGAAGAATTGAAGCGGTGGTTGGGGTTGCAGCGGCTAAATTTTTAGATGAAGCAAAAGAAAAATTACGAAAGCAAATTGCACAACTGGAAGAAGCAAATGCATTCATTGCTGCAAGCTTAAATAAAAAAGAAGCGATAGTAGATGCTTCAGAATATTCTACAGATCAACTTGCGCGTTATATTCTGGATCTACAAAATCAACAAAAAGAATTAAAGAAGCAATTAGAAAGCCAAGAAGCAATTATTGTAAACGAGTTGGTTGAAATCCAAAAACAACATTTTGAAACCATTAATGGCGTTCAATATCTAGGCATACAAGTAGCATTAAGCAATACAGACCAATATAAAAAAGCTGCACAGTTATTAAGTCAAACTCAAACTGGTGAAGTGATGGTACTTTTAGTGGGTGCTCAAGGTGATAAAGCATTTGCTGCTTTAGCAATGAGCGAAGCGCTGGTTGCTACTAAGCAATGGGAAGCGCCGCAATTGATTAAGTCACATATCGCAACTTTGATTAAAGGTGGCGGAGGCGGGCAAAAAACATTGGCAGCAGCAGGTGGTCAAGATGCAAGCCAATTAGACTTAGTTTTAAGTCAGGTTAAATCGCTTCTATAATATTGATTTACAATAACTTAAAGCCATCTAGTACTTTGTTAGATGGCTTTTTTATAGAATTTTAACATTTCCGAATTATTTCGTAGATAAATAATTCCCTATTTTTGACCTACAATGAATTTCGTAGTTCAGTCAAACTTTTAATTTAATAATAAGCATATGAAAAAGACATTATTAATCCTTTCTTGCATTGCGCTGTTTTCTTTTGTTCAGGCACAAGAAACAGGATCGAAAACAAAAGAAGTAATTATTGAGAAAAAAGTAAAGAAGCCAGGTTCCGCAAAGATTGATTCAAGCGTGAATGTGACAGTAATGATCAATGGAGATACGTCTGAAAACATTTCTGTCGTAGTTGATGGTGATAAAATTACGATCAATGGAGAAGCAGTCAACTCAAATGACCCAAGGTTAAAAAAAGTTAAAAAAGGAACCGTTAAAGGAATGACATTTCAAGCAAAGCCAAATAGCACATCTCCCGACGCAAATACATTTATATTTAAAAAAGCGCCTCAAAGCAATCGTGCATTCTTAGGTGTTGTCACTGAAAAGGTTGAAGTTGGTGTGCGTATTGCGGAAATTAGCGAGCAAAGTCCTGCAGCAATGGCAAAATTAAATGTAGGGGATATTATTTCAAGTGTGGATGAAGAAAAAATAACAGACCCTGAAGTATTATATACTACGATTGGCAAATACAAGCCTAACGATATAATTAACCTTGGTTATACTAGAGCAAACAAATTTACTAGGGTTAAAATCAAGCTTGTCGAAAATCCAAATAAGAATCAAGCTATAACTTTAAATACGCCAGAAGCTGGTTTAGAAGAATTTGAGTGGTTAGATAAAAAAGGTGGGCAATATAAATTTTCATTTCCTGAATTACCAAACATGGATCAGTTGATGACAAGAGCTGATAGAAAACCTAAATTAGGTATTAGTGTAGAAGATGTAGAAACTGGCAAAGGTGTAAAAGTAACCAATGTAACAGATGCTAGTCCAGCAGCGAAAGCAGGTATCCTTAAAGAAGATGTATTAATCAAATTAAACGAATCAGAGATAACAGACGTTAACTTCATGAAATGGCAATATTATTTTCCTGGACAAATTTTAAAAATCACCTTAGATAGAAAAGGAGAGAAAAGAACTATTGAAGTTAAAATACCTAAAAAGATAAATACGGCAGACTTATAGGTCATACCTAAAAGGCATGTCCCCCTCAAAAGCCACCTCGAAATGGGTGGCTTTTTTATGCTATTGCTTGATTAAATCTGTACTTTTGTGCTATGTCAAATAAGACGCTATACCAAGCAGTCATAGGATTAGAAATTCATGCACAACTGGCTACAGAAAGTAAATTGTTTTGTGGGGATGCCACTAGTTTTGGAGCAGACCCGAATACACATGTTAGTCCAATTACATTAGGCCACCCTGGTAGCTTACCAAAGGTAAATGCAAAAGCAGTTGAGTATGCAATTAAAATGGGATTAGCATGCAATTCAACCATTGCAAAAGAAAACTATTTTGCTAGAAAAAATTATTTCTACGCAGATCTTCCAAAAGGTTATCAAATTTCTCAACATACCACTCCAATATGCGAAGGTGGGCATGTTCTTATTCAATCAAGTGAAGGTGAAAAATCTATTCAGCTTAATCGAATACATTTAGAGGAAGATGCAGGCAAGAGTATCCATGATATGGATCCTACCAATTCTTATATAGATTTAAATAGAGCGGGAACACCTCTAATTGAAATTGTTACAGAACCATGCATCCACAGTGCAGAAGATGCCTTTTTATATGTAACCGAAGTACGTAAACTAGTAAGATGGTTAGGTATTTGCGATGGCAATATGGAAGAAGGTAGTTTGAGATGTGACGCTAATATTTCTATTCGATTAAAGGGAGATGAGAAATTAGGAACAAGGGTTGAAGTTAAAAATTTGAACTCGATTCGAAATATAAAGAAAGCGATAGAATACGAAATTGACAGATTGATAGAATTAGTGGAGAATGGCGAGACAATCATTCAACAAACAAGAAGTTTTGATGCAAGCAACGACACCACTTTCTCTATTAGAGACAAAGAAGATGCAAATGATTATAGGTATTTTCCAGATCCTGATTTAGCACCATTTAGCTTAAGTGATGACTATATTCATTCCATTAAAGAAGGCCTACCTGCCCTACCCAATCAATTAAAAAAAGAATGGA
>CAZLKW010000084.1:0-5901 GCA_964560215.1 uncultured Sediminibacterium sp. | reverse complement strand
GTCAATTTAAAATTTAATAAACCAGAGTTGGATTTAACTATCGATCGCGCGCGCGCAAAAGACCTTGGCTTATCTACGGCAGATATCTCTCAAGCATTGCAATCTGCTTTTAGTGGTGCTCGTTCTGCTTATTTCATTATGAATGACCGTCAATATGAAGTAATTACGCAAGTGCCAAAGTCTGATAGAAATACGCCAACGGATATTAGTAAAATTTATATCAGAAACAATAGAGGAGAAAGTATTCCGATTTCAAGTGTCTTGAGCATTGTTGAAAATAGTAACCCACCAAATTTATACCACTATAATCGTTTTAATTCAGCTACGATTTCAGCATCTTTAGCAGAAGGAAAAACAATTGGAGACGGGGTAGAGGCGATGGAGCGTATAGCTAAAGAAAAATTAGATGAGAGTTTCCAAACTGCCCTGAGTGGTCCATCAAGAGATTTTAAAGAAAGTGCCTCTAATACATCTTATGCATTGTTGTTGGCATTAATTTTAATTTACTTGGTTCTTGCTGCTCAATTTGAAAGTTTCACAGATCCTTTCATCATTATGATTACAGTGCCATTAGCAATTGCGGGTGCATTGTTATCACTTTGGTTCTTGGATCAAACATTAAATATCTTCTCGCAAATTGGCATAATTATGCTAATTGGATTGGTAACTAAGAATGGTATTTTAATTGTTGAATTTGCGAATAAGAAAAGAGAAGCTGGATTGGGTATTAAAGAGGCTGTATTAGAAGCTGCAGCACAGCGTTTAAGGCCAATCTTAATGACAAGCTTAGCGACTGCATTAGGCGCATTGCCAATTGCCATTAGCTTAGGTGCGGCTGCTACTAGTAGAAAGCCATTAGGTACAGTTGTAGTGGGAGGTTTGTTATTCTCTTTAGTCTTAACACTATTTGTTATTCCGGCAGTATACACCTACCTCTCTAGTAAACATAAACGTCATGTAGATTAAAGCAATAAAAATGCATTTCTAAAATCCTAAAATAATCTTTTTTATTTTAGGATTTTTTCTTTGATGAACTTAGCAGTTGCTTGTTCTACACTTTCAATATCTTTTGACACAATAGGTGAAGCCAATACGTGGTTACCTGTATTAGGCATTGCTAATGCTAATTTTAAATCTGCCGGTGTAGCTATCTGCTCCATCATTTTTTTAATAGCAGCAACTTTAACTACTTTGTCTTGATTTGCTTCGTCTTTATAATAATATAATGCTAAACAAGGTTGGTTTACTTGCTTAAAAGTGGATTCTGTCATAGTGGCCTCTAGTAAATTTTGTAAAGCAACCACTGCTTCAATTCTATAATGACTATTCCAATAATTTGGATAGGCTGAATCGGTATACTTCACATCCACATAATTCCCTTTCATCACAGCTCTGCCTATTTGAAGACCCCATGGATTGTTTAATAATGGGGCTGCTGGATTATTTACTTCAATATTTGGTGAATATAAAATCAAGCCTGCAATTTCTGGATAAGTAGCAGCTAATTGTAAAGTCAAGGTTCCACCTGTTGAGGTACTCATTAAGATTACTTTTTTACCTATTTTTTTTCCAATTGCATAAGCTAGTTTCGCGGATTCCCAATAATTTTCTGCTGTAAGATTCATTAAATCTTCAGTCGTATCAATTCCATGCTCTGCTAATCTTGCTAAATATAAATTACAATTAAACTGTTTTGCAATTTTTTGATGCACTGGATCTCCTTCCATTTGGCTTGCACTAAAACCATGCAAATAAACAATCGCATATTCAGTCTGCGCTTTGGTGCTATCTGTCCAAATTATTTTTGCTTCATTGTTTGGCTTGATCGTATGCTTTGATTCCATAGCATTGATATACCCATCTAAGTCATTTGTTTCTATTACTGGCAATGTCAAATCAAAAACGGGGTTTGATGGCTTAGGACCTAAAAAATAAACACTAATTAAAGCAAAAACGGATAGAATGACTATTTTTAGCAAACGCATAAGGATATATTTATTTTAAAGCTAGTAATTTTTGACTGCCTTTAAAAATTATTTTACTTAGATAAACGTGTAAATTGCAACTATGACAAAAGAAAGATTTTTATCCTTGGATGTGTTTCGTGGAATGACAATCTGTTTGATGATTATTGTGAACACGCCAGGCGATCCTTTACACACATTCGCTCCTTTTATGCATGCAAGTTGGCATGGCTTTACACCAACAGATTTAGTTTTTCCATCTTTTTTATTTGCAGTAGGGAATTCATTGAGTTTTGTTTTGCCTAATTTAGAAAAACAAGGACGAACAAAAGTTTTATATACAATTACAAAACGTACCTTAATCATTTTTGGGCTTGGTTTTTTAATGTATTGGTTTCCTTTTACAGGATCATTAGAAAACGCAAGAATATTTGGTGTATTACAACGCATTGCTTTGGCCTATGGCTTTGCAGCATTGTTTGCACATTTTATGCATGAACGTGTTGTGAAAATTTTAACGGCTGTTTTATTATTAACCTACTGGTATCTAGCTATGCATTATGGGCAAACAGGAGACCCATTGAGTTTAACAGGCAATGCCGTACTTAAATTGGATTTATATTTACTAGGACCAAATCATTTATACCAGGGAGAAGGCATTGCATTTGATCCAGAAGGATTGTTAAGCACAATGCCTGCAATTGTCAATGTTTTAGTTGGTTTTATTGTTGGGAATATGGTAAGGACTAGCGGAAAAACCTATGAAGGATTAACCCATCTTTTTATGTGGGGTGCCGGTTTTGTATTCCTTGCATTTATGTGGGATTATCAATTTCCTATCAATAAAAAACTATGGACAAGTTCATTTGTCGTATTAACAATCGGATTGGATATGATTATCCTTTCAACCATTATATATAGGGTCGAACTGCATCGCCAACATCAATTTGCCCGTTTTTTCGAAATTTTTGGGAAAAACCCCTTGGTGATCTACCTTTTTTCTGAAATTCTACTCGTTTCTATGAATTTAATCAAAGGCCCAGCCAACCACCCAAGCTTATTTGATTGGGCTTATCAAAGAGGATTCGCTCATATGAGCCTTTATTGGGGTTCTTTAGCTTTCTCCATTTCCTTCATGTTAGTCTGCTGGTTATTGGGTTATATATTAGATAAATATAAAATATATATTCGTATCTAAGCCTTCTTTAGCCTTTTTTCCCTTTTGTTTTTTTTAGGACTGTAAACGGCGTACCTTTGCAGCCTCAAAACAGTACATGGAAATAAGAAACATCGCTATTATCGCGCACGTTGACCACGGTAAAACAACCTTGGTAGACAAAATTTTACACGCAACTAAAGTATTCAGAGACAACCAGGAGACTGGAGAATTGATCATGGATAGCAACGAATTAGAGCGTGAAAGAGGTATCACTATCTTAAGTAAGAACGCATCTGTAACATACAAAGGTGTAAAAATTAACGTTATCGATACTCCAGGTCACTCTGACTTTGGTGGTGAAGTTGAGCGTGTTTTAAAAATGGCAGACGGTGTTTGTTTGTTAGTGGATGCATTTGAAGGTCCAATGCCACAAACTCGTTTCGTATTACAAAAGGCTTTACAATTGAATTTAAAACCTATTGTAATTATCAATAAAGTGGATAAGGAAAACTGTCGCCCTGATGAAGTACATGATTCAGTTTTTGAATTATTCTTCAACTTAGATGCAACAGAAGATCAATTAAACTTCCCTACATTCTATGGTAGTGGTAAGAACGGTTGGTTCAATGATAGCTTAACACCTTGTGATGATATCACACCTTTAATGGATGGTATTTTGAAATTTGTTCCAGGACCAGATGTAAAAGAAGGTCATACACAAATGCAAATCACTTCATTAGACTATTCTACTTTCTTAGGTCGTATTGCGATTGGTAAAGTAGAAAGAGGTACTATCAAAGAAGGTCAAAACATTGTACTTGTTCAAGCTGATGGTAGCATCAAAAAGAATAAAGTAAAAGAATTATACGTATTTGAAGGAATGGGTAAGCGTAAAGTTACAGAAGTAGTTTCTGGTGACTTATGTGCTGTGGTTGGTTTAGAAGAATTCAACATTGGTGATACCATTGCTGATCCAGAAAATCCAGAAGCATTACCAGTAATCAGTGTAGATGAACCAACAATGAGCATGACTTTCAGTATTAACAACTCACCATTCTTTGGTAAAGAAGGTAAGTTTGTTACTTCTCGACACATTCGTGATCGTTTGATGAAAGAAACCGAGAAAAACTTAGCATTACGTGTCGAAGAGACAGACAGTGCGGATAGTTTCTTGGTGTATGGTCGTGGTATCTTGCACTTAGGTGTATTGGTAGAAACAATGCGTCGTGAAGGATATGAATTGACTGTAGGTAACCCACAAGTATTGGTTAAAGATATCGATGGTAAAAAACATGAGCCATTTGAAATATTGGTGGTAGACGTACCAAGTGAATTTAGTGGTAAAGTAATTGACTTAGTAACTCAAAAGAAAGGTGAAATGTTGATTATGGAATCTAAGGGTACAATGCAACATTTAGAATTCGATATTCCTTCTAGAGGTTTGATCGGATTGCGTTCTCAAATGTTAACTCAAACGGCAGGAGAGGCTGTAATGGCACACCGTTTCAATGAATACAAGCCATGGAAAGGACATATTCCTGGAAGAA
Source organism: uncultured Sediminibacterium sp. (assembly GCA_964560215.1). Classification (GTDB taxonomy): domain Bacteria; phylum Bacteroidota; class Bacteroidia; order Chitinophagales; family Chitinophagaceae; genus Sediminibacterium. The sequence continues at coordinate 1,231 of CAZLKW010000084.1, read as the reverse complement.
GCAATGGCGTATTGATTGCTAAGACTGGCGGTACAACTACTGCCTATTCAATTGATAAGTTACAAGATAGAGGTCGTTTCTTTATCGAGCCAGGTGAAGAAGTGTATGCTGGTCAAGTATTAGCTGAGCATATTAAGCCAGGTGATTTGAATATTAACGCTGTGGAGATGAAAAAATTAACGAACCACCGTGCGAGCGGAAGTGATGATAGTGTTCGTATCACTCCAAAAATCCAATTCACTTTAGAAGAGTGTATGGAGTACATTCAATTTGATGAGTGTATCGAGGTGACTCCAAAGTCAGTTCGTATGCGTAAGTCTTTATTGGATGAAAATGAGCGTAGTAAAGCAACGAAGCAAAACAATAACTAGTCTCAATCTAGTTGATTATAAAAAAAGAGTCTCGATTTTTCGAGACTCTTTTTTTATAATGTTATTTTTATAGCGTTGATCCTTAGATATTTTATGTAGTGTCCGTTAAAATATAGACAATTGATTAATTAATTAATTTTTATGCTTCTATCAATTAAGCATCTACTGGCTTATTCAATGTCTTCCAAAGTAAATCTTTCAATTCCATTAAATTTTTTGAGATAGCAGATGAAATAAAAATATGTGGAATATTTTCTGGTAATTCTTTTTCAATCGCGTCCATCAATTCTTGGTCTAGTAAATCTGATTTACTGATGGCAATGATAAAATCTTTTTGTAGTAATTCGGGATTGAATTCGTTTAACTCGTTCTTTAAAATTTCAAATTCTTTTTTATGATCATTCGAATCTGCAGGAATTAAAAATAACAGAACGGCATTGCGTTCAATATGTCTTAAGAATCGGTGACCTAGGCCTTTTCCTTCGGCCGCCCCTTCAATGATACCAGGCAAATCGGCGATACAGAAAGATCGATTATTTCTGTATTCCACCATACCCAATTGTGGCGTTAAAGTAGTGAAAGCATAATTTGCAATCTTAGGTTTAGCTGCCGTGATGGAAGACAATAGGGTTGATTTTCCTGCATTTGGAAATCCTACTAATCCTACATCAGCTAATACTTTTAATTCAATTTGTTTCCATCCTTCTACACCATCTTCTCCAGGTTGCGCATACTCAGGGACTTGTTGTGTAGGTGTTGCAAAATTGCAGTTACCTAATCCACCACGTCCGCCTTTCAACCAAACTATCTCTTGACCATCATGTAAAATCTCTGCTTCAATTTCACCAGTCTCTTCGTCT
>CAZLKW010000083.1:0-6187 GCA_964560215.1 uncultured Sediminibacterium sp. | reverse complement strand
CACCTATCAATGCTAAAGAATTCTTCAAATTAGGAGATGAGCATGAAGCAAAAGTAGTTACATTAGATAAAGATGCTCGTAAGATGAGCTTGAGTATTAAACAAATGTCTCAAGATCCTTGGAGCGCTATCGATAATAAATTCCCTGAAAATAGCATGCACAAAGGTCTAGTTAAAAACATCACTCCTTACGGTGTGTTTGTTGAATTAGAGTCTGGCATTGGTGGTATGATTCATATCAGTGATTTAAGCTGGTTGAAGCGTTTCAATCACCCTTCTGAGTATGTGAAAGTTGGTGAGTCTATCGATATCAAAATCTTGAATATCGACAAAGAAAACAGAAAACTTCAATTAGGACATAAGCAATTAGAAGAAGATCCTTGGAATGCTTTAGAAGTAACTTTTGCAATCGGATCTATACATGAAGGTACCATCGTTCGTAAGGACGACAAGGGCGCTATTGTTCAAATGCCTTATGGTTTAGAAGGTTTCGCACCTAACCGTCACTTAGCTAAGGAAGATGGCAAGCAAGTTCAAGCAGAAGAAACAGCTCAATTCATGGTGATCGAATTCGATCGTAATGAAAAGCGTATCGTAGTTTCTCATGCAAGAATTTGGGAGCAAAACATCCAAGAAGAGAAAGAAGTAGCTAAGAAAGAAGCGAAGGACGAATCTGAAAAAACTAAGAAAGCAGTAAAAACGATTCAAAGCAAAGTTGAAAAATCTACTTTAGGGGATTTAGGCGCATTAGCTGAAATCAAAGCTAAATTAGACGAGAACAACGGATAGTTAATTTCTCGCCATTTATAGCAATATAAAGGCTCGAAATGTACAACGCTGATGCTTTAGAAAAGGCCCGCAATTGCGGGCCTTTTCCTTGTGCTATATTTCCGGGTTAAGCCCTGTCAAATCTCCCTTTCAACACAATTGACTGGCTATCAGGCAGGTTTTAGCTATTTCTTAACGTCTAGGCCTTTATTCGCAATCTTTTTCGGCCTAAATTGAGGATTATTAGTTAATTTTGCCACCCTGTATGAATAGAATCATTTTATTATTTTGTCTCGTTTTAAGTTTGAGTGCTTGTACTTCAAAATTTCAAAAAGTATTGAGGAATAAGGACACAGATTATAAAATCAAAATGGCAGAGGAATATTATGCTCAAAAGAAGTACACGAATTCACAACAGGTCTTTGAATCAGTTATTCAATTCGTTAAAGGAACATCTCGTTATGAGGAATTATATTTGATGTATGCAAACTCATATTATTATGATGGTGATTATGAGAATGCTGAAAATATTTATAAAACCTTTATCGAATATTTCCCTAATTCTACAAGAGCAGAGGAAGTAGAATATATGAGAGCATATACTTATTTCAAACGTTCTCCAAAAGCAGAATTAGATCAAACGTCTACAAACAGGGCAATGCAGTTGATGCAGTCATTTATTGATGCACATCCTACTAGTCCAAAAGTAAAAGAAGCGACAGAAGTGATTGATGCTTGTAGAGCAAAATTGGAATTGAAGGATTATAAAACAGCTACTTTGTATTTTGACCTTGCTTTATATAGAGCTGCTGCAGTTTCTTATGGGTTATTATCGGACTATTTCCCAGATGCCAAAGAAGCGGATAAATACAAGTTATTGACTTTGAAATCTTATTTCAAATTTGCAGAAAATAGTTTTGTAGATAAACAAAAAGAGCGTTTTGAAAAAGTGATTGTGGAATACAATGATTTCGTTGATAGATATAGTGATAGTCCATTAATGGCCGAAGCTAAAAAAATAAAGAAACAAACTGATCAATATTTAAATAATATAAAATGAGCAAATTAAGAAGACATATGGGTGCTAATACACCTGCTGTTGTTGAAACAAAAAGTCTAAAAGCATTAAAAGCTAAAACTGGCAATTTGTATGAATCAATTTCTATAATTGCAAAGAGAGCAAACCAAATTAATATCTCTATCAGAGAAGAGTTACACTCTAAATTAGAGGAGTTTGCAAGTCATACCGATAGCTTAGAAGAAATTCATGAGAATAAAGAGCAAATCGAAATCTCTAAAGCTTATGAGCGTATGCCAAATCCAGCTATTTTGGCGACTGCAGAATTCATCGATGATAAAATTTACCATCGCAAGAACGAAGAGACAGATTTATTCCGTTAATCTTATAGAACTAATAGTATAAAACGTCCCGAAGATTCGGGACGTTTTTGTATTTTAGGGTATAAAACAAATTATCATGTTTTTAAGAAAACTTGTTTTCATTTTATTAAGTTGTGTTGCATTTCAAAATTTGAAAGGGCAGGAGCTAGCTGCAATAGTTAGCTTACAAACTAATAAGGTGGACAATCAAGTGGATCCTAAAATTTTCGTTCAGCTTCAAACGCAATTAAAAGATTTCATCAATCAACGTAAATGGACCTCAGAGCTTTTTACACAAGAAGAAAAAATTGACTGTAGTTTTTATATTACCATTGAGTCTGTTGTTTCTCCTGGTGTTTACAGTGCTAAATTAAGTATTGTGGCAAACAGGCCTGTATATCGTTCCAATTATACTTCGCCATTGCTGAATATGCAAGACGCCAATTTTACTTTTAAATATCAATTGGGTCAACCTATTGAATTCAATGAAAACAATGTAGCAAGGGCAGATCCATTAGAGGCAAATTTAACTGCGACATTGGCTTATTATGTTTATGTTATTTTAGGTTTGGATTATGATTCGTTTTCTAAAAATGGCGGGGCTCCTTATTTTAGTAAGGCTTTAAATATAGTTTACAATGCACCTGACGGTTCTGGGATTACTGGATGGAAATCATACGATGGACAAAGGAATCGTTTTGTTTTAATTGATAACTTAACAAAGAGTGGATTTGATAAACTGCACGAGATAAGTTATAATTATTATAGAAAAGGGATCGATCAAATGGCTGAGCAACCCGAACAAGCAAAAGTTGCCATCTTGAATGCATTAATGAGTTTGCAGGAATTGAATGAGGACAATGTTAACTCAATGGCAATCTCTATATTTATGCAAGGAAGGGTAAATGAATTAATTGGATTATTTTCTAATGCAGATAGGGCAACTAAAAAACAATTAATGACAACGCTATCTGCGATTGATATTACAAATATCAATAAGTATAAATCGTATTTTGAATGAAAAATTTAATAATCATATTGGGTGTTGTTTTGATTGCTGCATGTAGTTCAGAAAAGTCAAATAACGGTATATTATTGTCCATTAAGACAATGCAAATAACGGTATGGCAGCTTATGCAAGTGGATGAGCTCTTGTCTAGACAATTACAGGCAGATACAACCTTAAATCCAAACCTTGAAAAGGCTAAATATTACCAACGTGTGTTTAATTTGAACAAAGTAGATAGGGCTCAGTTTTATAAAACGATGGATTATTTAGATAAGCATCCTGTAGAAATGAAAGTCTTAATGGACTCGGTTGAAGCATTGTCGAAAAGAGAAAAATTAGACCAAGTCAAGCACTAATTTTTTATAAATAAATGGAGGTATCAGTAAACACTTTTACATTTGAATTGTTAAACTAATAAAATACAAAAATATGCCAATTACAATCGGACAAAACGCCCCTGATTTTACTTTATTTGATACAGATAAGAACCAAGTTGCTTTAGCAGATGCTAAAGGAAAGAATGTGGTTTTATTATTTTTCCCACTTGCATTTACTGGAGTTTGTACGACCGAATTATGTAATGTAAGAGATAATATAGCTGCCTACAATTCAACAAATGCTCAGGTATATGGTATCTCAGTTGATTCTTTATTTGCACTTGGTAAATTCAAAGAAGAACAAAAGTTAAACTTCCCTTTATTGAGTGATTTCAATAAAGCAGCAGCAAAAGCTTTTGATGTATTGTATGAAACATTCCCAGCTTTTGAAATGCAAGGAGTTAGCAAGAGAGCTGCATTTGTGATTGATGCAAATGGTGTTGTGCAATATGCAGAAGTTTGTCCTACACCTGGAGACTTGCCAAATTTTGAAGCAATTCAAACGACTTTGAATTCATTGAACTGAAATTTGAAGAACTGTTAAAAAATTAATAAAAAAAAGGGTAACGTTAACGTTATCCTTTTTTGGTTCTTGCCATTTATTTATAGAAGATAAGCCTATATAAATTCAAGGTTATCTGTCACAAACCTCCACAATCAAAAACTTTAAATAATGCGTATTTTCCATACCCCAAATTATAGGGTGATCGCTTGATTGTGTTTGATAGGTTACTTGTCTAATTCTTTTCTTTGCATCTTTTGCGGCCATATAGATTGTATCTAAGAATAATTCAGGGCTTACTAAGTTGGTACAACTAGAAGTCACTAAAAAGCCTCCATTGTTGATCATTTTCATCCCTCTTAAATTAATCTCTTTATATCCTGTCACCGCTTTTTCAATACTGCTTCTGCTTTTTGTAAATGCAGGAGGATCCAACATTACGACATCGTATTTTCTTCCTTCCTTGCCCCAGTTCTTTAATACATCAAAGGCATTCATTGCTTCAAATTTCACAATATGATCTAACTTATTTAATGCGGCATTTTTGTTTGCCTGTGCTACCGCATTTTCTGAAATGTCAATTCCTAAAACGGATTTTGCACCATAATGTGCTGCATGAATTTCAAAAGTGCCTGTATAAGTAAATGCCCCTAATACATCTGCGCCTTTAACAATATTTTGAATCGCACGACGATTATCTTGTTGGTCTAAAAAGTAACCTGTTTTTTGTCCATGCTCAATATCTACATAAAACTGTAAGCCATTTTCTTTGATGACAATTTCAGTAGGAAATGGATCAGATAAAAAATCCTTCTTTTGATCAAGTCCTTCTAATTCTCTAACTGGCACATCGTTTCTTTCATAGATCCCCTTTGGTTGAAAGATAGTATTGATTGCATCAACAATTGCCGTTTTCCATTGTTCAATTCCAAATGATAATGTTTGTAAAACAAAATAATTGTTGAACTTATCAATGATCAAAGCGGGAAGCCCATCTGCCTCACCAAAAACCAATCTGCAGTTTTCTGTATAGCCCAATTGTTTTCTATAAGCCCACGCTTCACTAATTTTTTGATGAAAAAATCCAGCATCAATATTTTCTCTTTTTCGTGTCAATAAACGAATAATAATTTGGGATCCCGGATTAATATACCCACGTCCTGCCAACTGGCCGTCAAAGTAGTAAACTTCAACAATATCCCCAGGGGCAACCGTGCCTGCAATACGATCTACTTCGTTATTATAAATCCATGGGTGACCCATAGCAATTCTAGGGGTAATGCGCTTATTTAGGTAAACCTTTGTCATTTGGCAAAGATAGGGACAGATTGAGTGACAACTTGTTCATTTTAAGCGCCATTTATGTCAATTTTGCTCTTTTATTGCTTTGGCAATATATTTGCGTGCATTAGAGTACAAATAGACAATTATGGAAGAAAAAGAGCAATTAGGTCAAGAAACCATCTTAGATACAGAAAATGGGGCTGAAACAGCACCAGAAACCGAGGAAACGCCCTTGAGTGAGTTAGATCAATTAAAGGCTGATTTGGCAGACCAAAAGGATAAATATTTGCGTTTAATGGCAGAATTTGAAAACTTCAAAAGAAGAACGGCTAAAGAGCGCATTGATTTAATACAAACTGCGGGTAAAGATGTAATTGTATCCTTATTGGATGTAATGGATGATTGTGATCGTGCAGAGAAACAGTTGAACGGAACAGATGATATCGCGGTACAAAAAGAGGGTATTCAATTGGTGTTCAATAAAATAAGAGCAACATTACAAGCTAAAGGTTTGAAAGCAATGGAGAGCATTGATCAAGCTTTTGATGTGGAGTTACATGAAGCAATTACAGAAGTACCTGTTCCAGATGAAAGTAAAAAAGGGAAAGTAATTGATGAAGTAACAAAAGGTTATTACTTGAATGATAAAATCATTCGTTTTGCAAAAGTGGTGGTAGGTAAATAAAAAAAGCATTATGTCAAAAAGAGATTTTTACGAAATACTAGGTGTAAGTAAATCTGCTTCTGCAGACGAAATAAAAAAAGCCTACCGTAAAGTTGCAATGCAATTCCATCCGGATAGAAATCCAGGGGATAAGGCAGCAGAAGAAAAATTTAAAGAAGCCGCGGAGGCATATGAGGTACTGAG
>CAZLKW010000082.1:3429-6192 GCA_964560215.1 uncultured Sediminibacterium sp. | reverse complement strand
TAACATTAGTAGATAAAGCCAATGTATTAGAGACCTCAAGATTATGGCGTAAAGTTGTCCAAGCAATTGCAACTGAATATGCAGATGTAAAAGTGGATTATTTATTTGTAGACAATGCAGCGATGCAGATTATTTTAAACCCTGCACAATTTGATGTGGTCTTAACTGAAAATTTATTCGGTGATATTATAAGTGACGAAGCATCTGTTTTAGCAGGTTCATTAGGTTTATTACCTTCTGCTTCTGTTGGAAATTCTGTGGCATTGTTTGAACCAATCCATGGATCTTATCCGCAAGCAAAAGGAAAAGACATCGCAAATCCAATGGGTTCTATTTTATCAGCAGCAATGATGCTAGATCATTTTGGAATGAACGAAGAAGCAAACAGTGTGCGCACTGCAGTAGACTGGTGCTTGAACAATGGATTTGTTACAAAAGATATCGATGCAAGCAATAGTTACACAACAAATTCTCTTGGTGATATTATTTCGGAATTTATAGAACGACATGCAAAGGGCGAGAAGCATCCAATACATGAGCGTTTACATAAATCAACCATTATTTAAAAATAAGTTGTCATAACAAACACTTGTTATAAGGTAGTGCAAACAAACTAAGTTATTTTTATAATCGCTTTTTACAAATAGATATATCATGGAATTAAATAAATATTCAAAAACCATCACACTAGATCCTACGCAACCTGCTGCGCAAGCCATGTTTTATGGTATTGGATTAACAGATGAAGATTTAAATAAAGCGCAAGTGGGTATTGTAAGTATGGGCTATGATGGCAATACTTGTAATATGCATTTGAATGATTTAGCTGCTGATATTAAAAAAAGTATTTGGGCAAATGATTTAGTGGGCTTGACATTTCATACGATTGGTGTAAGCGATGGTATGAGCAATGGTACACCAGGTATGCGTTATTCTTTAGTGAGTAGAGATGTAATTGCAGATAGCATTGAAACAGTTTGTGGTGCACAATATTATGATGGATTAATTGCGGTACCGGGTTGTGATAAAAACATGCCAGGTTCTGTTATCGCAATGGGTAGATTGAATCGTCCTTCTATCATGATTTATGGAGGAACCATTGCACCAGGACATTATAAAGGACAGGATTTAAATATTGTATCTGCCTTTGAAGCATTAGGACAAAAAATGGCAGGACAATTAGACGAAGCCGATTTTAAAGGAATTGTGAAACATGCTTGTCCAGGTGCGGGTGCTTGTGGTGGCATGTATACTGCAAACACCATGGCATCGGCGATTGAAGCATTGGGTATGAGTTTGCCCTATTCATCTTCTAATCCTGCATTGAGCGAAGAGAAACAACAAGAATGTAAGGATGCAGGAAAAGCAATAAGATTATTATTAGAAAAAGATATTAAGCCAAGAGATATCATGACACGCAAGGCATTTGAAAATGCGGTAGCAGTGATCATGGTATTAGGTGGAAGCACCAATGCGGTTTTGCATATGATTGCAATGGCAAAAAGTGTTGGCGTCGTATTTACACAGGATGATTTTCAAATGATCAGTGATAAGATTCCAGTACTAGCAGATTTTAAACCATCTGGAAAATATTTAATGCAGGACTTACATCAATATGGTGGTGTACCAGCAGTGATGAAGTATATGTTGGCGCAGGGATGGTTACATGGAGATTGTATGACGGTTACAGGAAAAACAATCGCCGAAAATTTAGCCGCAGCACCGGACTTAGATTTTGACCAACAAAAAATTATTCTTCCAAAAGAAAATCCAATCAAAGCAACAGGCCATTTACAAATCATGTATGGCAACTTGGCAACAGGCGGAAGTGTGGCAAAAATTTCAGGAAAAGAAGGTGATATGTTTGAAGGTCCTGCACGTGTATTTGATGGAGAGCATGCATTGATCGAAGGCATTAACTCAGGTAAAATAAAAGAAGGCGATGTGGTAGTGATTAAAAATGTGGGACCAGTTGGTGCGCCAGGGATGCCAGAGATGTTGAAACCTACTTCGGCAATCATTGGAGCAGGCTTAGGAAAATCTGTTGCCTTAATTACAGACGGAAGATTCAGTGGTGGTACGCATGGTTTTGTAGTTGGGCATATAACACCAGAGGCTTATAAAGGAGGATTGATTGGATTGGTAGAAGACAATGACATCATTGAATTAAATGTACCAAAACGTACAATGACTTTAAAAGTAGATGAAGCAACCATCGCCAAACGTAGAGAAGCCTATCAACAACCTGCAATCAAAGCAACACAAGGTGTTTTATTTAAATACGCAAGATCGGTGAAGGATGCAAGTGAAGGATGTGTAACGGATGAAATCTAAGCGCACGCGTTTAGAACAATAGAAATTAAAAAAGGGTTTTATGGAAACAAAACAACTTACAGGATCACAAGCAGTACTAGAAGCATGTATTGCAGAGGGTGTGGATACCATTTTTGGTTATCCTGGTGGAGCAATCATGCCAATCTATGATGCCTTGTATGATTATAAAGAAAAGTTACAGCATATTTTAGTACGACATGAGCAAGGTGGTATTCATGCTGGGCAAGGCTATGCGCGAACATCGGGTAAGGTTGGAGTAGTTTTTGCAACGAGTGGGCCGGGTGCAACAAATTTAGTTACAGGTTTGGCAGATGCAATGATAGATAGCACACCATTGGTTTGTATCACAGGACAGGTATTTGCGCATTTATTAGGAACAGATGCTTTTCAAGAAACGGATATTATCAATATCACCATGCCGGTGACAAA
>CAZLKW010000082.1:1860-3329 GCA_964560215.1 uncultured Sediminibacterium sp. | reverse complement strand
CAAGGTGTGATTTTAGGAAAAGCAGAAAAAGAATTTCAAAAATTTATAGAGAAGTCTGGTATGCCTGCGGCATGGACTATATTAGGATTGAGTGCATTGCCAACAGATCATCCGCAGAATGTGGGTATGCTTGGAATGCATGGCAACTATGGACCGAATGTATTAACGAATGAGTGTGATGTATTGGTGGCAGTGGGTATGCGCTTTGATGATCGCGTTACCGGAAGACTAGATAAATACGCCAAGCAAGCAAAAATTATCCATTTGGATATTGATCCATCAGAAATCGATAAAAATGTATTAACACATGTAGGTGTGTGGGGAGATTGTAAAGAAACCCTACCCTTGTTAACCATGGGTATAGAACAAAAAGATAGAACCGAGTGGTTGAATGTTTTTGCAGGTTATGCAAAGGAAGAATATGAACAATGTATTAAAGAGGAAATGTATCCAAGTTCCGAACAGTTGAGCATGGCCGAAGTGATCCGCACAGTCAATGAGATTACAAAAGGAGATGCAGTGATGGTGACAGATGTAGGACAACATCAGATGGTCACTTGTAGGTATGCAAAGTTTAATCAAACAAGAAGCAATGTTACCTCAGGCGGATTGGGTACGATGGGATTTGGTTTACCAGCTGCGATAGGTGCAAAATTTGGTGCACAAGACAGAACTGTGATTGCAGTGATTGGAGATGGCGGTATTCAAATGACCTTACAAGAATTTGGAACCATCATGCAAACAGGAATCGATGTAAAAGTGATGATTCTAAATAATGAATTCTTGGGCATGGTGCGTCAATGGCAACAGTTGTTCATGGAGAAGCGATACAGTTTCGTTGACATTGAAAGTCCAGACTATGTGATGCTTGCAAACTCCTATAGAATTGCTGCGGCTAAAGTAAGTAAGCGAGAAGAGCTGGCAGATGCTGTAGCGAAGATGTTGGCACATAAAGGCTCTTATGTTTTAGAAGTGATGGTAGGAAAAGAAAACAATGTATTCCCAATGGTACCTCAAGGGTGCTCAGTTTCAGAGATAAGGTTAAAGTAGCTTTAACCTTATCCGAGCGAGTCTAAAAGACGAGCTCAAATACCTAAAAGTAAAAAATTATGGAAAACGAAAAACAAGAATTCACGATTACGGTGTATACCGAAAACCAAGTTGGTTTGTTAAATCGTATTGCCATTATTTTTTCGAGAAGAAAAATAAATGTTGAAAGCTTGAACACTTCTCCATCAGAAGTTGCGGGCATACACCGTTTTACGATTGTTGTAGAAGAAACAAAAGATACGGTGATTAAAGTAGTAAGACAAATCGAAAAGCAAGTAGAAGTTTTAAAAGCCTATTATAATACCAACGATCAAATTGTATGGCAGGAGTTGGCTTTGTATAAAGTATTGTCAGACGAAATTACGGAGAAAGTAAAAGTAGAAAGATTATTGAGAGAGTTTGGTGCAAGAGCAGTTGCT
>CAZLKW010000082.1:0-1850 GCA_964560215.1 uncultured Sediminibacterium sp. | reverse complement strand
CTCTTTAATAGTTGCTATCCGAAAAGATTTTATCGTATTTGAAACAACGGGTCATAGAGAAGAAACCAATAAACTAATGGAAGCTTTGGCACCATTTGGTTTGGTGGAATTTGTAAGAAGCGCGCGCGTAGCAATTATTAAAGAGAGTGCAGGCTTCCACGAAAAATTAAAAGACTTCGAAAAAAGAGAACCAGGAGACGAGCTCATCGAAAATGAATACTTAGGAAAAAGAGAAGCTGTATTCACTATGTAGATGCTTAAGAGTCTAAAGGCTTATTTATATAAACAACAAAAAAATAAATATTTCAATTCATAAACTAAACAAATCATGGCAAAATTAAATTTCGGAGGTACCGAAGAAAATGTGGTAACTAGAGAAGAGTTCCCATTAGCAAAAGCACAAGAAGTATTAAAAAACGAAGTAGTCGCTGTTATTGGATATGGCGTTCAAGGACCAGGTCAGGCATTGAACCAAAAAGAAAATGGCATTAACGTTATTGTAGGTCAAAGAAAAAATTCAAAATCATGGGATAAGGCAGTAGCTGATGGATTTGTTCCAGGCCAAACTTTATTTGAAATAGAAGAAGCATTAGAGAAAGGAACCATTATTTGTTATTTATTAAGTGACGCTGCGCAAATCGCAATGTGGCCAACTGTAAAAAAACATTTAACACCAGGTAAGGCATTGTATTTCTCTCATGGATTCGGTATCACTTTCAATGAGCAAACAGGTATTGTACCTCCAGCAGATGTGGATGTTATTTTAGTGGCACCAAAAGGATCAGGTACTTCATTAAGAAGAATGTTCTTACAAGGACGTGGCTTGAATTCAAGCTATGCAATCTTCCAAGATGCTACTGGCAAGGCGCATGACAGGGTAATTTCCCTTGGTATCGCAGTAGGATCGGGCTATTTATTCGAAACCAACTTCAAAAAAGAGGTTTATTCAGATTTAACTGGTGAGAGAGGTACATTAATGGGCGCAATTCAAGGTATATTTGCAGCACAATACGAGGTATTGCGTAAGAACGGACATAGCCCTTCTGAATCTTTCAATGAAACAGTCGAAGAGTTAACGCAATCTTTAATGCCACTGGTAGCGGAAAATGGAATGGACTGGATGTATGCCAACTGTTCAACAACTGCACAAAGAGGTGCTTTGGATTGGTGGAAAAAATTCCGTGATGCAACTTTACCAGTATTCTCTGATTTGTATGATAGCGTAGCTACTGGAAAAGAATCTGCACGTTCAATCGACTTAAATAGTAAGGCGGATTACCGTGAGAAATTAGAAGTAGAATTAGCAGAATTACATAACAGTGAAATGTGGCAGGCTGGAAGAACTGTAAGAAGTTTACGTCCAGAAAATCAGCCAGGGAAATAATGGTTATGGCAAAAAGTGACAGAAACAACGCTTGTTGCCAAAGCATATAAATGAAATTGTGAAAGTATAAGTAAATGAGCGAAGAGAAATTTGTGATCAATCCTGCACTCGATATCGAGGGAGCAATGCAAAGACTAAAGCCGGTGGTAACGCATACCCCGTTGCAGTATAATGCAAACCTTTCCCGAAAATATCAGTGCAGGGTTTATTTGAAAAGAGAAGACTTGCAAATTGTGCGTTCTTATAAATTAAGAGGCGCTTACAATATGATGAGTCAACTTTCTGCGGAGCAATTATCAAAAGGTGTTGTGTGTGCGAGCGCAGGCAACCATGCACAAGGCTTTTCTTATAGTTGTAAAAAGTTAGGCGTGAAAGGGGTTGTTTTTATGCCTATCCCATCTCCACAGCAAAAAGTATCTCAAACAAAAATGTTTGGTGAAGATTTTGTAGAAGTAAAATTAGTGGG
>CAZLKW010000081.1:5388-6223 GCA_964560215.1 uncultured Sediminibacterium sp. | reverse complement strand
GATATTCGCGATATTTTTACCAGACTTGTCCTTTACGGCTAGTTCGATCTCTTTTCTTAATTCTCCCAAATTCACATTCAGCTGCCTTAAGACTTTAATGGCAGTATTTTCTTGGTCACGGATCAGCCCTAACATAAGGTGTTCCGCACCAATAAAATCATTACCTAATCTTAACGCCTCTTCCCTGCTATAAGAGATGATTTCCTTAACTTGTGTTGAAAAATTGTTATCCATATAATATATTCGAGCTGTTATTAGATAAACGAATAATTTTACCCTAAAGTATGTGATTATGCACTATAAAATTGATACAAAAGAGAAATTCACCGTTTTAAGCCTACTCGACCATAATCTTAGTTCAAATCTCGTGCCAGAATTGAAAGAATTGATCCAAAAATTGGGGGTAAATAGTCCAAAAAACTTGGTTGTGAACCTTTCTGAGGTAAAGCACTGGGAATTAAGCATTATGGAGCTTTTTGCGCAGCACCAAGAGCTATTCTATGACAATAATACCAGTTTTGTACTTTGCTGCTTGTCAGATGACCTTCAAAACGCGCTAGATTTGACAGAATTTGGCGAAATAATGAACCTGACACCAACTGAAACAGAAGCCTGGGACATCGTACAAATGGAAGAAATTGAACGAGAATTATTAGATAGCGATGATATGGAGTTTTCTACCCAAGAATAGTATAAGATTTGTTAAATTCGCGCTCCTATGATTACGCCTCAAACCATTCAACAAATTACCAGCCGAATTGACATCATTGATGTGGTGGGCGAATTTGTGAAATTGAAAAAAAGAGGTACCAACTTTATAGGCAACTGCCCTTTT
>CAZLKW010000081.1:0-5378 GCA_964560215.1 uncultured Sediminibacterium sp. | reverse complement strand
TACAGTATCTCCCGCCAAAGAAATCTACAAATGTTTTGGCTGTGGCAAGAGTGGTAATACCATCACCTTTTTGATGGAGCATGAGAAATATAGTTATGTAGAGGCATTAAGGTGGTTGGCTGCGAGATACAATATCGAAATAGAAGAAACTGAAACAAGTCCGGCTCAAAAAATCGCTCAACAAACTGCAGACAGTTTATATGCGATTAACCATTTTGCAATGGACTTTTTCACAAAGCAATACTGGGATACTGAGGCTGGTTATACAATAGCTCAAAGTTATATGCAACATCGTGGTTTTTTAAAACCCATTGTTGACAAATTCAAAATTGGATACAATCCTTCAGAAAAAGACACTTTAGCAAAAGCCTTGATTCAAAATCAATTCAATCCTGAACTTTTTGCAAGGACTGGTTTAGTAGTTGAACGCAATGGTGAATGGCAGGATAACTATAGAGATAGGATCATATTTCCTATTCATAATACTACTGGAAAAATTATTGGATTTGGAGCTAGACAAATCGCTAAAAACGACCGCTCTCCAAAATACATCAATACCCCAGAGAACGAAATTTACATTAAGAGTAGAATTTTATATGGCTCTTACTTTGCTAGAACGGCTATTGATAAAGCCAATGAATGTTTACTGGTAGAGGGTTATACGGATGTAGTGAGCTTGCACCAAGCAGGGATTGAAAATGTGGTTGCGAGCGGTGGAACATCCTTGACGATTGATCAATTGAGATTGGTCAAAAAATATACCCAAAACCTGACCATTATTTATGATGGTGATGCGGCTGGTGTGAAAGCGGCATTAAGGGGATTGGATATGGCTTTAGAAGAAGGATTGAATGTTCAGTTAGTATTAATCCCAGATAACGAAGATCCGGATAGTTATGTCAATAAAGTTGGGCCAGATGCCTTTAGGGAATTTGTACAATCTGCAAAGAAAGACTTTATCCTTTTTCAATTAGAAGTACAATTAAAAGAAGTTGGTAGCGATCTTAATAAAAAGAATAGTCTAGTCAATCAAATGGCGGAGACTTTAAGTAAAATCAACAAAGCAGAAGATTTTACTAAACTACAAGAATACGTAAGAAAATGTGCTGACATCTTAAGGATTGACGAGACCGGCTTGACGCAATTGGTCAATAAGTTCAAACGAGACAAGATTGTCAAAGAAGAAAAGAAGATGTCTTATGACGAAGCAGCCATCCTAATGCCTAGCTTTCAGAATGAATCACAAGACATTGATAATATTGATATTGTTCTTGACAAAGACTTACTACATGAGAAGAATTTAGTACGATTATTAATTGAACATGGCAATGAAGTGTTGACAGATGGAAGATTGGTTTCTACCTGGATAGCAGAAGAATTAGAACCCTTCCCTTTGGACAATCAAGATATGATTCAATTGGTGAAAGTATATTTCCAATGGCAAGCAGACGGCAAAATGCCTAATAACAAGACTTTACAATACCACGAAGATCCACAAATACAACAAATGGTCATGGGGCTTTTTGAACCTGAACACGAGTTAAGTCATAGATGGAACGAAAAGTTGGGCATTAAAAAAGTGGTAGAAGGCGTGACCTTTCACCAGGATGTGGAAGTAAGTTTATTGTACTATAAACTTAGAAAAATCAAAAAAATGATTCGTCAGAATCAAGAGGATATGGAGAAAGTAAACGGAGAGGAACAAATCCAATTACTACATATCCACAAGCACCTTAAGGATGCAGAGCGTGAATTAACACAAATTATAGGTACTGTAATTTTTAAATAAAATTGATGGGGCTTTTATTTCTCAGAAGGATTCTGCTTCCCAGCAATTAGCTTTTCCAAAGTCGCTTCTAAACGCTTTTGCTTCGTTTCTTCTTTTTTAGCACCATTGATCCAGCTTAAATACTCCTTTTGGTTGATGATAGAAAGCGAAGTAAAGAATTCTCTCGCTTCTTCATGAGACTGAAATAATTTTTCAACCTCAATTGGTAAAGCAATCAATCTTTTCTCAAAATCATCTATCTCAATATTTGGAGACTTAAAGTCGGCAAAAGATCTATTTCTATTTGGAATTTGGTCGTATTTAGTAAATCGTAAAGCAGTCCATACATGATCCAAAGTCACTTGACGAATTGCTTCATATTCGTTATTTGCAAGAATTTCCCAGCTTGCATCTCTGTTTAAATCAGAAACGATCTTAGAGCTTGTCTTAGGATAAGCAATCCATAATTTAGACTCATTTGTTAATGCTGAAAAAACTTCTTTAAGAATATTATTTAATTGCAATTGATTTATTGCGAAAATAAGCGCGAAATCAATTTTTCTAGCTTTTAATAAAGGCGTCAGATTCTTACAGTAATTTAACTTAGCGAATTGTTTCTCAACACTAGAAGGTAAACCTTGAATTAACAAGTTTTTCTCCTCCTTTAACTGTAATTTCTCCAAAATATTCTGACTTATTGACATAAATGTTAGGATTTATTAGGACTGCGAAGTTAAGCAATTCCTATTAGTTGCAAGTAGTTAATTGAATAAAACCACATAATTAATTGATAATCAATTAAAATAAAAGCTAGAGGGCTTTATTATTCCTTCTCTTTTTTGTTTTTTTTGAATAAAGGGGCTTTATGCTCTTCCCCCTTTAGTAACCTTCCTATGTTCTTTTGATGTGTCACCACAACCATTAATGCAACTATAATAGCAAATATTCTATATGAGGTTTCTTTCTCCTTGAATATAAACAGAATCAATACCATAAAAGCGACACTTGCTAGCATTGAACTTAATGAAACAAATCTTGTGGTGAATAAGGTGATTAAGAAAACAACGATGCAAATCAAGGCAACCATGGGTTGTATAGCCAATGCCATCCCTAATAGGGTTGCAACACCCTTACCCCCTTTAAAATTAGCCCAAATAGGGAAAACATGGCCAATTACAGCAGCCAATCCCAAGGCAATCATAAAGTTGGTCCTAGCTAATTCATTCTCTAGATAATAAGGCATTAGAATATACAATGATGTAGCTATTACGCCCTTTGTTATATCTGCAGTCATGACAAAAGCACCCCATTTAGTACCTAATACTCTAAAAGTATTGGTGGCACCAGGATTTCCACTTCCATAATGACGAATGTCAATTCCAAAAACTGTTTTGCTTACCCAAACGGAAGTAGGTATAGAACCTAAAAGGTAAGCAACTATGACAAGCATTATTTCGTTCATTGAATCAATTTTGGGTTAAGCAAATATACAATCAAAAAAAGTAATGCCTGTTAGTAACCAATTACTTAGAATCAATTCTACCTCGTGAACAACAAACTCACCCAACCGTTTAAGGGTTGGGCTATTTGAAAATTCCAGCCTTTTGATACAGCTAAATTGACCATATCTGATTGATCTTCAGTAAGTAAACCACTTAGTATTAAAATTCCGCCGGTTTTGCTAATCATTGTTAACTCATCCATATTCGCTTCTATAATATGCCTATTCACATTTGCAATAACGATATCATATTGTTGTTGCTGTAAAGCGGATTCAACCTTTTCAATGATAATGGATTTAGTTCCATTGTTAAAACTATTCTCCTCCGCATTTTCAATACACCAGTCATCATTATCTACTGCATGCACCTTTGATGCTCCCAGTTTTTCGGCTAATATGGCTAGAATTCCCGTACCTGTTCCAAAATCATATACTGTTTTCCCATTAAAATCGAGGTTTTGCATTAATTGCATCACAGAAAATGTCGTTGCATGGTGCCCAGTTCCAAAGCTCATTTTTGGAGTAATTTTAATTTCATGTGCAACTGGTGGATCAAATACAGGGTGAAAATGCGCCCTAATACCTACAAAGTCACCTACCCTAACTGGATCAAAATTTGACTCCCAAACAGCATTCCAATTTTGTTCTTTAATAATTGATTTAGAATAAGTTAAATTGTGTTTATTAAATATAATATTTAATTCATTTTCAACTTCTTTAGCTTCAAATTGCGAGGATAACATAAAGGTCTTACAATGCCCAGCACCCACACCTAAACCATTGATTCGGTCTACTCCATCATTTTGAACAGACTCCAACTCTTCCTCATTAAAGCCATCAAAACCCAATTCAGCCAATTCAGCTACCAGCAACTCGAACTGTTCCTGATTGTCAAAGTCGAACTCAATTTGTATATATTCTTTAGACATATGGTAGATTTTGTATTTTAATAAATAGTAGGAATATTTGAATTAATACTATTTCGTAGCGAACATTCGAGAGAAGCGAGCTAAGAGCCTAGAAATAGGTATTTATTCTAATATTGCTTTCATTGTAAAGTTACCCCCAAAAAAATGCCCCGCGGTATTCGCAGGGCATTTATATTCTAATTGTCTATAGTTTAAACTTTAATTAAGGACGCTCTTCACGAGGTGCTTGCTCTGGACGAGGTAATAAAGCTTTATGACTTAATTTGAATTTACCTGTTTTAGGATCCAAACCAATCAACTTCACTTTTACTGTATCTCCTTCGTTAAAGATGCCGTCCATTGTTTCCAAACGCTTCCAGCTAATTTCACTAATGTGCAATAAGCCTTGTTTGCCTGGCATGAATTCAACGAAAGCACCGAATTCTTTGATACCTTTTACAACACCTTCGTATTCGTCTCCAATTTCTGGAACCGCTACGATACCATTGATCCATCTTACAGCAGCGTCAAGACTCTCTTTATTAGCAGAGAAGATGCTTACTTCACCATGGTTGCCCACTTCTTCGATATTGATTGTAGCACCCGTTGTTCTTTGCATTTCTTGGATAATCTTGCCACCTGGCCCGATTACCGCACCAATGAATTCCTTATCAATGATTATCTTAACCATTCTTGGCGCATGTGGCTTCACATCTGCACGTGCAGCTGGTGTACACTCATACATGGCATCCAAAATGTGTAAACGTCCTTTTCTTGCTTGAGACAATGCTTCTCTCATAATGTCCATACTTAAGCCATCTACTTTGATGTCCATTTGAACACCGCAGATACCATCGCGTGTACCAGTTACTTTGAAATCCATATCTCCTAAATGATCTTCGTCTCCTAAGATATCAGTTAAGATCGCATACTTGCCATCTTCTCTTGAAATCAATCCCATTGCCACACCACTTACGTGTTTTGGAATAGGCACACCTGCATCCATTAAAGCTAATGAACCGGCACAAACAGTCGCCATTGAAGAGGAACCGTTTGATTCTAAAATATCAGAAACTACACGTAATGTGTAAGGAAATACAGTGCTATCTGGTAACATTTGTTTTAAAGAACGCATAGCAAGGTTACCATGCCCTACTTCACGACGACCCACACCACGCATCATTTTCACTTCACCTGTAGA
>CAZLKW010000080.1:0-6552 GCA_964560215.1 uncultured Sediminibacterium sp. | reverse complement strand
GGCAACAGCCCCTCGACATAAATTTGTTGAAGAACGTCTAAGCTGTTATTGCCCCCCATTAAAGTTGTTTTGTAAATTTCACAAAGTCGAAAAATGGGGCTAAAAATGGCCTTAAAATCGATTTTTTAAAAGGACTTGACTCTGCATGGAAAAATTAAAAACAGCGTCAAAATTTGGGCTTTATTTTGCGTCATTTTTAAGTAATAAAATGAACCTTTTTATATCATTTGTTGTTTATAGTTTAAATTTGTGCTTCAATGATGTTAGCAAACGATATATTAAAACAGGTTAACCAGCCCAATGGCTTTGCTGGGATGGCTATGTTGTATCAAAAAGAGCAGTTAATTCCTGGCTCTACACAGTACAAGATTAATCGTTACTATACGCAATCACCTGCAGAATTGGAAGATACGGGTATGTTCATTTACCACTATAATGCTAGCCGTCCTGCTGATAATTATTTAGAGTTAAGATTTTGTATTTCAGGGAATCGATATTGTGAAAATAAACTGTGCGGTAATTGTAATCAATTACCTACCGAAGATTGTGCTGGTCCACTTAGAACAATCGATGTATTTTCATTTCATTTTACCTCTACTTTTTTACATCAGTTTGTACATAATGTAAAATTGAATAATCGTAAAGATGAGGTGCTGGCTTTCAAGCATCCTAATGCTTTTGTTAAGACATTTCCTTTGTGTATGCGTAAACGTGGCACTTTGGATTCTTTATTGAATTATAGTTATACTGGTTCATTGGAAAATATTTTTATCAATGCAAAAATCCACGAACTATTATTGTTTAGCTTGGAGTGCATTGTAGATGAGAAAGAAGAAGGTTTTGCTTGTAAATTTTTATCAGATGAGCGGGGTAGAGAAAGTATCTATTTAGCGAGAGAAATTTTATTACAGCATATCGGCGATCCAATTACAATTAAAGAGTTGAGCCGTAAAGTAGCCATGAATGAATGCTATTTAAAGAAGGGCTTCAAAGAGGTTTTTGGAACCACCATTTTTGATTTCTATCAACAACAAAGAATGGAGCATGCTAAGTATTTGTTGTATGAAAAGTCATTGAGCGTAACGGATGTTTCTGCTTTATTAGGGTACTCCTCCATTTCACACTTCTCTGCTGCATTTAAAAAGCATACTGGCTTAAAGCCTTGTGAATTGCTGAACTAGTTAAAGCCTAGTTACCCTAATTAGATGCTTCTTTAAACCTAGTACCAATTTCTATTTTAATTCCTTATTTTTAGTTTCTAAATAAATCCTATGCGTCAATTATTTGCGATTGCTATTATTGTGTTATTCAGCTCATGTATCAATCAAAGAGTAGACTTAGTCGTGCACCATGCACAAATTTATACAGTCAATGAGGCATTTGCTGTCGCAGAAGCCATGGCGGTGCAGGATGGAAAAATAGTAGCTGTAGGTACGAATGACGATATTTTAAAGAATTACCAAGCAGATAGCGTGGTGGATGCAAAGGGCGCCACCGTATATCCTGGATTTGTCGATGCGCATGCACATTTTTTGGGTTATGGACAATCTTTATACGCAGTAGATTTAATGTTTGCTGATTCTTGGGACGAAGTATTACGTCGTGTTCAAGCATTCGTAGCAACTCATCCAGGTAATGGTTGGATTCGTGGAAGAGGATGGGATCAAAATAGATTCCCAGGCAAAGCTTTCCCAACCAATGCTGAATTAAATGCATTGTTCCCCGACAGACCTGTTCTGTTAGAACGTGTAGATGGTCATGCAAGCATTGCAAACGATAAAGCTTTACAGATTGCCGGTGTGCAAGCAGGTCAAACAATGGAGGGCGGTGACTTTGTAGTGGCTGGAGGAAAACTTACTGGTTTATTAATTGATAATGCTGTTGGTGTGGTAGAAAGAAATGTCCCAGCAGCGACTAAGGAAGATTATAAAAATTGGCTGACTGCTGCACAGAAAAATTGTTTCGCGACAGGATTAACAACTATCACTGATTGCGGTTTGAGCCCAAATGATATTGACATGATTGATGCATTGCAAAAAAGCAATGATTTAAAAATGCGTTTGTATGTGATGTTAAGTGATAAGCCAAGTTCTTATACTTCGTCTTATTTTACGAATGGAGGATATACCACTGATCGATTGATGGTGAAAGGCGTAAAAGTATATGGAGATGGTGCATTAGGTTCTAGAGGTGCAGCATTATTAGCACATTATTCAGATCAACCAGGCTGGGGTGGGTTTTTATTAAGTAGTCAAGCGCATTTTGATTCTGTTGCAGCTAGATTAATCAACACAGATTTTCAAATGTGTACCCATGCAATTGGTGATAGCGCCAACAGGGTTGTACTAAAAGTGTATGAGAAATATTTAAAAGGTAAGAACGAAAAAAGATGGCGTATTGAACATGCTCAAATTTTAAATCCAATTGACTTTGATTATTTTGGCAAGTACAATATTATTCCTTCTGTACAACCAACGCATGCTACAAGTGATATGTATTGGGCTGGAGATCGTTTAGGTGCAGAACGCTTAAAAGGTGGTTATGCATTCCAACAATTATTAAAACAAAATGGTTGGTTACCACTAGGCACAGATTTCCCTGTAGAAGAAATCAATCCTTTCAAAACATTTTTAGCTGCTGTTGCTAGACAAGATTCAAAAGGTTTTCCTGCTGGTGGATTCCAAATGGAAAATGCATTAACACGTGAACAGACGATTAGAGGTATGACCATCTGGGCTGCAAAAGCCAATCGTATGGAAAAGCAAGTAGGCTCTATCGAAGTAGGGAAGAAAGCGGATTTCATCCTACTTGATAAAGACTTAATGAAAGTTCCTACGGATAGTATCTTACACGTGAAAGTGTTGAAGACGTATTCCAACGGAGAAAGAGTACACTAAAGACCTACCATGTCTTTCGGAATCACCCATGCATCGAATTCTTCAGGGGTAACATAGCCTAATTTCACGGCCATCTCTTTTAAAGTAGTACCTTCTTTATGTGCTTTTTGTGCAATCTCAGCAGACTTATAATAGCCAATCTTTGTGTTCAAAGAAGTCACTAACATCAAACTATTGTTTACGTGCTTATTGATATTGGCTTCGATTGGTTCAATACCTACTGCACATTTATCATTGAAGCTGATACAGCCGTCCCCGATTAATCTGGCACTGTGTAAGAAATTGAAGATCATTACAGGTTTGAATACATTCAATTCAAAATGACCCATTGACCCACCCACATTGATTGCTACGTCGTTGCCCATTACCTGAGCGGCAATCATTGTCAATGCTTCTGACTGTGTTGGGTTTACTTTTCCTGGCATAATAGAAGATCCTGGCTCGTTGTCTGGGATAAAAATTTCTCCAATACCAGAGCGTGGTCCAGAAGACAACATACGAACGTCATTGGCAATCTTCATTAAACTAACCGCAACAGTTTTTAATGCACCATGTGCTTCTACAATGGCGTCATGTGCAGCTAATGCTTCAAATTTATTTTCTGCAGTCACAAAAGGCAATCCTGTCAAATTAGCAATATGTTTTGCAACATTTTCAGAATAACCTTTAGGCGTATTGATACCAGTACCCACTGCCGTGCCACCTAATGCCAATTCACTTAAATGTTCTAAAGTATTGTGTATTGCTTTCAAGCCGTGTTTTAGTTGACTTGCATAACCGCTAATTTCTTGACCTAATGTTAAAGGTGTAGCGTCCATAAAATGGGTACGACCAATTTTAACAATATGCATATAGGCAGCGCTCTTTGCGTCTAATGTATTTTTTAAAGAAGTGATACCTGGTACGGTTACTTCTTTTAAAATTTGGTAAGCAGCAATATGCATTGCTGTTGGGAAAGTATCATTAGAAGATTGAGACTTGTTTACGTCGTCATTAGGGTGTAAAAACTTTTCTTTATCTGTTAAGCTTCCACCTTGAAGTACATGCCCTCTGTAAGCAATCACTTCGTTCACGTTCATATTACTTTGTGTACCGCTTCCTGTTTGCCAAACTACTAAAGGGAATTGATCGTCTAATTTACCTGCAAGAATTTCGTCACAAACCTGACCAATTAAGTCACATTTTTCTTTAGGTAAAACACCTGCATCAAAATTGGTTAATGCAGCAGCTTTTTTTAAATAGGCGAAAGCTTTAATAATTTCTTTAGGCATCTTGTTGATGTCCTGTGCAATTTTAAAATTTTCGATACTTCTTTGTGTCTGAGCACCCCAATAAACATGAGCTGGTACTTTTACTTCGCCCATTGTGTCTTTCTCAATTCTATATTCCATACTTGCAGTTTTAATACCGCAAAGGTAATACAGCAATGATTAAATTGGGTCAGTTCAGCCTATTAAATTCGAATAAAAAAAGGGATTAATGCCCAGTAAAATGAGGCTTTCTTTTGTCTATAAAGGCTTGGATGCCTTCTTTACAATCTGCAGTGATAAAGCAGTCGCCGAATAAGTTAGCCTCTACATCATAACCATTTTGAGTTTCATCCCATGCAGCGTTCACCGCTATTATTGAATTAGCGATTGCCAATGGCGCTTTTGTATGAGCGGCTGCAAGTAAAGAAAATGCTTTGTCTAAAAGTTTGGTTTGAGGAACAATATAATTCACCAAGCCATATTGTAAAGCTTGTTCTGCACTGATTGTATTTCCTGTAATCACTAATTCCATCGCTCTTGCTTTGCCTAATTTTTGGGTCAATCTTTGTGAACCACCATAGCCCACCATAATTCCTAAGTTCACTTCTGGTTGTCCGAAAATAGCGTTCTCAGATGCAATGATAAAATGACAACTCATTGCTAATTCACATCCACCGCCTAATGCAAATCCATTGACACATGCGATGACTGGTTTAGGGGAGTTTTCAATTTTAAAGAAAACATCCTGGCCTCTTTTTGCAAGTGCAGTTGCTTCTGCTTTAGATAAATCTTGGAACTCTTTGATATCGGCACCAGCAACAAAACTTTTTAATCCTGCTCCAGTAATAACGACAGATTTTATTTCAGGGAACTTGTATACTCGATCAAATACTGCATCCAAATCCTGCATCACTTGTTGGTTCAATGCATTTAATTTCTCTGGACGATTGATGGTAATGATCAATGTATGATCTTCCATTTTTGTAAACAAAGTTTGAAAAGACATAACAAGTAATTTTATAGATGAAAGAGATTTTTAGTTAGATCAGTGCTTTCTGTTTTCTGCAACCCATTTTTTTATATAGGCAGCTATATCAGTCGTATTGGTGCCAGGAGCAAATAAATGACCGATACCCATATCATGTAATTGTTGATTGTCTTCCTCAGGAATTATGCCTCCACCTGTAAGCAAGACATCCTTTAAACCTTTCTCTTGCATTAGTTGATATACTTTTGGAAAAACAGTCATGTGTGCACCTGACAAAATACTAATGCCTATTGCGTCCACATCTTCTTGTAAAGCTGCTTGAACCACCATCTCGGGACTTTGTCTTAAACCTGTATAAATCACTTCCATACCGGCATCTCTAAGCGCAGTTGCAATTACTTTAGCGCCACGATCGTGTCCGTCTAAGCCTACTTTGGCTACTAATACTCTTATGGGTCTTTCTGTTTGCATCAAGTACAATTTACATCATTATTTTGATAACAAATCTAAACAAAATTGAATTCGATTTGCGGCATCCTTCGTTTCAATATTTGCGACAATATCAAAAACGCCAGGTCCAAATTTACCACCAACAAGCATGATTCTAAAAGGCAACATCAAGTCGCCTGGTTTAAGACCTTGCTCTGCTGCTAGTCCTTTAAAATGGCTTTCTAATTCGGTCGCATCATTTGCTACCGACTGATTCTTATATGCTTCCATTACACTCCTAAAAAATGCTGCTTTTGTAGTATCCCATTTCGTCAGAATAGAAGCGGTATCAATTTCAGTAGGAGGGGTAAAGAAAAAAGCAGATTGTGTTATAAAGTCTGTTAGTAATTGACAACGCTCTTTAACTAAGCCGACAACTTTTACTAAATAACTTGCTTCATGAATCTCAATATTGGCTGCTTGAAAATAAGGTGCTACTAGTGTTGCTAAAGCTGCATTATCAGATTGCTTAATCCATTCATGGTTAAACCATTTAGCTTTTTCATAATCAAATTTCGCACCCCCTTTATGTACTCTATCTAAACTAAATTTTTCAATTAAAGTTGGCATTGAAAAAACTTCTTGATCGGTGCCATCATTCCAACCCAACATCGCCAATAAGTTCACAAATGCTTCGGGTAAGAAACCTCTTTCTTTAAATCCAATTGTCGTCTCTTTTGAATTAGGATCTGTCCAATCCATCGCAAAAACAGGGAAGCCTAATCTGTCGCCATCACGCTTACTTAATTTACCATTACCGTCTGGCTTTAAGATTAAAGGAAGATGCGCCCATTTAGGCATTTTGTCTAATCCGAATAAATTTTTCCAAACTAAAATATGTACAGGGGCACTTGGCAACCATTCTTCACCTCTAAATGCGTGGGTAATTTTCATTAAAAAATCATCCACCACCACCGCTAAATGATAG
>CAZLKW010000079.1:0-6806 GCA_964560215.1 uncultured Sediminibacterium sp. | reverse complement strand
ATAGTGAGGCAAAATGGAGAACAAACCACTCCTTATATTGGAATGGAGAATTGTATCCCACGCATGGACTTGGGCCAGTTGCTATGATGCTCGATATCAATAGAGGGAATCAATTAACAAGACTATCTTCTGTTGCGACTAAGGCAAGAGGTTTACATAAATATATAGTTAACCATCCACAAGGTGGTGAAAATCACCCAAATGCGAAATTAGACTTTAAATTAGGTGACATTGTCAATACTAGTATACAAACGCATAATGGAGAGACAATATTGCTTACACATGATACCAATTCGCCACGTCCATATAATTTAGGCTTCCGTGTACAAGGCACACAAGGATTATGGCAGGATTTCCATGCTGGACAATTTTCAGCGGGACATATATATATAGAAGGTGTTTCGCCTAAAGCCCATCAATGGGAAAATCCAGAAGCCTATTTAAAGCAACACGATCATCCATTATGGAAGCGTTTTGAGTCAGATGCAACCGGAGCTGGTCATGGTGGAATGGATTTCTTTGTAATCAATGCCTTCTTAGAGTGTATTAAGCGAGCTGTGCCCTTCCCTATGGATGTATATGATTTAGCTACCTGGTATGCGATTACACCTTTGTCTGAAAAATCAATTGCAGAACATGGGCAGGTGCAGGAAATCCCAGATTTTACAAGAGGTAAATGGCAAAACAGAAAGCCTGATTTCGCAATGGCCGATCAATATTAGAGCATATAAAATAGTATAAAATATTGATTTATACTATTTTATACTATTTTAATTCATATTTAATGTTAGATTGATTGATTAAATTCGCTCAATAATCGTATTTGATTCCTTGTTCTATCCAGGTTTTGCATAGGTCTAGTGATGTGGTAGTATTGATCAAGATTTAGGTAATCCGTAAGGAAACGAATTGCCTGCATATAGATCATGAATTGACCTGAAAAGTCAAAATGGTCTTTTTCGAAATTGCTTAATTGATCACCCATGGCATCTAAATACCCTTTCTTAATCCCTTCCCATCTTTCGGGTATGACTTTGATTAAATCTAGATCTAGGCATTCTTCATTTACTGGACAAAGGTAAGTTCGGCACATATCACCCACATCGCTTATAAAGTAACCGGGCATGGTCGTGTCTAAATCGATCACGCAAATTGCTTCAGTTTCATTTTTAAACAAGACATTGCTGATTTTTGTGTCATGATGCGTGACCCTTAAATGTGCTTCTTTGTTTTGTACAAAACCAAGCCATTTGTCCAAATATGATTTATGGTCGATTAAATATTCTAACTCTTCTTTTACTTCTTGAATTCGAGTAGCATCTCCATGAATCTGTGCTTGTTCAAATTGATGGTATCTTAAAGAAAGGTCATGGAATTGAGGGATGGTTTCCTCCAACTGCCCTACCTGAAATTTTTCCAAGCGCGCGGTAAATTGGCCAAATTGGTTGGCTGCAAATTCAGCTTGTATTGCATTATCCAAAACATCAAAAGCCTTACCGGCGATTTTGTTGAAAGCACGGTAATATTTCCCAGACCATTCGATCAAGGTCTCCCCTGTTTGTGTGGGTACTAAATGGGTAAATAGTTTTCCGGGTTGATACGTTTCCAGGTATTTGCCGATATGACGAATGTTTTGATCAATTGCTTTTGGATTTTTGAATACCTGGGTATTGATATTTTGTAGAATAAAATCACCTTGCAGGGTTTGCACTTCAAAAGTCTGGTTGATTAAACCTTGATTTATTGGCGTTGCAATTGCATCTTCCCACCCATATTTTTCAAATAATACTTGCATCATAATCTTCATAAATGTACAAAATTAGACCCTTAAAAGCTATCTTTAAGAGCTGATTATTAATAGCATTTTAGATATGGACAGAAGAAAATTTATCAATTTAAGCGGACTAAGCATTACAAGTTTTAGTATTCCCAATTTTATTCCAAACCTTACTGGTTCAAATAGTATAAATAAAATACAGCCTATAGTCGCTTCTACATGGGATGCCGGCATGAGGGCAAACGTAGCAGCATGGTCTGTATTGAAAAATGGTGGAACGGCTTTAGATGCAGTTGAGCAAGGTGTTATGGTTACAGAATCTGAAATTAATTGTTGTGTTGGTTTGCATGCGAACCCTGATAGAGATGGTATAGTAACTTTAGACGCTTCTATTATGGATCACGAATTCAATTGTGGTTCTGTTGCTTTTTTAGAAAAGATTAAACATCCAATTTCAGTTGCAAGAAAAGTGATGGAAAAATCACCCCATGTCTTTTTAGTAGGATCTGGTGCACAAGCTTTTGCTTTAGCAAATGGATTTACACTTGAATCAGGGGAATTATCAGAACAGGCAAAAAAGAATTACAAAGAATGGTTAAAAAAATCTAATTATCAACCTGTTATTAATGTGGAGAAAAATCAATCAGTGGCTTATTTAGATCCTTCATACCAAGCACCTAAGAAATTAGCAGATGGCAACTGGAACCATGATACAATTGGCATGATTGCATTGGATCAATTTGGAAATTTAAGTGGTAGTTGTACCACCAGTGGTGCTGGATATAAAATGCGCGGTCGTGTTGGGGACTCTCCTATTATTGGTGCAGGTTTATATGTAGACAATGAAGTGGGTGCAGTGGTTGCAACTGGGCAAGGCGAAGATGTCATTCGTGTTACTGGTGCAAGTGCTGTGGTGGAATGGATGCGTCAAGGAAAAAGTCCAGAAGAGGCTTGTAGATTAGTTGTAGAAAAAGTAAATAGAATCAAAAAAGAGAAGGCTAAAGACATCCAAGTATGTTTTGTTGCCATTAATAAAACAGGAAAAGTGGGCGCCTATTCATTACAAAAAGGGTTTAATTTTTCCGTACATAACGACAAGGGAAATACATTAAATGACGCTTCTTATTTATTTTAATTAATCAATCATCTATGTCAAAAGTTGTTCTTGAAATTGCAGCATTTAGTATTGAAGCAGCTATGCGTGCTTTAGATGGGGGTGCAGACAGAATTGAGTTTTGTGAAAATCCAATGGAAGGTGGAACGACTCCTTCCTATGGTAGCTTATTGTTATTATCTCAATTATCAAAACAATCCGTATTCCCAATAATTCGTCCTAGAGGCGGTGATTTTTTATATACAGATAGAGAATTTCAGGTGATTCAAAATGACCTAACGGCATGTAAGCAATTAGGATTTAAAGGAGCTGTAATTGGTTTATTAGAATCGGATGGTAGTATCGATATTAAAAGAACTTCGGCATTAGTTCAAGCTGCAGGTAGGATGGAAATTACTTTTCATAGAGCATTTGATCGTTGTAAAGATCCGTTTAAAGGATTAGAACAATTGATTGATATTGGTTGTAAAAGAATCTTAACAAGTGGTCAGGTGCCCAATGCAAACAATGCAATTCCAATGATTCAAAAATTAGTTGAAAAAGCAAATGATCGAATTATAATTTTACCAGGAAGTGGGGTTCGAGCAGATAATATTAAAACAATTGTTACGGAGACTGGTGCTAAAGAAATGCATAGTTCTGCTAGAAAAGCCATGGCTTCAAAAATGGAATTCAATCAACCAAGCATGCAAGAAAACATGCAGTATTTTGATGTAGACATTGCGGAAATTCAAGCAATGATAGCTGCTTTAAATAATTAAACTACTATTTTTATTATTAAACTATTAGTAAAGCATTCTTACTCGAATCGTCTCTTTAACTTCTTTCAATAATGTCATGGCTTGTTTTGATAATTTACTATCAACATCCAATACCACATACCCAATTTCATCATTCGTTTTCAAGTATTGACCAACGATATTGATTTTGTTTTTTGACAATAAAGTATTGATTGCACCTAAAACACCTGGTACGTTTTTATGAATATGTAAAATTCGATGTGCGCCATCTACTGGTGGTAAGCTTAAAGATGGAATTGTATGAGACCCATTAGAAACGCCTCTTTCTAAATATTGGTATAATTTAATGCTCACATCTTCTCCAATATTTTCTTGGGCTTCTTCTGTAGAACCACCCACATGTGGAGTTAATAAAACATTTGGTAATCCTTGTAGAGGCGTATTAAATGCATCTCCATTTTTTTCAGGTTCAATTGGGAATACATCAATTGCAGCACCTGAAATTTGTTTGTCTTTTATGGCTTTTGCTAAAGCATCTAAATCCACCACTTCTCCCCTCGCATAATTGACTAAAATAGAACCAGTTTTAAATTGCTTGATAACTGATTGATTGATCAAATTTTTTGTTTGATTTGTTTCGGGAACATGCAATGAAATAATATCAGAACTACTTACAATTTCTTTAATTGATTTTTTTGCTTGAGCATTACCTAAGGGCAATTTCGTTTCAACATCAAAAAATTGAACTCGCATACCCATCGCCTCCGCCATGACACTCAATTGTGTT
The DNA here is from genome assembly GCA_964560215.1 of uncultured Sediminibacterium sp. GTDB lineage: Bacteria > Bacteroidota > Bacteroidia > Chitinophagales > Chitinophagaceae > Sediminibacterium. The sequence continues at coordinate 2,388 of CAZLKW010000079.1, read as the reverse complement.
CCAATATTACCGTAACCAATAATACCCATCGTTTTTCCTCTTAACTCAAAACTACCTTTCGCTTCTTTATTCCAAATACCTTGATGTGCAGCATTATTTTTTTCTAAAATTCTACGGATTAACAAAATAGAAGCACCAATTACTAGTTCAGCCACACTTCTAGTATTACTATAGGGTGCATTGAAAACGGCAACACCTTTCTGCTTGCATGCTTTCAAATCTACTTGGTTCACTCCTATACAAAAACAGCCAATAGCTTGTAATTTTTTTGCATTATCTAGCACCTTCTTTGAGATAAAAGTTTTAGAACGTATACCTAGAATATGAACGTCTTTAATAGCTTTTATTAAATCTTCTTCACTTAAAGCGCCCGACATCTTTTTGACATCTGTATAACCTTGTTGTTTAAAATATTGAACTGCTTTGTCACTGATATTTTCTAAAAACAGTACTTTAATTTTATCTTTAGGATAGCTTGTTAAATCTAATTTGCTCATAGGGCAAAGTTAAATTAAATAATGTGTTTTAGACTTGAATCACAATAATTTATGCCTTAATCTCGTTATATACGTATATCCTATAAAATACTAACAGATGATCGTTCGATTTATATTATTGTCTTGCATCCTTTTCTTGAATACATCCTGTGGCACTAGTCAAGGCCCAAATTATTCTGAATCAGCTACTAATTTTACCTATAATAAATTAACCACAGAGGCAAAAGATAAGTATACGGAAGCGATCCGTCAGAAATACCAATCTATTTTAGGTAACAAAAATTTTAGTGGTCAAATTTTAGTGGCCAAAAATGGAGAGATCTTATTTGAGGATTACAAAGGATTTGCAAATTATAAATCTAAAGATTCATTGGTTCCAGAAACCCCAATTCATTTAGCATCTGTATCAAAAACCTTTACAGGTATGGCTGCTTTGCAATTATGGGAAAAAGATAAATTAGACCTTAAGGCTAAAGTTGAACGTTATTTGCCTGGCTTCCCTTATAAAGATGTGACCATAGAATTGTTATTGTCTCATAGAAGTGGTTTGCCTGACTATGCCTACTTTCTAGAATCAAAACAATACAAGTCTGTAAAGTATAAAACCAAAAAAGGTCGTTGGGCTAAGAAATTGGTCTTAGTCAAAAACGAAGCACCATTTAGGCCGGGTCAATACACCAATCAAGATGTATTGGATTTTATGATTCAACGAAAACCTGCGATTGCTGCAAATCCAGACCGCGTTTTTAAGTATTGCAATACGAATTACGTTTTATTGGCGTTGATCATTGAAAAAATTACTGGTAAGGACTTCCCTTCTTATATGGATGAGACGATTTTCAAACCCCTTAAAATGGAGCACACTTTTGTGATGAGTGCTCAAAATATGGATAAATACCTACCCTCTTATAATCCACAAATGGTTCCTTTTCAATTGGATAAATATGATATGATTTATGGGGACAAAAACATTTATAGCACTGTAAGAGACCTGTATTTATGGGATAAAGCTTTAACAGAAGGTCGATTTTTACAACCAGCTACCTTAGAAATGGCTTATGAGCCAAAGAGTCCAACCAATAAATATTGGCATAACTATGGCCTGGGGTGGCGTGTATTAGCTAAACCGAATGAAGAAAAATTGATCTACCATAATGGATGGTGGCATGGAAATAATACCGTTTTCACTCGTTTAGTTGATGAAACTGCCACAATTATTATTCTTGGTAACAAATACAACCGTGCAATCTATAAAGGAAAAGAGATCGCCTCGGTATTTACTGGAAAAGAGGACACATCGGCACTTGTTGAGTAAAATCGCTGATTTTAGAGCCATTTTATCGTGTTTTTTGGACTTTACCCCCTATTTTTGCAGACCTTAATCTTAAACAAAAAGAATATAAGTATTGATTATGAACAATTTTTTATTTTATGCCGTTCCGGCCATGGGAATCGTTGGTTTATTGTATACACTATTGAAATTCAATTGGGTAGCTAATCAACCAGCAGGTAATGATCGTATGAAAGAAATTAGCACTTACATCGCTGAAGGTGCAATGGCGTTTTTAAAAGCAGAATGGAAGATCTTAGGATATTTCGTTGTCATTGTTGCCTTATTATTAGGTTTCATGGCTACTAAAAACGAAGATAGCCATTGGACAATCGCTATAGCATTTGTAATTGGTGCTGTTTTCAGTGCAACTGCAGGTTATATCGGTATGAAAATCGCAACTAAAGCAAACGTAAGAACTGCTGAAGCTGCTAAAACAAGTTTATCAAAAGCATTGAATGTTTCATTTACAGGTGGATCTGTAATGGGATTAGGTGTTTCTGGTTTAGCTGTTTTAGGGCTTGGTGGTTTATATTTAATATTAAAACAATATTTCTATGT
>CAZLKW010000078.1:3330-6859 GCA_964560215.1 uncultured Sediminibacterium sp. | reverse complement strand
GTCTTAGGATCTCTACCCATACGAGCTGTACCCATTTCATGGATACCTCTTCCTGGTGTACCATCTCCTTCATACCCTTGAACATTCTTAGCACCTGCACGCTCTAACATTTCTTTTGCATCTTCTAAAATGTCTTTACGCATTTTGATCTCGTTATCTTTCAACTCACAATCAATGTTCAAGACATTCAATCCCCACTTATCTGTTTTAGTTTTATCTAAAGTCACTTTATTGGTTGGATCTGGCAACATCTCACCAAAGCCCATCATACCAATTGACCAACCACCTGGCTCAGTCAATGCATCTTTAAATTTACCGCCGATGCTTACTTCCGCCACATCATGACCCCATCCAGATCTATTGGCACTACCTTGGTAACCAAAGCCTCTGATATAATCGCGTTTCTCCCCATTGATATTTCTAAATCTAGGAATATAGAATCCGTTTGCACGACGACCAAATGTGTATTTATCTTCATACCCTTCGATGGTACCGCCAGCGCGATTTCCTAAATGGTGGTCCATTAAGTTTTTACCTAAAGCATCACTGCTACTTCCTAATCCACCTTCCCAAACATCTGTTGCAGAGTTCATCAAAATCCAAGTACTGTTTAAAGTAGAAGCATTTAAGAAAATGATCTTCGCTTTGTACTCAATTGTTTTATTTGTTTCCGCATCTAATACAGTTACACCTGTTGCGCGTTTTTTATCTTTATCATATTTTACTTCTGTCACAATTGACCAAGGTCTTACAGTTAGATTACCTGTTGCCATGGCTGCTGGTAAAGTAGAGGATTGTGTACTAAAGTAGCCACCAAATGGACAACCTAACCAACACTTATTTCTAAACTGACAACCTGGGCGACCTTCGTGTGGCACCGTAATATTTGCAGTACGACCAATAATTAAATGACGGCTTCCTTTGTAAATTTCTTTAATTCTTGCTGCTACATCTTTCTCTACACAGGTCAAATCCATTGGCGGTAAAAACTGACCATCAGGCAATAAATCAATGCCATCTCTATTTCCACTGATACCTGCAAATTTTTCTACATAGTCATACCAAGGCGCAATGTCCTTGTATCTTACAGGCCAATCAACCGCAATCCCGTCTTTTGCATTCGCTTCAAAATCCATATCCGCCCAACGGTAAGATTGACGACCCCACATCAATGAACGACCACCCACATGGTATCCTCTAAACCAGTCGAAACGTTTTGTCTCTGTATATGGATGGTCTTTATCAGAACACCAAAAATCTAAATTTCTTTCGTTCAAAGGATAGTCGCGCTTCAAGACAGGATAATCTTCGATCATCTGCTGCGTTCTACTACCTCTGTGTGGAAAATCCCAATCTTCTTTATCTGCGTTTATATAATCTTTGATGTGTTCAATGTTTCTTCCACGCTCTAACATTAATACTTTAAGTCCTTTTTCTGTAAGTTCTTTAGCAGCCCATCCGCCACTGATTCCTGAACCTACTACGATTGCGTCATACTGTTGTTCGGCCATTGTAAAAAAATTTAGATGTTGTTATGTTTGGTTTATTAAGCAAATTTTAAATATCGCAAACAGTGACTGCTTGCTTTAGTGAACTAATTTTATCGGGGTTTGTTGCAATAAATTCATGTGCGACAAAACCCTTATAGCCAGTCGCTTTGATTGCGCGCATAATTGCAGGATAATTTAATTCTTGACGGTCATCTAATTCATGTCTTCCAGGCACACCAGCTGTGTGGTAGTGTCCAAAATAAAAATGATTGTCTTGAATGGAACGAATGATATCTCCTTCGTCAATTTGCATGTGGTAGATGTCAAATAATATCTTGAAATTTGGAGAACCTAATTGTTTGCATAGTTCAATGCCCCAAGCAGAATTGTCTCCCATATAATCTTTATGGTCTACTTTAGAATTGAATAACTCAATATGAATTGTTACACCTTTGGCTTCTGCTAAAGGCATGATTTGTTTTAAACCTTCTACACAATTTTTCAGACCTGTTGCATCATCCATGCCATTTCGATTGCCAGAAAAACAAATTAAATTTTTATAACCTGCTGCTGCAACCAATGGGATCGCTTCTAAATAGTCTTTAATTAACCATGCATGATTTGCAGGATTATTCCATCCTTTTGTCAAACTTGTTTCGCCAGCGGTATAACACATAGAGCATTCGATGCCATGTTTTTTTACTGTGTCCCACTCATTTGGTTTCAATAAATCAATTGCGTTAAATCCGATGCGTTTTACTTCCTTGCATAAATCCTCTAAACTCAAATCACTATAACACCATCTACAAACACTATGATTGATATTACCTTTTAAGGCACTTTTTTCAGCATCCGTCTTTGCTATATTTTCTAATTGCGCTTTTGCTTGTTCAGGCAAAACGAAACCAGCGGCCATCGCGGCAGAGCCGGATAAGACTTGTTTCAATAATTTTCGTCTGTTGAAAATTGAAGACATAGCAAGCAAGCGTTAAGATGAGGATATAAATGTAAATTTATTTTTGCATTCTTTTCAAATAATTCTACCTAAAAAAAAGGGTTTTTTGAGAAATAATGAGGAAATTGCTTCTACAAAGATCTGAACGTGTTAATTTGACACATTCAACTTAATTTATAAGCATAAAACTCCTATTAATAATGAATAGAAAACTACGCATGGGCATGGTTGGTGGTGGAAAGGACGCTTTCATTGGCGCAATTCACCGACTTGCTGCATATATGGATGGCCTCATTGAATTAAAATGTGGCGCCTTAAGTATCAACCCTGAAATTGCAGTAGCATCTGGAGAAGCTTTATTTCTTCCAAAAGAAAGAACCTATTTGACCTATGAGGAAATGATTGCAAAAGAAGCGCAACTACCTGCAGAAGAGCGTATTGATTTTGTAACCATCGTGACACCCAATTTTGCACACTTTGCACCTGCGATGATGGCATTAGAAAATGGCTTTAATGTTGTAATCGAAAAACCAATTACTTTTTCATTAGAGGAGGCAAAATTATTGGAACAAAAATTAAAAGAAACAGGTTTGACATTATGTTTGACACATACTTATTCTGGCTACCCAATGGTCAAGCAAGCAAAAGCGATGGTCCGCGAAGGCAAGCTGGGTAAGATTCGTAAGGTTTGGGTGGAATATCCACAAGGTTGGCTAAGCAGGCTTTCTGAGAGAGAAGGTAATGCGCAAGCAGCATGGAGAACAGATCCAAAAAAATCGGGCAAGAGCTCTGTGATGGGCGATATTGGTACCCATGCGGCACATTTAGCTGAATATATTACTGGTGCAAAAATTACCGATATCTGTGCTGAACTAAACACCTTAGTAGAAGGTCGTGTAATGGATGATGATGGCGCAGTGCTGTTGAAATTTGACAATGGTGCCAAAGGAGTTTTGATGGCATCCCAAGTGGCCGCTGGAGAAGAAAATGCATTGAAGATTCGCGTCTACGGTGAACTTGGAGGCATTGAATGGTTCCAGCACGACCCCAATTCTTTAATCGTAAAATGGTTGGATCAAGCGAC
>CAZLKW010000078.1:0-3260 GCA_964560215.1 uncultured Sediminibacterium sp. | reverse complement strand
AGGTGCCAACTATGGGGCACATCTATCTAGTTTTGCAACGCATAATTGCCGCACTCCAGGAGGTCATCCAGAAGGTTATTTAGAAGCATTTGCTAATATCTATAGAAATTTCGCTTTAACACTTTCAGCTAAAATGGATGGCACCACACCTACTGCAGAAATGTTAGATTTCCCAGGTGTAGAAGATGGTATCCGAGGCATGGCATTTATTGATAATGTAGTTTTATCTGCAGGATCGGATAAAAAATGGACCCCACATACAATATAGATTTTGCGTAAGCAATAAAAATAAATTATGACAACAGTAAAAGGACCAGGCATATTTTTAGCACAGTTTTTGGGAGACACTGCTCCATTCAATACATTAGAAGGTATCTGTAAATGGTCAGCAGGACTAGGTTTCAAAGGGGTGCAGATCCCAAGTTGGGACCCAAGATGCATCGACCTAAAAAAAGCAGCCGAAAGTAAAACCTATGCAGATGAAATAAAAGGTATTGTAAATGCAGCAGGATTAGAGATCACAGAATTGTCTACCCATTTACAAGGACAACTTGTAGCAGTGCACCCTGCATATGATGCACAGTTTGATGGTTTTGCCCCAGTTGAATTTAGAGGCAACCCAAAAGCGAGAACAGAATGGGCGGTACAACAATTGAAATATGCCGCAAAAGCATCACAAAATCTAGGCTTAAATGCGCATGCGACTTTCAGCGGTGCCTTGTTATGGCATACCGTATACCCTTGGCCACAAAGACCGGCAGGATTAGTGGAGACAGGTTTTACAGAACTTGGAAAAAGATGGTTACCTATTTTAAATGAATTTGACGCTGCAGGGGTCGACTTATGTTATGAAATTCACCCAGGAGAAGATTTACACGATGGAGTTTCTTATGAAATGTTCTTAGATAAAGTAGGACAACATCCACGTGCTTGTTTATTATTTGATCCATCGCATTTAGTATTACAATGCATGGATTATAAAGGCTATATAGATGCATATCATGAAAGAATTAAAATGTTTCATGTAAAAGATGCAGAATTTAACCCAAGTGCAAAGCAAGGGGTTTATGGTGGCTATCAAAATTGGATTGACCGTGCTGGAAGATTTAGATCCCTTGGTGATGGTCAAGTAGATTTTAAAAGTATCTTTAGCAAGCTTGCTGCATATGAATATAAAGGATGGGCAGTGTTGGAATGGGAATGTTGTTTAAAACATCCAGAAGTGGGCGCAGCAGAAGGAGCTGTGTTCATTCAAAACCATATCATCCCTGTAACAGAAAAAGCATTTGATGATTTTGCAAGCACAGGATCAGATGAAGCATTTAATAAAAAAATATTAGGCATTTAACAAATCAACTAGTTTTAATTTAAAATACATCATTCATAATCACAATCAAACAATACACTATGCGTAAAATTTTATTCACCCTGTCTACAGCTTTTTTATTAGTAGCATGTGGTGGTGGAGAAACAAAGAAAGAAGACACAACAGCAACTGCAACTGCGGAAGCAAAACCATCAGATAATCCTGATTATTCAAAAGGTTTAGCATTGGTTGCAGGAAGCGACTGTTTAACTTGTCATAAAGTAGCAGAAAAAAATATCGGACCGGCTTACCAAGAAGTAGCTGCTAAATATGAAAACACAGAGGACAATGTTAAAATGTTAGCAGAAAAAATCATCAAAGGCGGAAGCGGTAATTGGGGCGCTATCCCTATGACACCTCATCCACAAGTAAGTCAAGAAGATGCAGAGGCAATGGTGAAATACATTTTATTGCTTAAGAAATAATTTATTAAAAATATACCATGAAAAAACAATTGCTTGCTTTAACCTTATTTACGCTTGCTGTACTTGGATTCAATCAAGCACAGGCACAAGAAAAATGGATTTCTTTATTTGACGGCAAAACAACAAACGGCTGGCACACTTACGGAAAAACAACTGCAGGAGAAGCATGGAAAGCAGTTGATGGTACTTTGATGTTTGATCCGACCAACAAAGTAGATGGAAGAATTGTTGGCGGTGGCGATATCGTAACAAACGAAAGCTTTACCAATTTTCATTTACAATTAGAATGGAAGATTTCTAAGAATGGCAATAGCGGTATCATCTTCTTTGTACAAAACGATCCAGTTAAATATAAAAACACTTGGCATACAGGACCCGAAATGCAAGTGCTTGATAACGATGGACATCCTGATAGCAAAATCATTAGCCATAGAGCAGGTAATTTATACGACTTAATTGTTGGTAATGAATCTGGGGTAAAACCTGCAGAGGAGTGGAATAAAGTGGATATCATCGTGAACAAAGGCAAATTAAAAATGAAATTAAATGGTGTTACGACCGTTAACACACATTTAGGAGATGATGCTTGGAAAGAATTAATTAGAAGAAGTAAATTCTCAAAAGGAGAATCACCTGATTTCGGAAAAGTATTTGCTGGACATATCAGCTTACAAGATCATGGCGATAAAGTTTGGTACAGAAATATCCGTATCCAAAAATTATAATCCCAGTTATACTTACTAGTGGAAATTAATCATGAACATTATATGCGTCAGGCCCTCTTACAAGCGAAGAGGGCCTTTGACGAAGATGAAGTACCAGTTGGTGCTGTGATTGTCATGAACAATCAAGTCATCGCCAAAGGATACAATCAAGTTCAGTTATTAAAAGATGTAACGGCACATGCCGAAATTTTAGCACTCTCCAGTGCTTGTGAAAATTTACAATCCAAATACCTTCCAGAAGCCACTTTATATGTTACACTTGAACCTTGTTTAATGTGTGCAGGCGCCTTATATTGGAATAAAATTGGACAGATCGTTTTTGGGGCCTATGACGAAAAGAACAGTTACCGTCGCGTGACTGAAAAAAATCCCTTCCACCCTTCCACCACCCTTATTGGAGGCATCTTACAAGAAGAGTGTGCTGCACTAATGCAGTCCTTCTTCAAAGCTAAGCGCTAGTGTTTCCTCATTATTATTAATGAATTTATTCTGAGCTTGTTTAAAAGGCATAAATACCTATTCCTAGGCTCACGGCTCGCAGAGGAATTTACGGGCTTCCATCAGACGCTTGGTCGCGTCTTCTCGCGCGCTACGGAATAGTATTTACACCTTTATTAACTATTTAAGGAAATTCTTAGTTTTCGGTAGAAGAATCGCTGAAAGCATTGTAATTTTGACCTTCAATTATAAACAATAAAAATAAAGCAATATGTCATTTACATTACCTGCATTACCCTATGCACA
>CAZLKW010000077.1:0-7115 GCA_964560215.1 uncultured Sediminibacterium sp. | reverse complement strand
GGTGAAGAAGGTGGTGGTGAAGCAGCACGTGAATTGTCTCAAGGTATCTCTGAGGCATTGTACAATACTGCATTAGGTATTGGTACTTCTGCTGTTGCGATCATCATGTATAACATCTTTACTACAAATATTGATGGTATCACTTATGGAATCGATGAGTCTGGTTTCACTTTGACTCAAAGCTTCGCAGCGAATTATAAATAATCAATTCTATAAAGGCATAGCCTTATAAATTAAAAAAGACTAAAAATGGGTAGAGCCAAATTACCTCGTAAAAGTACAAACATCGACATGACTGCCATGTGTGATGTGGCTTTCCTTTTATTGTCTTTCTTCATCTTAACGACTAAATTCAAGCCTGCGGAAGCAATCGCTGTAGAAACACCAAGTTCGGTGGCTTCTAAAGTTGCTCCTAATAAGGACTTTGTCTTAGTTACAATTGACAAGGATGGAAAGGTTTTCCTGACCATGGATGATGAACAAAAGAAAGAACTAGTTGCGAATACGGTGAATAGCCAACGTAACTTAGGTATCAATGTTGCTGCTTTCAAAAAAGCAGGATTTATTGGTGCTCCTTTAAATGGATTAAATTCTTTCTTATCTATTCCTGAAGAAAACAGAAAAGGTGATCAATTACCTGGTATACCATGTAAGGATAGCACAAACAATGAATTGATTTATTGGATGCAAGTTGTGAAAGAAGCATATGCTGGCGAAAAATTGGACCTTTTATTAAAAGGGGACAATGTCGCTAAGTATCCTGCATTTAAAAATGTCATTGCTGCTTTCAAGAAAAATGAATTGTTGAAGTTTCAAATGGTTACCAATCCTGAAAACGCTCCAGAAGGCTCTGAATTATGGAAGAGTTCTATGAAGGGTGAAAAACAGGAAGATTAATTTAATAACTAATTAAAAGCGCTTACAATGGCAGAATTAGATACCTCGGGTGGTGGCCATAAGAAAGGAGGACCAGGGGTCAAGAAAGGAAAAAAGTTATCAACGCGCGTTGATTTAACGCCAATGGTGGACTTAGGTTTCTTATTGATTACCTTCTTCATCTTTACCACAACCATGAGCCAACCAACAGCGTTAAAGTTGTTTTTGCCAGATGATAAAGTAACTCCAGAAGATCAAAATAAAGCAAAAGAATCTGGTGTTCTTACCATCTTAATGGGGTCAGATAATCATATCTATTATTATGAAGGTCAATTAAAACCAGATGGTTCTAATTTTCTTTCTGCCTCTTTTAACGGTGAAAACTCTATCCGTGATGTGATCTTGAAGAAGAAAGCTGACGTTAGAAGTAGATCAACAGACGCCGCAAATCCTTACAAGGATTTTGTAGTGGTGATCAAACCTAGTGCAGTTTGTAATTACAAAAATGTAATTGACATCTTGGATGAAATGGCGATTAACGTTGTAAAAAAATATGCATTAGTGGATATCTCTGAAGGAGAATCTCAGTTAGTTAAAATCTCTGATGCAAGTTCACAAACTTCGGTAAGTAATTAAAAGTATTAAACATGGACATAAACAAAATATTAACTGCCGACATTCTTGATATCCTTTTCGAAGGCAAGAACAAAGCCTATGGAGCTTATGATCTACGTAAAACGTATAATAAGCGATTGAGAAACGGTCTTCTAGGAATGATCGGTATCACCGTAGCTTTGGGTCTTGGAGCTATATTATCAAGTTCTATTAAGAACGATAAAGTAGAAGTGGTTGCTGTAGATTTATCTTTAGAGAATGTAAATCAAGATGAAAAAAGGCCAGAACCACCTCCACCACCTCCACCACCAAAGCAAGAACCTCCTAAGGTAGAAGTGACTAAATTCACCCCTCCTAAGATCGTTAAAGACGAGGAAGTGAAGGAAGAAGACGAAATCAAGGAAGTTGAAAAATTAGAAGACACCAAGATTGGCTCATTCAACCAAGAAGGTTCTAAGGACGACGGATTGATTGCTCCAGTTGAGCAAAGCACTGGTCCTGTTGAAGCACCAAAAGTGGATGATGACTATGATAAGATATTCACTACGGTTCAAATCCAAGCTGAGTTCCCAGGTGGACAAGCTGGTTGGATTAGATACCTAGAGCGTACTTTGAATAGAGATTTGCCAGTTGAAAATGGTGCACCTACTGGAAAGTACTCTGTAGTTGTTTCTTTCATCGTATCAAAAGATGGTTCTATTTCTGAAGTAAAAGCAGAAAACGATCCAGGCTATGGTACTAAAGAAGAAGCGGTACGTGTAATTCAAAGAGGTCCAAAGTGGAAGCCAGCGAACCAAAATGGTCGAGCTGTAATCTACAGACAAAGACAAGCAATTGTCTTTATGGTTTCAGAAGATTAAGATTCAATTCTGATCAATATAAAAAGGCTCCCAATTGGGAGCCTTTTTTGTGTAATTTTGCAACCATGCAAAGCACATTAAGCACTTGGAATGACACGATTGTGGCATTGGCTACAGCACCTGGACTAGGGGCTATTGCTGTTATTAGACTTAGTGGACCAGAAGCTATTGATATTGTGAACGCTGTGTTTGAAAAAAAGGATTTAACCAAGCAGGCATCGCATACAGTGCATTTTGGTAAGCTTGTTGATAATGGTCTTGTATTAGACGAAGTGGTTGCGAGTATTTATAGAGCACCAAAATCCTATACCGGCGAAGAAGTGGTGGAGATTTCTTGTCATGGCTCTCCCTTTATCCAAGATTCCATTTTGCAATTAATGATTGAGCATGGTGCAAGAATGGCAAAGCCTGGAGAATTTACTCAACGCGCTTTTTTAAATGCAAAGCTTGATTTAACACAAGCCGAAGCGGTGGCCGATTTGATTGCTAGTAATACAGAAGCAGCAAGAAAAACTGCATTGCATAATTTAAAAGGAGGCTTCTCAAGTGAATTACAATTGATGCGTGAGAAATTAATTAAGTTTTCTGCGTTGATTGAATTGGAGTTAGATTTTTCACAAGAGGATGTGGCTTTTGCAAATAAAAAAGAACTAGAAAACTTAGTACAACAATTACAATTGAAGACGCAAGAATTATATGATTCTTTTAAGCTTGGCAATGTGATTAAGAATGGCGTACAGGTTGCGATTGTAGGAAAGCCTAATGCTGGCAAGTCAACTTTGTTAAATGCTTTGTTAAACGAGAACAGGGCATTAGTGAGTGATATTCCTGGAACTACAAGAGACACGGTCGAAGAGTACTTGAACATTCAAGGTGTTTTATATAAATTAATTGACACTGCTGGCATCAGAATCCAGACCGAGGATTCCATTGAACAAATGGGCATTGAAAAGAGTAGGGAGAAGATTCAAGAAGCAGATATTGTCATTGCATTATTTGATGCAAGCACGCATTCGCCAGAGCAAATTCAAAGTTGGCAAAATGATATTGGTGTTTCGAAAGAGAAATTAATTTTAGTAGGAAACAAAATAGATCTTGCATCGAATCAATCAATGCAAGAATGGCCAAATTTCAATGAGGTATTGTTTATATCGGCTAAAGACAAAAAAAATATTACCGCATTAGAAAATGCATTGAATCAAAAAGTTGTTGGGGATGCTTTAAATAAGGAAGGGACTATTGTAACGAATGCAAGACATGTTGCTTCTCTAAAAAAATTAATGCTAGCACTAAATGATGTAGAAACAGGATTGATTCAAAATGTAACGGGTGATTTATTGGCATTAGATATACGTCAAGCACTTCATTACCTTGGCACGATCACAGGAGAAATTACGAATGAAGACCAATTAGACTTCATTTTCTCTAAGTTTTGTATCGGGAAATAGGATCGATTGAACCAATTACTTTAGCGCATCCTATTGGCCTGAAAATTTTATAACTCAATGTCTTTGTAGTTATCTGTAAAGTGGATGATATTCCTAAAACCTTCAAAATCAGTCTTAGGGTGTGTTGTAGTTATTACAACGACATCCATCCCGGCATTCTCTGCACAAGCAACCCCTTTAGGAGTGTCTTCAAATACTAAACATTGTCTTGATGGAACAGCAAGCAACTCGGCACATTTTAAAAAGGTTTCAGGATGCGGTTTGCTTTCCGAAACCATTTCCCCGCTAACAATAGCTTGCATTAAAGACCTGATATTCAGATTATCTACCACAAAATCTATATTCAAATTATTTGCTGCCGAACCAATCCCTAATTTAATTTTATATAGGTTAGCATGCGTTAATAATTCATCTAGACCTTCTATTAATTTCAATTCAGGTAAAAAATCTACTCTGTATTTTGCTTCCTTTGCTTCGCTAATATTATTCCTTTCCTGTAAAGTGTACTTGCCAGGAAATAATCGCTCTAACATCTCATCTCCCTTCCCGTAGCATTGATCTTTCATTTCTGATTCAGATAATGTGCCACCCAGTGTTTGTATCACTTTATGCCATGCAGTAACATGGTAGGGCATATCATGAATCATGGTGCCGTTTAAATCAAAAAGGAAGGCCTTATACTTTTCTGTATTTATTTTTAACATGATACATTCAGCTTTAAAATTTACATAGAACCACCTTCAACAAACCTAGCATCCACCGTAAGTTCTGTTAATGTTTTCCCCCCTTTTATATTTGCAAGCATTTGAACAAAAGCTAGTTTGCCTAATTCATAACCACTTGTTTCAACATAACTAATATTTGGGTGGTATAAGCTTGGAATAAAACCATTGCTAATACTTATCACTCCAATTTCATTGGGTACTTTGATATTTAATGCTTGAATGGATTTCATTACTCCAATTAAGATTTCATCTGTCATTGCAAAAACAGTGTCAAACTTTTGAGTTTTTTCAAAATGCTTTTTGAATGCTGCTTCAGCTTCTACAGAACTATTGGTATGCACATAGGTACAATGTGTTTTTGGTGCATACTTTTCCATGAATTGTTGAAATGCAAGTTTCCTTTTTTGACTAATGGATAATACAGGGTCGCCAAATAAAGCAAGCACACGCTTAGCCCCTCTTTGTATAATATTTTCAGCAGCAATGATGGCACATCTTTCATCTGCCATCCTTACTTTGGTATATTTATTTTCTTTAGGTACGATATCAAAAAATACCACTGGTATATCTCGCTCACTCATCTTCTCATAAACATCTAAGTTTTGTGTGTGTGCAGACAAACATGCAAAAACACCGGAGACTCTATTTTGCCTAAAGATTTTCAAATTGTTCAATTCGTTTTCGGGATTGTTACTCGACTGAAGAATCATTAATGCATATCCATTCTTTCTGCTTTCTTCTTCAATAGCTGCTATAAAGCTATCATAAAACAAATTTGCAATTGCTGGCACTATCACACCAAAAATCTTACTACTCTGTGTCCTCAATTGAATCGCATATGCATTTGGTTCATAGTCTAAGCTATTCGCGAGTGCATGCACTTTCTCTTTGGTAGCTGTTGAAATATCTGGATGATCTTTCAATGCCCTTGAAACAGTAGAGATACTAAGCTGTAATTGTTGAGCCAATAATTTCAGGGTTGTGTTCGTCATAACAAGCAATCTTTAGAAAGTTCAATTTAAGGAAAATTAACACAAAATTTACCGCAAACGTTTGCAAATTTTACAAAAAATCCAATTATTTTATACTATCTCATGTTAGTAAACAAATACCCTCAAACGCCGGATAATCAATATATTATTGAATTTAAAGGGGTTTTAAGCCTCCTTTTTGAACATCAATGCTAACAATTGTTAATCTCTTCGTTAAAAAGTTAAAAATTATTTAACAAAAAATTTGTTTCATATCAAAAAGATGTATTTTGTAACTGCTTATTAAACCAATAAACTGCCAATTATGAATTTTTCAAAAATTGTAAAGTCCTCTTTTGTAGGACTGTTTCTTGGCTTGCTTGCATTAAATGCACAAGCGCAGAACAAAACAGTTACAGGTAAGGTTTTAGATGCAAAAGATGGTTCTCCAATCGCAGCAGCTTCTGTTGTTGCTAAAGGAACTTCTACAGGCGCAAAAACTGCGGCTG
Organism: uncultured Sediminibacterium sp.; assembly: GCA_964560215.1. Taxonomy (GTDB): domain Bacteria; phylum Bacteroidota; class Bacteroidia; order Chitinophagales; family Chitinophagaceae; genus Sediminibacterium. The sequence goes on along the minus strand of CAZLKW010000077.1, from coordinate 1,111 downwards.
ATGGAACTTTTGCTATCACAGTACCTTCTTCTGTAACAAAATTAGTTATTTCAACTGTAGGTTATTCTTCTAGAGAAGTAGCTGCAGAAGGAAACGTAACAGTATCATTAAACCAAACTAGCGAGCAATTGAATGAAGTTGTTGTAGTAGGTTATGGTACACGTAAAGTAAAAGATGCGACTGGTGCGGTTGTTTCTTTGGGTGAGAAATCCTTTAACAAAGGGGTAATTTCTTCTCCAGAGCAATTGTTACAAGGTCGTGTTGCTGGTGTTAACGTAACATCTAACTCTGGAGAGCCAGGAGGTGCAGTTAACATTACTATTAGAGGTACTTCTTCTGTAAGAAGTAACAACAACCCATTATATGTGGTTGATGGTGTGCCTTTATACGGTGGTGGTACAGTGGGTAGCGCAATCTCTGTTGAAGGCGGTACTACTGCAAGAAACCCATTATCATTCTTAAACCCTAACGATATTGAGAATATCTCTATCTTAAAGGATGCGTCTTCTGCAGCTATTTATGGTGCTAGAGGTGCGAATGGTGTTGTGTTAATCACTACTAAGTCTGGAAAAGGTAAGCCTAGCTTAACTTTCAATGCAACTACTTCAGTTTCTACAACTGCTAAGCGTTATGATTTAGCTGGTCCACAAGAATTTATGTATGGTATCAAAAAGACATTAGATGAAGCAGGATTTGACTTCTCTGGTGTTGGTTCAAATGATAAAGGATATAACACAGACTGGCAGGATCAAGTATTCCAAACTGCTATTTCTAACAGTTATAACTTAGCATGGGGCTTCTCAAATTCAAAGTCTTCTTTGAAATTGAATGGTTCTTATGATAACCAAGAAGGTATTGTAAAAACACAAGGATTAAAGCGTTATACTTTTGGTTTGAAATATTCAAATCAATTGACTTCTCGTTTAAAATTAGATGTAACTGCTAATCAGTCTATCGTTAACAACAGCTATGCTCAAGTAACGAATAACGCTGGTTACCAAGGTTCATTGATTGGATCAATGATTGGTGCAAACCCAACATTCCCAATTTATGATGCTAAAGGAAATTGGTTTGATAACCAAGATGGTAACAGAAACCCTGTTGCAATCTT
>CAZLKW010000076.1:6774-7147 GCA_964560215.1 uncultured Sediminibacterium sp. | reverse complement strand
CACTCTCCACCTTGGATTGTTGTTGCCATAAAATATAATTTAATTATTTACTGTTCTCGTATACGCGCTGAAAAACACTTTTCACAATCTCTATCTCCTCTTTGCTAATACCTTGCAAAGCCTCATTCATTGTTTGATTAGCTAGCTCATAAGTCGCTTCCTGTAAGGGTTTCGCGGCATCCGTTAAGTAAACTAAATTCACTCTTCTATCATCCTTTGATGCAATTCTTACTACCAAGCCTAATTTTTCTATATTGTCAATCAATCTAGTGATACTTGCTTTATCTCTGAAAGTTCTGTTGCCTAATTCTTGTTGACTTAAACCATCTTCCTTCCATAAATGATACAATACCGACCACTGTTCAATGGTAAT
>CAZLKW010000076.1:0-6764 GCA_964560215.1 uncultured Sediminibacterium sp. | reverse complement strand
CTTCTGCAACCTTCTGGCTACAGCGGTCGTCGCCATGCCATTGATGACGCTATAAAGTTCTCCTCGTTTAAATTGGTTGTTTGGCATATAGTTAGTTATGCAACTAATTCAAAAGTACAACGATTTTAAGGATTCTACCAAATATTTACCCTTTAACTTTGTGCTATGTTGTATCTACTAGATTGGGCAGTTGCCATTTTAACTTGTTCTTACGCCTTACTCTTATTGGCTTACCGCTTTTGGTATGGTAAAATGCGCGTTTTTCAAACCGATGCATTGGAGCAATCGAATCAGAATGAATGGGTTAGACAGGATCAAAGCCCTACTCAGTTTACGGTGATCATTCCTGCCCGAAACGAGGCTGCCAATATCAAAGCTTGTGTAGATAGTATTTTAGCCCAGGACTATCCTGCTGATGCTTTTGAAATTATTGTAATGGATGATTTTTCGGAGGACGATACAGCGTTTATTGTGAACGCAATTAATGCACAATTTCCTCAAGTGCGTTTATTAAAATTAGCAGATCATTGTAAAGATGGTGAGACACTTGCATATAAGAAAAAGGCCATTGAAATTGCTGTTTCAGTTGCAAAAGGAAATTGGATTGTAACGACCGATGCAGATTGTATCGTGCCAAAAAAATGGTTGTCTTTATACAATGCTTATATACAAGTGCATCAACCTTCTTTTGTTGCTGCTCCAGTGATGTTTATTAAAACTGCTGGTATATTAAATCAATTTCAGTTATTAGATTTCCTAGCATTGCAAGGTATCACAGCCGCTGCAGTAGGCGCTGGCAAACATTCTATGAGCAATGGCGCAAATTTAGCTTTTGAAAAAACGGCATTTATCGCAGTGGGTGGATACCAAGGGGTAGACCATATTGCAAGTGGCGATGATATGTTTTTGATGCATAAAATGAAACAGACTTTACATAAGCCTGTCGGTTATTTATTTCATCCCGATGCAATTGTTTTGACCGCAGCGATGGATACTTGGAAAGGATTTATTATGCAAAGAATTCGCTGGGCAAGTAAGGCAAGGTACTATGATGATCGTTCCATTACTTTAGTATTAACCCTTGTGTATCTTTTTAATTTGAGCTTTTTATTAATGGCGTTATTAGGGAGCTGGAGCACACTAATAATTGCGCTTGCTTTTAAAACGTTTTTTGAATTGTTCTTCTTGGATCCTGTTGCTGCTTTCTTTAAGCTCAAGCCCGAATTACGATATTTTGTTTTCTATCAACCTATTCATATTGTATATAATATTGCCGCTGGCTTATTTGGGCAGCTTAAAACCTATCCCTGGAAGGGGAGAAAGGTTAAATAACCGGTATTTACAATAAGAAACGAGCTATTTTTTGTAATTTTGCCTCCTAATATTTGATTATGTCTACTGAAACAATACTTCCTCAAGCAGCCGCTTTAACCGCTAAAGATTTTGCGACAGACCAAGAAGTACGTTGGTGCCCTGGTTGTGGTGACTATTCTATTTTGGCGCAGGTTCAAAAAGTGATGCCAACAATTGGCGTGCCGAAAGAAGATATTGTCATCATTAGTGGTATTGGTTGTAGTAGTCGTTTTCCTTATTACATGAATACTTTTGGCATGCACTCTATTCATGGTCGTGCAACTGCGATCGCGAGTGGATTAAAAGCGTCTCGTCCCGAATTGAGCGTTTGGATTGTAGCAGGAGATGGGGATGCTTTAAGTATTGGTGGTAACCATACCATCCACATGTTGAGAAGAAATTTTGATGTGAACTTTTTAGTTTTCAATAATCAGATTTATGGTTTAACAAAAGGGCAGTACTCTCCAACTTCTGAAATCAATAAAGTCACTAAGAGTACACCAATGGGTAGTATCGATCATCCTTTTAATCCTGCTGCTTTAGCTTTGGGTGCAGATGCAAGTTTTATTGCGCGTAGTATGGATCGTGACCCTAAACATTTACAAGCAATGATCACTCGTGCGCAACAACATAAAGGGTCTTCGTTCCTAGAGATTTATCAGAACTGTAATATATTCAACGATGGTGCATTTGAAGTTTTCACCGAGAAAGCTTCTAAGCCTTTACATGCTTTATTTTTAGAGCAAGGCAAGCCATTGACATTTGGTGCAAATAATGAAATGGGTATTCGTTTTGATGGCCTTCGTCCAGAAGTAGTGACCATTGGCGAAAAGTATAGCGCTGAAGATTTATGGATCCACGATGAAAAAGATTTTTATAAAGCACAAGTTCTAGTGCGGTTGTTTGATAACCCTTCTGAAGTAGGTGCTCAATTCCCTCGTCCTTTCGGCGTGTTCTATGCTGCTGATCGTCCTTGTTACGAAGACATGATGGCATTGCAAGTAGAAGAAGCTATGACGAGTAAAGGCATGGGTGATTTAGATAAATTAATTCGTGGTAAAGAGACTTGGGAGATACTTTAATAAAGTAAATCTAGAATTCAAAATTGATTTAAAGATCGATATAATTTCTTTTAAGGGCTGTCATCACCATGGCGGTCCTTTGTTTAACAGCCAACTTTTTAAATATACGATCGCGGTAGCCATACACTGTGTAGACGCTTTTTTGTAAGTAGGTCGCGATTTCCTCGTAACTATAATCTTTCGTACAGGCTTGAATAAATTGTACTTCATTTGCCGTGAGTGGGTTCTTATTATAGTTCAAAGCCTTGATATCAATACCCTGCAAGACATTTTTCGTAATGAGTTTGCATTTATCTGCCGATAGGTTGAATTTTGTTTTTCTGAATACACATTGTTTTAAATCAATCAAAGGTTCGTCTGTGAAAAATATACCATTCAAGCCATGTTTCATTAAATAGCAAATTGAATTTATTTTTTTATCATTTGATTTTAATAAAATATACGTGTAGGTATTTCTTGTCCGTATTACTTGAATGATTTTAAGCAATGCTTGATGTCCATAATCGTCGGATAAAATACAAAGGGAGATGGTATCCTTTGATTTTTCTAAATAGGTTTCTAATTCATCGATCAAACCTGTTTGGTAAATGACTTTACATCCTTCTTGTTTTTCAAAATAATGAACCATTGCATTTCGGATCATTGATTTCTCTTCTAAGTAGATGATTGGAAACATAAGCTTGTTTTACCAAATTAAGCCTAATTTTAGGGGAATCAAATGAGGCCTCGGCACTCTATTATGCTTATTTCAATTCATCCTACACATCCGCAGCCTAGACAACTTTCTATGGTGACCGATTGTCTTACAGCTGGCGGTATCATTGCTTATCCAACAGATACCATTTATGGACTTGGTTGTTCTATTTTTAAACATGATGCGATTGAAAAAATATGTGCCATCAAAAAAGTGGATCCTGAGAAAGCCAACCTTAGTTTTATTTGTGCCGATCTAAGTGATCTTAGCTTATATGCAAAGGCAATTGACAATAGCCTGTTTCGTATTTTAAAGAAAGCATTGCCAGGCCCCTTCACTTTTATTTTACCTGCGAGTAAAGAAGTGCCTAAGATTTTACAGTCTAAGAAAAAAACAATTGGGCTTCGTATCCCTGATAATTTAATAGCACTTTCGATTATTAAAACTTTGGGTCATCCAATTTTATCGGCAAGTTTTCCGGGTGATGAAGTAGAAGAATACACCGACCCTGAAGTCATTTATGAAAACTGGGGTAAACAAATTGATATGGTGGTAGATGGTGGGATCGGAGGGATGGAACCTTCTACTGTAGTGGATTGTACCACAGACGAATACCATGTGATTCGCCAAGGTGTTGGTGTTTGGGACTTTTAAATCTTATAACTTTTTCGGTGGTGTTCACATAGGCCATGAATGGCGATGGCTGCGCGATGCGCAGCGGTGCCGTATCCTTTGTTTTGGTCCCAACCGTATTGTGGGTACTTTTTGTGCAACTCAATCATATAGGCATCACGAGCCGTTTTTGCAAGGATACTGGCAGCGGCTATATGGGCATAGAGCCCATCGCCCTTAATGATTGTTTGATGCGGTACTTTTTTATATTGGTAAAAGCGGTTCCCATCTACCGCAATAAATTGTGGTCGCTTTTTTAATTGATCAAGTGCAAGGTGCATGCTCTTGATACTCGCTTTTAAAATATTGATCTCGTCTATCTCGGCCGGTGTTTGAGAACCAATGGCCCAAGCAATCGCTGCCTTTTTTATAACTGGCACTAAAGCTGCTCTTTGTTTTTCACTTAATTTCTTACTGTCATTAATCAATGGATGGTAAAAATCCTTTGGCAAAATCACGGCTGCTGCAAATACCGGTCCTGCATAACAACCCCTGCCTGCTTCGTCGCAGCCGGCTTCAATTTTGTCGGGTTGATAGTAATTTAGGAGCATGCTTCAATAGCCAGTTTATTAGATTCAAATATATCAAAGTCAATTGATACTTTGTATTGATCTATATTCAATTTTGTTCAAGTTCTTAAGTAGAACGATCCATTCTTTTTCACAAAGTAAAATCAATCTAAAATGGGCCTGTGATTCTTGCTTTGAATGCTACTTACTTGTAGTTTACTTAGTAACTTTGTGGTATTAAGTTAGCGCTATGGAATTACAAGATAAAAAATCACGTGCAGTAGCCAATTGGTTGATTATTGGCGTGGTGATGACCATTATTCAAATCGCACTTGGTGGCATTACCCGTTTAACAGGAAGTGGTTTATCCATTACTGAATGGGATGTGGTGACAGGTAGTTTGCCTCCACTCAATGAAGCTGCTTGGCAATTACTTTTCGAGAAATATAAAACAACGCCTCAGTTTCAATTATTGAATTTCGATTTTACTTTAGATAATTTTAAGTTCATCTTTTTCTGGGAATGGTTCCACCGTTTATGGGCTCGTACTATTGGTTTAGTTTTTGCATTTGGTTTTATTTATTTCTTAGTGAAAAAATATTTTCAACCGGCAATGATTCGTCCTTTGGTGATTTTATTTTTATTAGGTGCATTACAAGGTGGTATTGGTTGGATCATGGTGGCGAGTGGTTTAGAAGGAGATGCAGTGTATGTTAAACCTACTCGTTTAGCATTGCATTTTATTTTTGCCTTAGGGTTATTATCTTATACATATTGGTTTGCACTTTCCTTAAAAGTGAAGCCTGTTGCAAAAGAACATCTAAGCACAGAAGCCCAATCTAGTATGAAAGGATTTCGAGTTTGGGCATGGGTTGTTTTAGGTTTGTTATTTTTTCAATTAATCTATGGCGCCTTGATGGCGGGACATAAAGCTGCAAATGTGGCTAGTACTTGGCCAACAATCAATGGGGAGTGGCTTCCGACACACTTAATGGGGAAGGAAAGCTTTTTCTTGAATGCGATTGATAATACCACTTTCATACATTTTGTACATCGTGGATTGGCGTATATTTTATTAGCAGTTATTATTTTCTGGGTTGCACAGATGCGCAAGATCCAAGGTAATTTGTTCTGGAGCAATGTAAAATTATTGCCTTTGTACTTTGTACTATTGCAGGTGCTACTTGGTGTGTTGTCTGTATTGACTAGTAAAAATATTATTCCAGGTAATTGGGGTAATTTTGAATGGATGGCACAATTACATCAATTAGTGGGTATGTTGTTATTGCTTTCAGTGGTAAATATTCTTTACGCAACTAAGTCAATCAATAATAAGCTTAGCTAATTATTTGAAACCAAGATTTACATTGAAATTTTAAATGCATTTTATGAATAGAGATATAGCTGACATCCGACGCGACTACCAACTGGCTTCTTTAGATGAAGCAACAAGTATGGTGCATCCAATGGATCAATTTACTGCTTGGTGGAATGATGCGATTGAAAGCAATATTGACGAAGTGAATGCATTTGTTTTATCTACAGTGAAAGCAAATGGCGCTCCTGCCTCTCGTGTCGTTTTATTAAAAGGGTACACGCCAGAAGGTTTTGTGTTTTTTACCAATTATGCTTCAGCAAAAGGATTACAAGTAGAAACCCATCCTCATGTCGCGATGAATTTCTTTTGGAAAGAATTAGAGCGTCAAGTGCGTATTACTGGTACAATCAAAAAAGTAAGCAAAGAGGAAAGTGAAACCTATTTTCATTCAAGACCAATTGGCAGCCAAGTTGGTGCTTGGTCTTCGCCACAAAGTAGAATCATTCCAGACAGAGAATTCTTAGAAGACCTTGTTGCAGAAAATACAGAAAAATTTAAAGAGGGTATTATTCCTTTACCTCCAGATTGGGGTGGCTATATAATCCATCCTACAGAAATTGAATTCTGGCAAGGACGTAGCTCTCGTTTACACGATCGTCTTCAATATACTTTACACGATAATGGACATTGGGTGAAAGTAAGATTAGCACCTTAAAGAATTATAAATAATCCCAACAAAAAACCCGAAGCATGCTTCGGGTTTTTTAATATCATTAGAGTAGCTAATAAATTAAAATTTAATTTATTGAAAACACTAAAACTACTTCTTTCGTGAAATTACTTTCTTTGCTGCAGCAACAATGTTCACTGCATCCAATCCGTATTTCGTTAACAATTGGTTTGGTGTTCCACTCTCTCCAAAAGTATCTTGTGTTCCGATAAATTCAACTGGTACTGGATAATGTTTAGCAGCTGCTTGTGCAACTACATCGCCCATGCCACCTATTACATTGTGCTCTTCGGCAGTTACTACACAACCTGTTTTCTTTAAGCTATTGATGATCGCTGCTTCGTCAAATGGTTTAATGGTATGCAAGTTGATTACTTCTACGCTGATACCTTCTGCTTCTAATTGC
>CAZLKW010000075.1:2532-7200 GCA_964560215.1 uncultured Sediminibacterium sp. | reverse complement strand
CAAAAACAACGTCTAAGCATACTTTATGGGTGCCATGTGGATCTGCTAAATCACCTGCGCAATACACTTGATGTGGTTTTATTTCGCGTAATAATGCTATGGTTATTTCAATATCTTCTTCGCTCATTGGTTTCTTATCAATCATGCCTGTTTCATAAAATGGTAGGTTCATGAAATGATAATTATCTTCCGCAATGCCCACATACCTGCAGGTAGCCTTGGCTTCACATCTTCTAATTAAACCCTTAATCGCTCTAATTTCAGGGCTATCTAAATGGTTGGTCGCTTTATTTGCTAAATAAGCTCTTGCATTTGTCAAGATCTCTTGACTCTTTTTATTGTCGATTCCAAATAGGTCTTCAAAGCCTACAGCGAAGTCCAAAAATCTAGTTACAAATTCATCTGTTACTGCAATGTTGCCACTCGTTTGATAGGCTACATGTACATCGTGTCCTTGGTCGTGTAAACGCATAAATGTTCCGCCCATGCTAATGATATCATCATCGGGATGTGGAGAGAAAATTAATACTTTCTTACTATGTGGTTCACTACGTTCTGGGTGTGCTGGTATTACTGCATTTGGTTTTCCACCTGGCCATCCCGTGATAGAATCACGTAACATGTAAAAAACCTGCAAATTGATATCGTAAACCGACTCTTTGATAACTAATAAATCTGATAAACTATTTTCTTTATAGTCGTCTGCTGTTAAGCTTAAAACAGTTTTATTTAATTTTAAAGCTAAACCTATCACCGCTTTTTTAATCATTTGTGGCGTCCAATCATTGGCGCCAGTTAACCATGGTGATTTGTTTCTTGTTAATTCTGTTGCAGCTAACTCGTCTATAACAAAAGTACAATCATCATGATTTTGTAAAACTGTTGCAGGAATTTGTTCAGTCACATCTCCTTCAATTGCTTTTGCAACTATTTCAGCTTTGTTACCCCAAGCAAGCAATACAATTTTCTTTGCTTTCATGATACTGCTGATACCCACTGTAATTGCTAGTTTAGGTACTTTATTTAGATCATGCCACTCGTACACATTGGCCATTCTTGTCAGTTGATCTAAATGGATCACTCTAGTTTTTGAATTAAAACTTGAGCCCGGTTCATTAAATCCAATATGACCATTTTTACCAATCCCTAATATTTGTAAATCAATACCCCCTAATTTTTCAATTGTTTGTTCGTAAGCAACACATTTTTCTTTTAACTCTTCTTTAGTCCATTCAGCATTAGGAAGGTGGATGTTTTTAGGATCAATATCGACATGGTTAAAAAGATGACGGTGCATAAAACTCCAATAGCTTTGATAAGCATCTCTTGGAATAGGGTAGTATTCATCTAAATTCACTGTAATAACATTGCTAAAACTTAAACCTTCTTCCTTATGTAGCCTAACTAATTCTTTATACAATAAAATTGGTGTAGCGCCTGTTGCCATGCCTAAAACACAAGACAAACCTTGTGCTTGTTTTTCTTTGATTAATGTTGCAATTTGAGCAGCAACTGCATTCGACCCAGTAGCTACATCTTGATAGATCTTAACAGGAATTTTTTCAAATGATTCAAGCATGTTTATCTTTTATTAAATGAATATTAAAGTTATAAAAAAGGCCTCAATTAAGAGGCCTTTAAAAAAATATTAATCAACTTTATTGATCTTAATCATATTTGTTGGAAGGTGCAATTTAATTGGAGTGCTACCTGTATTTACCACAATATCTCCTGTATTTACAAAACCTTTCTCTTTTAAAACTTGAATTTGATCAGTAATAATCGCATCTAAGCTTTCTTCTTTATCATAATAGAAAGCCTTAACACCCCAGCTAAGAGATAACTGGTTCACTAGACTTTGTTCTTTTGTGAAGATGAATAATGGAGATTTTGGACGGAAGCTACTCAACATGAAAGCAGTGTAGCCACTTTGTGTCATACCCACTAATGCATGTGCATTACTGTCTTCGGATAATTTAGAAGCATTATAGCAAACCGCGTCACTTGTGAAAGAAGGTGAGTGTGGTTGTGGTTTTAAATCTTCTGAACGGTTGTATTTGTATCCATTTTCTTCTACTTCAGAAATAATCTTACGCATTGTTTCTATTACCAATACTGGGAATTGACCAGTTGCTGTTTCACCGCTCAACATCACCGCGTCAGCACCTTCGATTACCGCATTTGCAACGTCAGTAATTTCAGAACGGTTTGGTTTAACACGGTCTATCATCGACTCCATCATCTGAGTTGCCACAATAACAGGCTTCGCTCTATGAATACATTTTCTAATTAATTCTTTTTGAATCAATGGAATTTTTTCAACCGGTAATTCAACACCTAAATCACCACGTGCAATCATGATCGCATCGCTAGCAATAATGATATCACGGATATTCGTTAATGCTTCTGGCATTTCGATTTTAGCAATGATTTTAGATTTGCTCTTATGTTCATTTAAGATAGCTCTTAACATTTCGATATCAGCCACACGTTTCACAAAGCTCAATGCAACCCAATCTAATTCTTCTTTGATAATAAATGCAGCATCTTCTAAATCTTTTTCTGTCAATGCAGGTAAAGAAATTTTAGTATCTGGTAAGTTCACGCCTTTTTTAGAAGAAATAATTCCACCTAAAGTAACTTTAACCTTTACATCCCCATTTGATTCAACACTGTGCACTACTACTTCAATCTTGCCATCGTCAATCATGATGGTGTTTCCAACAACTACGTCACCAGCAAGGTTAGGGTAGGATACATAAATCTTTTCTAAAGTGCCTACACATTTAGTATTAGTGAAAGTTAAAATATCGCCTTCTTTTACTTCAAGTCTGTTGTTCTCAATTTCACCCACTCTTAATTTAGGACCTTGTAAGTCACCTAATATTGCAACTGAGCAATTTAATTCTTTGTTGATGCCTCTAATATTGTCAATGATTTTCTTTTTGTCTTCATGACTACCATGAGAGAAATTTAATCGAAATACATTCACACCTGCAATTACTAAAGCTTTTAATTGGTCATAGGTTTCGCAAGCTGGACCTACGGTTGCAACGATTTTAGTTTTATGGTGTTTTTGTTTGTAAGTGGACTGACTCATTGTTTTTATTGGGGTTGTTTTTTCTTTATGATTTATTAGCTAGCTAAGATTTTTACAATCTTGAGCCACTCTTCTGATATTTTTTGTTTTGCTTTAACAGCGTTGTCTAATGGTGTGTATTTCATTTTATTGTCTTCAATTCCAACCATTACATTATGTTTTCCGCCAATTAAACATTCAACAGCATGGTAGCCCATTCTACTTGCGATCAAACGATCTAAGCAGGTAGGTGCACCACCTCTTTGAATGTGACCTAGAATACAAACACGGATATCTGCATTCGGTAATTTTGATTTTAAATAGTCACCCACTTGATTACCGCCGCCAAATTCATCGCCTTCGGCAACTACAATAAGGTTCACTAATTTTTTACGTTTCTCTTTCTCAGTCAAATTTGCGACTAAGGCTTCCATATCTGTTTTAGATTCAGGTATCAAGATATTTTCTGCACCAGTTGCAATACCACTATGTAAAGCGATATAGCCAGCATCGCGTCCCATTACTTCTACTACGAATAAACGATCATGAGCATCTGCAGTGTCTCTGATTTTATCTATAGCTTCTACAGCAGTATTTACAGCGGTATCAAAACCAATAGTGAAGTCACTACCAGCAATATCTTTATCAATTGTACCAGGCAAACCTATACAAGGGATATCAAATTCATTGCTGAATTTTTGTGCCCCTTTAAAGCTTCCGTCTCCACCGATGACAACGATGCCATTAATGCCTCTTTTTTTAAGATTTTCGTAGGCGATTTTACGTCCTTCAGGCTCGAAAAATTCTTTACTTCTTGCCGTTTTTAAAATGGTACCACCTCTTTGTATAATATTGGCAACAGATTTGGAATCCATTTGAAAAATGTCATCATCAATCATTCCATTATAACCTCTAGTAACCCCAAATACTTCTAAACCATGGTAGATACCTGTTCTAACAACAGCTCTGATAGCGGCATTCATACCGGGGGCGTCTCCACCAGATGTTAAAACAGCAATTTTGTTTACTTTTTTAGTAGACATGTTGATTCAATTTGTCATTTAATGTATTGATTTACAAGAATAAATCAATTGGTTACCGAAAGTACGGAGCCCCAAATTTAAACAATAGAAACCAATAATCCATATTAACAATAGATATGTGGGTATTTTTCTAAAATAATACAAGCAAGCGTTAGTTTGCCAAATCCTAGTTGCTTTCTAATGCAACTAAATCATTAAAAGCCATTTCATATTCTTTATTCAAAGAACGAATTAACGCCTGTTTATCATGGTAGCTTTTTTCAATCACTTGAAAAGCAGCTTGATCAGTATAGGTAGATGGGTCGGCCATTTTTAATTCAATGGCAGTTTTCTCTTGATTCAATTGATCAATATTTTGTTCCAGTTGTGCAATTGCTTTTTGTAATTTTTGGATCTGCTTTTGCAATTCCTTGTCAATAGGACCAGACTTCACTTCAGAAACTACTGGTTCCACTTTTTTTTCGACTGGTTTAGGAGTTAGTTTAGGAGTATTTTTAACGAATTCAATAGTTAATTTTCTTTCACCATTATGGTCACAATTGAAAT
>CAZLKW010000075.1:0-2522 GCA_964560215.1 uncultured Sediminibacterium sp. | reverse complement strand
GAATTCAATGATTTTTTCATCTTCAATTTCCCATATCTTATTAGCAGTTTTGGAAATGAAATAACGGTCGTGACTTACTAAAATGATCGAGCCATCATACTTCGTCAAGGCCTCTGCTAATAACTCAACAGTGGCCATATCCAAGTGGTTGGTAGGCTCATCCAACATCAAGAAGTTCGCCTTGCTAATGATAGTTTTTGTTAATGCAACCCTAGCTTTTTCACCTCCACTTAAGACCCTGATTTTTTTATCAATTTCATCCCCGCCAAATAGGAAACAACCCAACAGTGCTCTTAACTCTAAATCTGTTTTCTTTGTACCACATTCTTGCACTTCTTGTAAAATGGTATTATTTAAATTCAAGGATTCTAATTGGTGCTGCGCATAAAAACTTTCATCTACATTATGTCCCCAAACCCTTTCTCCTTCATAGCTTTCCATGCCAGCTACGATTCTTAAAAGCGTAGATTTTCCCTTACCATTCGCACCAATCAATGCAATTTTATCACCTCTTTCTATCTCTGCAAAAGCATTTTCTAAAATCGTTAAAGTAGGGTAGCTTTTACTAATCCCCTTTAAGTCAACTAATACTTTTCCTGGTGTTTTATCAACGGCAAAATTGATCCTAATATTTGGTCTTTCAATTTGCACGTCTTCAATGACATCTAATCTGTCCAATCTTTTTTGAATAGATTGAGCTTGGGCAGCTTTAGAGGCTTTTGCTTTAAATCTTTCAATGAATCTTTCTTGTTGACGAATGTAATCTTGTTGGTTTTCAAATGCTCTTTGTTGGATCTCTACACGTTGTACTTTCTCTACTTCGTAGTATTCATAATCGCCCGTATAGAAATTCAGTTGTTGTTGGTAAACTTCAACAATTTTATTCACCATTTTATTCAAGAAGAATTTATCGTGACTTACAATCACCACACTACCTTTATAGTGAATCAAATATTTCTCTAACCATTCGATACTAGGTAAGTCCAAGTGGTTAGTAGGCTCATCCAATAAAAGAACATCAGGTGCTTGTAAGATCATCTTAGCCAACAATACACGCATTCTCCATCCTCCACTAAACTCTTTATAAGGACGCGATAAATCTTTGTTAGTAAATCCAAGACCATGTAAAACTTCTTCGGCCTTATGTTCAATATTATAACCGTCTAATACATCAATTTCGTGTAAGGCATCTGTGTATTTAATCAAGATGTCATTGTCCTCTGGGTTCGCTTCTAATTCAACTCCAAGTCTTTCAATTTCTTTTTCTAATTCACGCACTCTTTCAAATGCGCCCAATGCCACTTCTGTAATTGTTTCACTGGTGTCAAAACTCAATAAATCCTGATGCAGGTATCCGATGGTTGTATCTTTTCCTTTTTCTACTGTTCCTTTTGATGGGGTATATTGGCCTACCAATAACTTTAATAGGGTGGACTTACCGGTTCCATTATATCCAATTAATCCAATTCTTTCTCCTGGCTGTATATGCCAAGTTGCATCTGTTACGATTGCTCTGGCGCCAAATTCAAAAGTCACATTTTGTAATCCTATTAACATATTATTTCAATTCAGTGCGCAAAGTTACTGCGTTGTAGTGGCTATTTATACATAATTTTGAAAAAAATCTCTATGCAAAGACTTCTTTTTTTCTTTATCATTGCGAGCATTTTGGCATGTGAAACACAAACGAAGCCATCTGTTGGGCAAATTGCTAATAAGTTTCAACAAAATAGACATGATGCAGCACTCGATCAAGCTATTGAACCATTGTTGAATCATTATTTTGCGATTTTGGGGTATTTAGAAGAAAAAGACAGTACCGATTTGAATCTTTATGGTGTTGGTTTAATTCAACTATCAGATAGTTTGTCAAAAACTAATTTAACCCTTGATACGGCAACACAGTATAATGCCGAGCAGGGACTAATCAATATTCAATATGAAATAACGGCTATTTTAATGTCAACCAATCAAGAGGAGCGAATGAGGGGTGCTCAAATGTTGAGTTTACATATGATTGAATTTTTGGCAACGATCGGTTATCAAAAGCAAACAATATATATATTTTCTGACGCTTTGGACAATCAATGGATTGGGCTCAATAAAAAATCAAAAAATCCTTATTTAAAAAGCGATAAAGAGATTTATGAAGCAAGTGTGGTATTACAAGAATTAAATTAAGGTCGATTAATCTGACTTTAGGGGTTCGTAGACGATCAATAATTTAGCATTAATCTTATTGGTAGAGGTAATAAAATATTCTTGTCTATTCTTTCCATCTTTATATAAAAGTAATGCGGTATTTGGCGGAACAGTGCCCATATTATGTGCAACAATGATGACTTCGTGTTCTCTCATATTTTCAGAGAATTCAAATTCTAAGTGAATCGATTTATAACTTAACCGCTTCTTGTTTATTAGTAATTTCTTATTGTCATACACGATAATAGTATCATTATCAATGGTGCCATTATCAAATAGGTCTATGCTAATATTTTTGCTATTTGTAATAATTTTTTTGA
>CAZLKW010000074.1:0-7220 GCA_964560215.1 uncultured Sediminibacterium sp. | reverse complement strand
AAGATGCAGAAGTATTTGAATTGAATATGGAAGAAGAAGCAACTCCAATTTACAATACGGAGTTTGTATTGAACAAGCCTGTCAATATTTATGCGGAAGCAGAATTAGAAATTGAAGCAGAAGCAGAAGAAGTTGAAGCAGTAGTAGAATCAGTAACTGAAGTAGCATACGACATCACTGCTGAAGTAGTTGTAGCAGCGGATACTGAAAACTTGGAGACCTCATTTAGAAGCGTAGAAATGGAAATGGAAGAAGAACCAACCATGCAATTAGTCATGCGTGAAGAATCTTCCGTAACGCCTCAAAATAGACCACAGCATTCAAGCTTTGATATTTCAATGGACAATTCAGAAGAGCAAAGACGTAAAGTGGCTGAGCGTATTCAAAAATTAAGAAATCTATCTTTCAATATTAACAATGGGTCGGATCCTGGTGTAGAATTTGACGCAGTACCTGCCTATGTTAGAAGAAACCTGGATTTGTTTGGTAATACCATGGCTTCGGTAGAAAACTATTATAGTAAGTATACAGTTGAGCAAGATGAGAATAACCAAACTCAGATTTCTACCATCAATTCATTCTTAGATGGTAAAAAGCCAGATTAAAATCGTTTTTATAGAACAGTTGATTTAGTTGGAACCCTGCCTGTAAAGGCAGGGTTTTTTATTTACCTTTGAATATGCAAACTATACTTATCACAGGAGGAACAGGGATGGTAGGACAATCTTTGACTAATTTATTATTAGACAAAGGCTATAAAGTCATTGTATTAACTAGACAAAAAAAGCAATCTAGTCGTACTAATTTCTCTTATGCTCAATGGGATATTAATAAAAATTGGATTGATCCAGCAGCAATCGCTTCAGCCGATTTTATTATTCATTTAGCAGGAGAGGGTGTGGCAGATAAAAGATGGACTAGTGCAAGAAAAAAGGCTATTCTTGACAGCCGTGTAAACGCTTCAGCTGTATTAGTTAATGCGTTGAAAGCACATCCAAATAAAGTGAAAGCAGTTGTTTCGGCGTCTGCAATAGGTTGGTATGGACCCGATACTGTTACAAGTTTACAAACTGGCTTTGTAGAAACAGATAAGGTGGATGGAAGTTATTTGGGGGATACTTGTTTAAAATGGGAGGAGAGTACACATCCAATAAAAGCGTTGGGCATTAGATTAGTCTCGTTACGTATTGGTATTGTATTTAATAAAAAGGGAGGAGCGCTTGCGGAATTTATAAAACCTGCTAGAATGGGTATGGCTGCAATTTTAGGGGATGGGAAACAAATGGTCAGTTGGATACACCAGAAAGACCTGAATAGAATGATGTTATTTGCAATAGAGCAAGCACATATCGAAGGTATATATAATGCAGTTGCGCCAGATCCAGTTGACAATGAAACATTGACAAAAGCGATTGCCAAACGTATACATAAATATTTTATCCCATTCAAAGTCCCTTCCTTTATTCTAAAAATAATGTTAGGGGAGATGAGTGTCGAAGTTTTGAAAAGCGCAAAAGTAAGTGCAGCAAAAGTGATTGCAGCAGGATTTACTTTTGACTATTCAAGTATGGATGAAGCCTTAGACGATTTATTAATTACGAATTGGTCTACCAGAAGTGATCACTGATTGGATACGTTCTAAGGTTTTCTTTTCACCACAAAGGCTTAAGAAAGCTTCACGTTCTAAATTCAGTAAATATTGTTCATTCACAACTGTTGCTTCGCTTAAATCACCGCCACACATTACATAAGCTAATTTGCGCGCAACCAAAGCGTCATGGTCTGTTGCATATCCACCGCGCCACATGCCATTGATTCCAGCATACAATGCACCTAGTCCTGCTTTACCCATTACTTTAATATCGTTGCGTTGAATAGGTTGTGTATAGCCTGCATTAAACAATTCAAGTACTTGTTCTTTTGCTTTTGCAATTCTTCTAGATTGATTTAAAACAATTTGATCCACACCTTTTCTAAAGATACCCATCTCCATTGCTTCATGCGCTGAAGTGGCAACTTTAGCAGTTGCAATTTGTAAGAATCTATTTTTTAGCGTAATTGTTTCTGGTTCTTCTGAATGCATTTCGTCTGATGCGCGAAGCACTAATTCTTTTGTTCCGCCCCCACCAGGAATGACACCAATGCCTAATTCAACTAGTCCTATATATGTTTCAGCAGCTGCAGTAATTGCATCAGCATGTAAATTCATTTCACATCCACCTCCTAAGCACAAGCCATGTGGTGCAGTTACTACAGGAATAGAAGAATAACGAACACGCATCATGCTATTTTGAAATGCACGAACAGCCATGTCTAATTCTTCATAATCTTGCTCAATTGCTAACATGAAAATCATCCCCACATTTGCACCGGCACTAAACAAGTTTCCTTCGTTTGCAATCACCAAGCCTTTACTTTTTTCTTCGGATAATTGTATGGCTTTGTTTAGTCCTTCTAAAACTTCACCCCCAATGCTATTCATTTTAGTGTTCCAATTAAATCCAAAAACATCGTCTCCAATATCCACTAAGTTACAAGCACTGTTTTTCCAAATTGTTTTCTCTTTAAAATCAGAAAGAATGATAAAGGATTCTGCGCCTGGCACAACTTTATAATCTCCGCTTGGAATATCATAATAATAACGTTTGCCATTTTTTGTGGTATAAAAGTGTAAGCCTTTTGCTACCATTGTTTCCACCCATGGCGCAACTGCAATATTAGCAGCTTTCATATCCTTTATGACAGCATCAATTCCTAATTCATTCCAAGATTCAAATGCGCCAATCTCCCAACCAAATCCAGCTTTCAAGGCGTCGTCAATTCTGTATAATTCATCACTTATTTCAGGGATACGATGACTTATATAAGAGAACAGCGCATGATGAAATGATTGTATAAATTGACCTGCTTTGTCTTTTGAATGGTATAATACTTTTAACCTTGTTGGTAAATTATCTACTGCTTTTGCTGCATCAATAGAAGCCATTTTTGTTTTCTTTCTTGGCTCATATTCTAGAGTAACTAAATTTAATGTCAATATTTCTTTACTTGTCGCAGTCTTTACTTTCTTAAAAAATCCTTGACCAGTTTTGTCGCCTAACCAATTTTGCTCCACCATTTTCTCTAGCCAAGTAGGTAGTTTAAAGGTCGCTTTGGCTTCGTCATTTGGACAATTCTCCGCCACACCATTAGCTACTTTTACTAAAGTGTCAATGCCAACTACATCTGCTGTTCTGAATGTGGCAGATTTTGGACGACCTAAAATTGGGCCAGTCAATGATTCTACTTCGTCAATTGTTAATCCCATTTTTTCCATGATATGCAAAACGCTCATCATGCTAAATACGCCGACTCTATTGGCTATGAATGCTGGTGTGTCTTTACATAAAACCGTTGTCTTTCCTAAAAACACATCCCCATAATGCATATGAAAATCAATCACCGCTTGGTCTGTTGTAGGAGTAGGGATGATTTCTAATAGTCTCAAATACCTTGGTGGATTAAAAAAGTGGGTACCACAAAAATGTTTTTGAAAATCTTCTGAACGGCCCTCTGCCATTAAATGGATTGGTATGCCTGAAGTATTCGAGCTTACTAGTGTGCCTGGTTTGCGGAACTGTTCAACTTGATCGTAAATACTTTTTTTAATGTCTAATCTTTCTACGACTACTTCAATGATCCAATCTGCATTTGCAATTTTGGACATATCGTCTGTGAAATTTCCTGTTTTAATATTTTTAGTTACAGCAGTTGTATAAATAGGAGATGGGTTAGATTTAATTGCTGCTTGCAATGCATCGTTCACCAATTTATTACGCTCTTTATTATTGGTACTTTCTTCTGTGCCTGGTTGTAAACGATCTAACAATAAAACTTGCACACCAATTCCAGCAAAATGACATGCAATTCTAGACCCCATCACACCACTTCCAAGGATTACGACCTGCTTAATTGTTGGTTGCATAAATATAGCTTTTCGTAAAATTAGTTAGTTATGCAACTATTTTCAAAAAAATGTTTTGATTTTAACCAAAAAAAGGTCAAAAACGCCTTTGGTTGCCTGTTTAAACCTTTTAACAAAACCAGGAGGAGGGTTCCAAGCTTTAGATTACATTTGTACTATGCAAGTTGACCCTACTTTAGTGAACCATTTAGCGCACCTTTCTAGGTTAAATGTGGCGCCAGAAAAAATGGATAAATTAGTGCAGGATATGCAAGATTTAGTTGGTTTTGTGGAGCAATTAAATGCCTTAGACACAACTGGAATCAAACCATTAATGCATATGGGACAAGCATACAATGTTTTAAGACAAGACCAAGTAAAAGGGTCTATCACCAACCAAGAGGCGCTTTCAAATGCACCAGAAGCAGGAGCTCCTTATTTTAAAGTACCAAAAGTCATTCGTAAATAAAATTATTATGTCAGCAGTTATTGAACTTAGGAATATTCAGAAGAGTTATTTTATGGCCAACCAAGCCATCCCAGTTTTGAAAGGAATAAATCTGGATATTAATAGAAATGAATATGTTGCTTTGATGGGTCCATCAGGTAGCGGTAAGAGTACTTTAATGAATATTTTAGGTTGTCTAGATTCTCCAACTGGGGGAACTTATAATTTAAATGGTCATGATGTAAGTGCGATGACAGATGATGAATTAGCAGGTATTAGAAATATTGAGATTGGCTTCGTATTCCAACAGTTCAATTTATTACCAAGATTAACTGCAGCTGAAAATGTGGCATTACCTCTGGTATACGCAGGTATTCCTAAAAAAGAAAGATTAGAAAGAGCATTGATCGCTTTGGAAAAAGTAGGTCTTGCTGATAGAAGTCATCATAAATCAAATGAATTGAGTGGAGGACAAATTCAACGTGTTGCTATTGCGCGCGCTTTGGTCAACAATCCATCAATTTTATTGGCAGATGAACCTACGGGTAATTTGGATTCAAAAACATCGGTAGAAGTAATGGAATTATTTGGTAAAATTCATGCTGCTGGTAACACCGTTATTCTTGTGACCCACGAAGAAGATATTGCAATGTATGCGCACCGCGTGGTACGTTTGAGAGATGGTAATGTGGAGACCGACACCTTGAATCAAAAACATATTTAATTTAATAATTGCTGAACTAACTCAGTTTAGTTTTGTTATAAGGGTATGAAAATCTATACAAAGGCAGGTGATCAGGGAAAAACTTCCTTAATTGGAGGGACAAGAGTGCCTAAAAGTCACATTCGTATTGAATCTTATGGTACAGTGGATGAGCTGAACTCATTTATTGGCTTATTGAGTGATTTAGTGGAGGATACAACAATCAAAACAGATTTAAAGGAAATTCAGGATAGGTTATTTACAGTTGGATCAAGCTTAGCATGTGATCCAGAGAAGGAATCAGCATTAAGAATTCCAGATTTAAAAGAAGAAGATATTACTGGACTTGAATTAGCGATGGACAAGATGAACGAAGTACTTGCGCCAATGAAATCATTTATCATTCCGGGTGGTCATCATGCCATCTCAACTGCGCATATCGCTCGATGTGTTTGCAGAAGAGCAGAGCGTATTTGTGTTAATATGCAGGAAGAAGATTTATTCGTAGAGACTTTAGTGATCAAATACCTAAATAGATTAAGTGACTATTTATTCACTTTAGCTAGGTATATCGGTCATTTAAACGGGGTAGAAGACATCCCTTGGAAGCCTCGTATCTAATTTAATCAATTACATAAAGTGTCCGTCCTTCATTGTGAGGGTTCTGTCACTCAATTTAGCCAATGCTTCGTTATGGGTTACGATTAAAAAGCTTTGGTTCATTTCCTTTTTCAATTGAAGAAATAAGGCATGCATTGCATGTGCGTTTTCACTATCTAGATTTCCAGTAGGCTCGTCTGCAAAAATGAGTGCTGGATTATTGATTAATGCCCTCGCAACAGCGACTCTTTGTTGTTCACCCCCAGATAATTGATGGGGCTTTTTATCTTGCTTGTCTGCTAGTCCTAAGAAGTCCAAGAGTTCAATGGCTCTTTTAGCGACTATATTTTTATCTTGTTTACCAATCCAACCTGGAATAGATACATTTTCAATAGAGGTAAACTCTGGCAATAAATGATGAAACTGAAATACAAAACCAATTTTGGTATTTCTGAATTGAGCCAATGCATGATTGTCCATTTGATCAATGGATTGGTTGTCAAACAAAATCTGCCCTTTGTCCGCTTTTTCCAGACTACTTACTATGTACAATAGGGTTGATTTGCCGGCACCAGATGGCCCAACTATAGAAACTAGCTCGCCTCTAGATAATTCCATGGATACGCCCTTAAGAACAGGCACTGTCCCGTATTGCTTCCATATATCCTTTGCTACTAGTAGTTTTGGCTCCATATCCATGCTACAAACCTACGATTACCCGGTCAATTTTGCCAAAAATTAATAAAATGTTTATAGGTTGTAGAAAAATCAGATTTGGTCATATCATATATACGGCTACTTTTGCAAAAAAAGAACCTTATGTTTTGGACATTAGAATTAGCCAGCTATTTAGAAGAAGCGCCTTGGCCAGCAACAAAAGATGAATTGATCGACTACTCCATCAGGAGCGGTGCCCCTATAGAAGTAGTAGAGAATTTACAAGAGTTGGAAGACGAGGGCGAAGTGTATGAAAGTATTGAAGACATTTGGCCAGATTATCCAAGCCAAGAAGATTTTATGTTTAATGAAGACGAGTACTAATTTTTTGTGGACTGCTTGAAAAGCTAAGTCCACAAAAAATTAGTCTCTAATGAGGAAGCAATAAAAAAAGAGCTACACTTTGTGTTAGCTCTTTTTTTATCTAAATCGCGAAGAATAAATTTTAAAATGGAGAATAGTCCTCTTTTTTTATTTAAATCGCGAGAAATAGTTCTAGAAAGTCAATTTAAAATAAAGCAACATCAAGCTTAAAGTTAATACAATGGTGTTGGCCACTAAAACTGGTTTGCTTTTAATTAAATAGGCATAAGTCAACCAAACGATACAACTGAAATTAACAATCAAGATCATTAGAAGGCTTAGGCTTTCTACATTCTTTGATTCCCATGTTAAATATACTTGAGGTATAAAAGTAACACAGCTTAAAAAAGAACCGAAGTAGCCAATGGCTTCTACCAATTTGGGGTTAATTTGTTTGTCGCTCATTGGGGTTGATTGAATTATCCTTGCGTAATACCTGCTTTTTG
>CAZLKW010000073.1:2985-7346 GCA_964560215.1 uncultured Sediminibacterium sp. | reverse complement strand
CCAAAACGAATATCTGGTTTGTCATTACCATAATGCCACATCGCGTCTTCCCAAGTCATTCTTTGAACAGCTTCCGCATAGTCTATATTCTTCACATCTTTGAAGATGCTTTTAATTAATCCTTCAAACATATTTAAAATATCTTCTTGCTCTACAAAGCTCATCTCGCAGTCAATCTGTGTAAATTCTGGTTGACGATCTGCTCTTAAGTCTTCGTCTCTAAAACATTTTACAATTTGATAGTAGCGATCGTACCCACTCACCATCAATAATTGCTTGAATGTTTGTGGAGATTGAGGAAGGGCATAAAATTCTCCTGGGTTCATTCTGCTTGGCACAACAAAGTCACGTGCACCTTCAGGTGTAGACTTAATTAAAAAAGGTGTTTCAATATCCATGAATCCTTTTTCATGCAAATAATTACGTGTCGCACGATTTACACTATACCTTAATTCAATATTCTTTTTAACAGCGTTTCTTCTCAAGTCCAAGAAACGGTATTTCATCCTAATATCATCTCCGCCATCGGTATCATCTTGAATTGTGAAAGGAGGGACGATGGATGCATTTAAAATTTTAAATTCTGTGACATTGATTTCAATTTCACCAGTTGGAATATTTGCATTTTTGCTAGAACGTTCAATCACTTTTCCTTTTGCTTGCAAAACAAATTCACGTCCTAATGGCTGCGCATCTAATTGAGCTTGTAAAGACTCGCCTAATAATAGCTGTGTAATGCCATAACGATCTCTAAGATCGACAAATGTTATTGCACCGAATTTACGGATGGTTTGAACCCAACCAGCGAGGGTCACTTCTTGATTGACAGATTGAATATTTAACTGACCACAATGGTGTGTACGATACATAGCTTTCTATTAAAATGAATGGTCTGCAAATATAGCCCAAATCCTATAAAATATCGATCTTTGAGCCATGAGTGAATCAAGTATCTCCAATCAAGCCAGACGTGCTATTTTATCCGGATATTTTTTCTTTACAGGCATCTGTTTTGCTAGTTGGGCTAGCAGGATACCGGATATCAAATTTTCACTTGGATTATCTGACGCACAATTTGGCGGCATGCTCTTATTTCTTCCATTGGGATCATTTATAGGTATTCCCATTTCGGGGAGTTTAACAACAAGACATGGTAGCAATAAAATGCTTAAAATGGCATCGATTTTATATCCATTAGCACTTGTTAATATTGGATGGGCAGCAGGTACTTTTGTTTGGCACTTAGCAATTGCTTTATTTGTATTTGGTATGATTGGTAATTTATTCAATGTATCTGTGAATACACAGGCTGTAGAATTGGCTAAGTTATTTGATAAAAGTATTATTTCTAGTTTCCATGGTTTTTGGAGTTTAGCAGGATTTGTAGGAGGATTGATTGGAAGTTATTTTATTGCTGCAACCATGTCACCAATGATCCAGTTCATTGTAATTCTTGCCATGGGTTATTTGTTTTTATTCCTCACACAGCAACATTTATTACATAGTGAATCCAATAACCTATCCATCAAAAAAATGTGGACTAAACCAACGCCATTGATGTTTCAATTTGGTTTAATTGCATTGAGTAATATGGTTTGTGAAGGGATGATGTTTGATTGGAGTGGTGTCTTTTTTCAATCTGTCGTAAAAGTATCAGAAAGCCAAAGAACCATTGGCTATATAAGTTTCATGGCATGTATGACAACAGGAAGAATGTTTGCAGACGCTTTGATCAATTATTGGGGGCCAAGAAAGCAATTGATGCTAAGTGGTTTATTGGTCACACTAGGGCTGGTTATTGCAATCATTTATCCTTCCATCATTACAAGTACGATTGGATTTATGTTAGTGGGTTTTGGAGTGTCCTCGGTGATTCCTACCATTTATGGCAGTGTGGGGAAATCTGCAGAACCAGGGCAGGCAAGTATTGCATTGGCATCGGTTTCCTCTATAGGATTCTTTGGGTTTTTAATAGGGCCTCCAATCGTTGGATTTTTATCTGGTGCACTAGGTTTAAGATGGGCATTCTTAACCATCTCCATATTAGGATTGGTTACATTTGTGCAATCTTATCGATTAAAAAAATACTTATAAAGTCTGGGGTTCCTCTTTGTGTCTTGGTTTAAACCATAGATAATAGTAGGCTAAAATAATTACGCCAATTACAAATGGAATCATGGCTAAATGTTTCACGTTCATTCCATAACCAATAGAAAGATGGTCGACTCCAAAAAATTCGGTACACATCCAAAAGGAGTTAGCAGAAATCCAAACGGTGATGGCTAGATTATGACATAGTTCAGATACAATATTTCTTGTTCTCCATGCAATGACAATCGAAATGATCATTGTGGGTATAATCATTAAAATGCCTAACCAAGCAAAGCCCATACACCATCCAATGTCTTTAAAAATCCAAAATACAATATGTAAGTTTTCCATTTTGCGATATGCAAAAGGGATATTGTAATTGCTTTGTTGTTCTATCATTTATTGATTGAAATAGTTTAAATATTTATCGAAAAAATTAAAGATAAAAATTATTTAATTATTTATGCTAGTTATACTTGGTTTTCTTAAAATAAATCAAATCTGCTTATACTTGCCTCTGAATGAATTGGGCTACCTTGTTCACAATGCGCAATTAGTTCTTGGGCAAAATAAGGGGCAAGTGAACAACCTTTTGTACCCATGCCATTACATATCCCAATGGAAGGGTGATTAGGATGCATGCCAACAAAGGGTCTCCGTTCTTTATTGGCTGGACGTAATCCAGTGATTTGATCCACAATGGTAAATGGTATTTTTAAAAGTTGCTCCAAGGCTGCTTCCATTTTAACTCTAAACGCATGGGATGGCTTTGCATCTTCATAGTCCCATTCATAATTTGAACCCACCCAGAACAATTGATCTTTCCATGGAACAATTGAAATATTATTTTTATAGATTGATTTGTTTGGAAGGCCTTTTATTTCAACAATTAATGCTTCCCCTTTATTGGGTGCAAAGGGGAGTCCCTTGAAATATGGATTATGCATACTGCTTAATCCATCACTAAATAAAATCCTTTTAGCTTGGATACCTTTCCATTCAACGCCCTGTGCTGTTATTTTCAAATCTTCTATTTTAAATTGATCGTCGATCAATTGTTGTTTTGAAATAAGTTCATGAGCCCATCCTTCAATCATTGTATTTAAATCTATCCAAATACTTTGATTGATTTGGCCTGTGCCAAAAGGGGTGTGCATGAAAGCTTCAAAAGCTGCAGCATTGTTTTTTTGTAAATACACATTTTCATGTTTGTAACGGTATTCGAAACTTTCTTGCATTTGTGCAGATGGATGAATCAAAACCACAGGTGTTTCTTTAACAATTTCCTTATTTATTTTTATACCTAATTCTGAATAAGCATTTAATGCAAAGGGTAGGAAGGTTTCAATCATCCATGTCTGAACAATCCTTCTACCTGTTACTGGATTAATCACACCACTTGCAACCTTAGAAGCTGCAGGCAATTTGCTATCATTTATTACTAAGCATGTCTTTCCTTCCTTTTGGGCATAATAACTCAGCCAAGTACCTACAAGGCCTTGACCAATAATTAGGTAGTCTACCTTTTGAATGGTGTTTGTAGTATCCAATTTTTATTCCTTAATCAAAGTGGGTATGGTGATACGAATGCTGTCTTTTATACTATCTACTTGCGCAACAAGTTCAAGATCAAAATTTCCTTTAAAATCGTTCGGCACTGTAAAAGGAAATTCAGTTTCAAAAAGCTCATTTGCAATTGTTGTAAAATATTGAAATGGAAAAAAGTTTAAGAACCATCCATCCACCGATTGCTTTGTTTCGGTATTGAATAAATAAAGTTGAATATGTCCTGTTTGTTCTTTTGCTATTTGATGTTTGATTTGGACTTTTAATTTGATTGATTCACCATGAGCCATTTGTGTTGGCGCTGTAAAATGGATACTTAATGGTTTTTGTTGTGCGTTTAAATTGGTGCTGAATAAAAAGCAACAAAATAGGGGGACGAATAATATTAGCGAATTCCTTTTCATAAATTAAAATTACAATAAAAAATCCCTTAGCATGTTGATACTAAGGGATTCCTTTATTCTAATGAAATAGCTTATTTCTTTAATGCTGCTGCCATTGTTTTACCAATATCAGCTGGACTAGCACACACGTGAATGCCACATGCAGCCATAATTTTCATCTTAGCTTCTGCAGTATCATCTGCACCGCCAATGATTGCACCTGCGTGACCCATACGACGTCCTGGAGGCGCTGTTTGACCTGCGATGAATCCAACTACTGGCTTTCTCATATTGTCCTTAATCCAGTTTGCTGCATCTGCT
>CAZLKW010000073.1:0-2975 GCA_964560215.1 uncultured Sediminibacterium sp. | reverse complement strand
CTACCACCAATTACACCAATCATGATGATACCTTCTGTAGCAGGGTCGTTCATTAATAATTCAACTGCTTCTTTAGTAGTTGTTCCAATGATTGGATCACCACCAATACCAATTGCAGTAGTGATACCTAATCCAGCTTTCACTACTTGGTCAGCTGCTTCATATGTTAGTGTACCGCTCTTTGAAACGATACCAATTGTTCCTTTCTTGAAAATAAATCCTGGCATGATACCTACTTTAGCTTCTTCTGCTGTGATGACACCTGGACAGTTTGGTCCAATTAATCTTGTGCTCTTTCCTGCTAAGAAATTCTTTGCCTTCACCATATCTTGCACTGGAATACCTTCTGTTATACAAACTACTAAAGCAATACCTGCATCAGCAGCTTCCATGATTGCATCAGCAGCAAAAGCTGGAGGTACAAAAATGATACTTACATCTGCACCAGTTGCTTTAACAGCGTCAGCTACTGTATTAAAAACTGGACGGTCTAAATGGGTTGTACCACCTTTACCTGGGGTTACACCACCTACTACTTGCGTTCCATATTCCATCATTTGAGTAGCATGGAAACTACCTTCTGTTCCTGTAAAACCTTGTACAATGATCTTCGATTGCTTATTTACTAGTACTGACATAGTCTACTATTTATTATTTATGGCGCAAAAATAGGCTAAACGAGGTTTTTTTGCCTTTATTTTTCAACAAAAATTTGATGTTTTTTTCTAAATGGCTTGCAAGTACTACTTTTGCGCTTCACATAGTCATTATAATAAAACATACTTATGGCAACAACATCAGACATCACTCGTGGAATGATCCTAAAATTGGACAATAGTTTATATACTGTAGTTGAGTTTGGAGAGAACAAAACAGCTCGTGCAGCTGCTAAAATCTGGGCTAAATTAAAAGGCGTGGACAATAAGCGCTCTATTGAAAAGACTTGGAATAGCGGTGAGACAGTATATCCTGTGCGTGTAGAGAAAAAAACTTTCCAATTCTTGTATAAGGACGATAGTGGTTATAACTTAATGAACAATGAAACATTTGAGCAAATTGTGATGGCAGAAGAGATGATCGATGCCCCTCAATACCTGATTGAAGGTGCTGAAGTTTTCGTTTTCATGAATACAGAAACAGAATTACCAATTGGTGCTGAATTGCCAGAGAAGTTGGATGTATTAATCACTTATTGCGAGAATGGTGTTAAAGGGGATACAGCAACTAGAGCTTTAAAAGCAGCAACTATTGAATCTGGAGCAACTGTAATGGTGCCTTTATTTGTGAATGAAGGCGAGAAGATCAAGATCAATACTAAAAACGGTGAGTACGTAGAGCGCGTAAAGTAGACTAAACATTACAGCCCCCGTTTATGGGGGGCTGTAATAAGTTATTATAGGCGTAACTTTATAAATCCTACATTTATTTAAGGATTTAAAAAGTAGCAAAAAAGGGCCATTTTTAATAAAAAATGGCCCTTTTTTTGTTGTTTTTGGCAAAAAAGACCCATTTTTGCCCAAATTAACCAAACATGGACTTAAAACAAATTCACGATTTAATTAAGGTAGTAAACAAAAGCAATATTGGAGAAATTAGCATCGAAGATAAAGATGGTAAAGTAACCATTAAGCAAAAGGAAGAAAAAATCACTGTAACCTCTGCGCCTGCGCAAACAGTGTATACATCTGCCCCAGCAGCGCCATCTGCTGCAGCGCCAGTTGCTTCAGCTCCAGCTGCTCCAGTAGCCGATAATTTAATCACTATCAAGAGCCCAATGATCGGTACTTTTTATAGAAGAGCAGCTCCTGATAAGCCATTATTGGCAGAAGAGGGAACTGAGGTAAGCCCAGGTAAAGTAGTGTGCATTATTGAGGCAATGAAATTGTTCAATGAAATCGAATCTGAAGTAAAAGGTACGATTGTAAAAATATTGGTAGAAGATGCAAGCCCAGTTGAGTTTGATCAACCTTTGTTTTTAGTGCAACCTGCATAAGGTCTCCCCAACCTATTAACTTAAATTAAAAAGATGTTTAAAAAAATATTGATTGCCAACCGTGGCGAGATCGCTTTGCGTATCATTAGAACTTGTAGAGAAATGGGTATCAAAACGGTAGCCGTATATTCTACAGCTGATAAAGATAGTTTGCATGTAAAATTTGCAGACGAAGCTGTTTGTATCGGTGGTCCAAAAGGTGCTGAGTCTTATTTGAATATCCCTCATATCATGGCAGCTTGTGAAATCACAAACGCAGATGCGGTGCATCCTGGTTATGGTTTCTTAGCAGAGAATGCAAAGTTTGCTCAAATTTGTGCCGATCATGGTATCAAATTCATTGGTCCAACTCCAGAGATGATTAATAAGATGGGAGACAAGATCACCGCTAAGGAAACAATGATCAAAGCTGGTGTTCCTGTAGTACCAGGTGGTGAAGGTTTATTAGAGAGTGTAGAAGAAGCAAAGAAATTAGCAAAAGAAATAGTTTATCCAGTTATCATTAAAGCCACTGCTGGTGGTGGTGGTAAAGGGATGCGTGTGGTATGGAATGAAACTGAGATAGAGAAAGCATTTAGCGATGCGAAGATGGAAGCTGCAGCAAGTTTTAAAAATGATGGTTTATACATGGAGAAATTCGTGGAAGAGCCAAGACATATTGAGATTCAAGTTGCAGGTGACCAGTTTGGTAATGTTTGCCATTTGAGTGAGCGTGATTGTTCGATTCAAAGAAGACACCAAAAATTAGTAGAGGAATCTCCATCTCCTTTCATGACACCAGATTTACGTCAAAGAATGGGAGAGGCTGCTATTAAAGCTGCTGCTGCAATTAATTATGAAAGTGTGGGTACGATCGAATTCCTTGTGGACAAGCATCGTAATTTCTACTTCATGGAAATGAATACCCGTATTCAGGTCGAGCATTGTGTAACAGAGGAAGTTGTGAACTATGATTTAATCAAAGAGCAAATTAAAATTGCTG
>CAZLKW010000072.1:6997-7399 GCA_964560215.1 uncultured Sediminibacterium sp. | reverse complement strand
CTAATAACTTTTGTAAGATTTGCAGTAGAGGTAGCATTTGCCGTAACCGAAGATGCAACCTCTATAATTAATTGCTGACCACTTGTTAACGTAGCGTTTGTAGATGCGGATGCATTTGATTGACAGGCTAAGTACAATAATAAATTAACATTAGCAGATAATGTAGCAGAACTATTAACCGATGCTGCTACATCTATTGTCAATGCATAGGATCCTGTATATGATGAACGATAAACACCCGTACAAAAAACAAATCTTCTATCGTTTGAAATGTCAATTTTTTCAATTTGATATAGACTATCTCTATAAACAAATCTTGAATTTGTTGTTATATATTCATTATACCTTAAAGTAAAGTTTATTTTTTGCTGACTAACTATTTTATCAGCATCTTCTTCCTCA
>CAZLKW010000072.1:5718-6915 GCA_964560215.1 uncultured Sediminibacterium sp. | reverse complement strand
TATAACCCTGTTTTGCAGAATTACTCTTTCCCTCATTTTCCCAACAATCTCACTCTTATTATACCCAATCATATTTATACCTATTTAACATTACGTCTGTAGCCGTTGGCATTTTATGTACATTATCTGCTCTATTATCATACATAGATGCAACTAATTTTAAAATTGCTATTCTTATGTCTGAAGGGCAATCTGTAGCATTTGTTCCATATCCAGCAGTATATGTAATAGTTACGTCATTTAAAGACAAATAAGTATCGGGAAAGTCTTGATCTACCGCTTCTCCAATTATACCTCTATAAGCATCTACTTCGTATAAATTTGGTGATAACACTTGGGATACACCATTTTCATCCAAGTAAGTAATAGAAGATACCGCAATACAAGGATAAACTAACAATTTAATTACGTTTTCGTAATCAGTTGCTACTTTGTAACTTGACGGAAAACGCTCTAACTTTTGTACAATAGTTTTTGTAAGGGTAGATATATTTTGTCTTGATTCTACCGCTTGTCTTGCAGCCTTTAACATTGTAGCAATAAGAGAGTCATCAGTTGAATCATCAACTTTCAAATAATTTTTAACTTCCGCAGATGTCCATAATTCATTTGTCTGATCAACTGTTACTCTCCAGATTTTCATCTCTTAATTGCTTTTTTTGGTTTAGAGCTAATCTTAGTTTCGATTAAAGGTTCATTCTGTTCAGCAATAACCTTATTTTCTAAAGATTCCGCTAATCCTGCTTTTATTAATTCCTTTGCCGTCATCTCATTTAATTCAGCCACATCCCCTTGAAAATATGCAAGGGAATGTGGTGAACCAGATGGCGATTGAATAAATCGCACTTTCATTTTATTCGTTTTTAGCGACAAAATATGCCGTGTACCTTGTAGATTGTGTTCCAACACCAGTTAATACTAATCTATATTTAGTACCACCAATCTTGTCATCTTCATTAGCTTGTACCATTCCATTTACATTAAGTGTATCTAATGTAGCAACACTTGTGTAATCAGTAGAACTTGCTGCCTGTCTAACAGTTGGTAAAATATAAGTAGTACCAGATAAATTAGTTGCTACTATACTCCAATAACCGCTCCATGGGCTAAGTAAACTTACCGGAATAGTTATTGTGTCTATTTCGGTATTAGTTATCGTATCAGTTATAGAATAACTGTAAAACGTACTTGATGCAT
>CAZLKW010000072.1:3470-5653 GCA_964560215.1 uncultured Sediminibacterium sp. | reverse complement strand
CAAACCAATTAAAATATTCTTCATTTTATTAAGATTTATATGCCAGTAATATCCGCATCTTTAATTGCGGCAAATGATTTTGCGTGACGAACTGCAGCATCCCACCAAGAGTTAACTACTATGGTAACTAATGCATTTTTGCTTGATGAATATGGATCAACCACAACATCTAAACCAGCCCATTGTCCAATTAACAATTCAGCAAAGTTTCCAAAGATTACAGAATGTAAACCAGTTCCACCGCCTTTAGTTAAATCGCTTGGTACTTGCGTAGAAACATAAGCACGGTAACCATTTAACAAGTCTGTTCTAATTCCTTGTTGTCCTACTGGTGGCGCACCATCAGACCAAACAAACTGAGCAGTACCACTTGCTTTCTCAGTATTCTTTAAGAAACCTCTTACACCAGGTGTAGTAAGGTAAGCCAAAGTACCAAAATCAGCGTTATCAGTTGCTAAAGCAGTTTCAAGGTCAATAATGTGCTTGTAAGTAAGCGGACCACCATCAGTACCGATTGCAACAGAACCAATACCAGCAGTATTTAAAATACCGTAAAATGGCTGGGTTGAATTGTCACCATTAATTAAAGCATAGTCTAATGCTCTGTTAACGGCTTCACTCAAACGATTTCTTACAAAGTTTTCTACGTCAATAGATGATTGAACAAGTAACTGCTTTGAAATATCAGTAAATGCACCCAAACGATTTGGTGACATACTGATTTTATCAAAAGTTGGACTTGTTTCGTCATTGGCAGAGTTCTCAGTTTCCCAAGTGGCAGTAGCCGCAGCATCATTACGAGGGAAATCTAAATTACCAGTCAATCCTGTAAGCAAAGTTGCACCAGCTTGGATAACTGCTAATCTTGGGTCAAGGAATGGAATCAAGTCACCCAAAATGGTTGGTACAGTATTACCACCAGCAGTTGCACTACCAGCAGTCATATCCCTTTTCTCGCTCTTTACAATCATTTTAGGAATGTAAAGATTACCCGATGCGGAGATACCAGCTTGTTTAAATTCTCTTTCAGCCTCTTGGTGCATCTCTAACTCTAAACCATCAAGGTTTTTGTTATTAGCAATAAGATTAGCTGCTCTAAGGAATGAATAGCCTTTCTTAACTCTTTGCTCATCGTTAACTTTGTTTTCGTTAACCCTGGTTGCAGGAGTAGCCATTCTTTTAGACTCGGCCTCAATCATCAAATGATTATCAATATCATTTTCTAAATTGCTAACCTCTGTCCTAATCGTGTTTAACTTTGACCTTTGATCGTCATTGGCATTTGAACCCAATGTTTCGATGGCAGAAATCAAAGATCGCATTTCTTCTATTTTAGCGGAACGCGATTGCTTTAATTCATCAGATTTCAACATTTTAATAATTTTTTAAGTTGTTTAAAAATTCAACAAACTCATTGAAATTGCATTCCGCTTTTTCATTTTGTTGAATATGTCTTTCCATGTTCCTTGCAGCAACAGTAGTATTAGGATTAGCCGGATACGTTACTGGAGAAACATCATATACTTTGTCAATTTTTTTAATTGTTCTCTTCCATCTACCGTCCCTCATTTCCCATGAGTCACCATTATCCTTTAAAGAGAATGCAAAAGATGACTGGTAAACATCACCTCTTCTAATTAAAGTCATAACATCACTTGCAGCATTTGTTTCTGGTGGGTCAATAGTATATTTTAATTTATTACCTTCCCTTTTTATCTGCAAAGTATTATTCCTTACCCTTCCAAGTACAATGTTTTGGTCATGATTAAATAAAGCAGCAGCTTCACTAAAATCAGCACCATCAAAAGCATCCATGTCAATTTCCTCATCAAAAGTACCCATGTCATAGGGGCTATCCATAGAAGATGCAGTACCTTCTATTTTTCTTTCCTCTACTGTGGAAAATTCTATGTTAAAATATCTTGTTTCCATATTCTATTGTTGTTGAACATTATTTTGTTGACCTTCAGCAGGAACTTCCCTACTGTTTGAGGCTAATGGCATACCAAACTTATCACCACCTTCGTATGGATTAAATCCTTCCAAGTTTCTAATCTCATTAGGTGCAATGGCTCTAATGTTGTACAATTTAGTGTAAAACTCTGCTCTTGCCATAACATCGCCTCTGTATAACTCATCAAGGTCTAATTTAACGTAATACTTTCCCCAATCTTTCTGTGGAA
>CAZLKW010000072.1:0-3460 GCA_964560215.1 uncultured Sediminibacterium sp. | reverse complement strand
CGTCCAAGCACGAAGGGTATATTGTACAAATATTCTGTTTAATATTTCAATATTTGTAGTTGATATATTGTTGTTTCCTAAAAGCAAAAAGCCTGGAACACCGGTCAAATTAGAAATATCCTCAATAGTTAACTTTCTTGCGTCAATATCCGCTGCCTCTAATCTTGAGGCTATAGGTTTAAATTTAAACCCTGCCTGTAGGAAAGCTACACCCTGTTGGTTATTGGGTCCTGAATGTTTATCTGCCCAAGATTTCTTAATAACATTTAATTGGTCTTCATTTAGGATAAGATCTGTTTCGACAGTACCACTTAAATTAGTTCCTTTAGCATAAATGTCATTACCATAGTCAATCTCGTGTAATGCTCTTGATAAAGTTGTTTTACCAGCTTCAATAAGACTTTTGCCCCAATAGCCGTTTTCACTAAAGGATTTAATGTGTAAAACCTCAGATGAACTATAAATTTCCGTACTTCCTTCTAATTTATAATAAAACTCATCGTTTATCTTGTACATCTCCCAAGGCACATCAACCAAGTGTAAATCAATTACATTTCCTGCTTGATTTCTATTAGGTATAATAAGAACATTACCACTTTTGGTTGACATTGAACCATTAACCGCTTGTCTTATGATCGCTTCACGAAAACTAAAGGTATCGTACTTACTTGATGGCCTGTACTTAATTAAAGAATACAATGGATGGTTTATAGCCTCAACCACATTACCATCAGCCTTAGTTTCGTATATAGAAAAAGGTAAAGACGCTATTTGCTCTGATAAAATAGATAAAGCCCTAAAATAAGCAGGGATAGATAAAGATGTTTCATGACTAACCCTTCTTTGATTAGTACCAAACAATTCCTGGTACAATTTCCAATCTTTGGCAGGCCCTAAATTGGATATTCTACTTCTTTTAATGAATTTTACTATTTTATTCAAAAATTCCATACTGCAAAGATGATTATTAATAATTTTATATGCAAATAAAAAAATTAACCAATTATCAAATTAAAATCTAAATTAATTTTGTTCTTAGGGTCAATAGCTTCGCCAATAGCCATTGCAGCCGCTACCATGCCGTCAATTTTTTCATTAGATTTCCTTTTATCAAACTTAACCAAACCCGTAGAATTTATAATTAATGCTACATTTGATAACATCCACTTTGCTACCGGATCCCCATCATGGAATACTTTCTTACCAGTAATCATTTTTTCAAACTCACATATCGGTGTATTCATTTCGGGAAAACTTTGTGGGAACGGTCTTACGTTAACTCCTCTTTCCTGTAATGAAATAACAACGTGCGTTGCTCTCCAAGGGTCATAAGCAAGACTTCTAATATTGTATTTTTGGAATAATAGGTAAATATCGTTAATAATAACGTCGTTATCTACAATATTACCGTTAGTAACCTTGATAGTACCGTTTAATGCCCAATCCATGTAAGGAACACCATCTCTAAGACTTCTTTCTTTTACATTGTCTTCTGGTATCCAGTATT
Source organism: uncultured Sediminibacterium sp. (assembly GCA_964560215.1). Lineage (GTDB taxonomy): Bacteria > Bacteroidota > Bacteroidia > Chitinophagales > Chitinophagaceae > Sediminibacterium. The sequence continues at coordinate 1,953 of CAZLKW010000072.1, read as the reverse complement.
TCCAAATCACAAAAGCTGGTTTACCGTCAAACTCAGGGAAAAACAAGCAAAAAGCACTAATATCAATCGTTTGAGCCAAATCCAATCCACCAAAAGCTGGTCTGTTTAATAAAAAGTCATCAGTAATTTTCATTTCGCACTCATTCCACATATTTTCATTAATCCATGTAGCGTGAGTGTTAGTCCAAAAGTTTAAATTCTTTGTCATAAAGCCAATTTGCTTGGCTGCACCTTCATTTATGGCTTTTGTGTATTGGTCTTGTAAATAACCCATACCAATAGTCACATTCATAGATGGATTAGATTTAATCCAATTTTCGCTATTTTGCCAATCGTCATCCTCATCCAATGAAAATATTAAAGGAAACACCGCATCATCGTGTTTATGGCCTTTAATAATATCTAAACAAACTTTCCTTAATTGGTAACAGGGACTTTCCTTATTAAATCCTGCAGTAGTAGTAATTAGGATTAATGGCTGACTTCTGCTACCAATACCAGATTCCATGATTTCCAAGACCGAACTATCGGGATGCGCGTGAAATTCGTCAACTATTGCCACATGGGGATTTAGTCCATCAAGTGTTTTTGCATCTGATGAAACAGGAATCATCTTAGAATTTGTTCCTGTAGAGTAAATTGAGTGCGCTCTTACTTGAACTAATTTATTTACGGCAGCACTATCTTTCTTTAAATAATCCAATATTACTTTTGCGGCATCCCAACATATCCTTGCCTGGTCACGGGTAGTTGCAGCCGTGTAAATCTCCGCACCTTTTTCCTGATCAAGAATAAAACAAGCAACCGCAGTAAGAGCAGCAGTTTCTGTTTTCGCATTCTTTCTTGATATTTCAAGGTAAACTTTCCTAAATCTACGTTTTTTGTCAATTTTACGCTTCCAACCAAAGATCATAGCCCAAAAGAACTCTTGCCAGGGCATAACATTGACATTCATAGCCGCATACTCGCCTTTAGTTAATCTACATACCTTCATAAAGGAAATATAGGTATCAGCAGCCTTTTGGTCATAATAGTAAGGGAAATTGTTGTTTTCTGACTTCTTTATGTCATCATAGTGCCTTTTGATGGCTAACTTGGCATATTCTCCAATCAATTCTTTTTCTAAGTCAAACATTATGCGTTTTTAATCAACTTCATAATAGGGTCTTCTTCTTTTTTGTCCGCTCTGTTAAAGTATTCCAGCTTCAACCTTGCCTTCGGGTCAAGACCAAATCTATCAGACATATCATTGTAAATCTCAACCGATTGTTTAAACATCGTCCACTCTGGGGAAATCTGCTGAACACCGTTCGGGTAAACAACCACACCATCGTTTTTTAGGATATTGTTAGCAGCGTGTTGTATAACAGTCAGTAACCTTGCCAACATATTGATGGCAATGATATCAACATTGTAACTTGCATCTGCAGATTCAAGGTGCTTTTTTACTAATTCAACAGTATTTTGCTCTTCGTCACTTAAATCAAATGGATTATGGGCAATTATAGCTTGAGGTGTAATTCTTTTAACTCTACTTGGTTTTAAAGTCCCTTGCAAGTCTTTCAACTTCTCTGTTTTCATTTTAATTTAATTTTTTGTTAATAATAGCCTTAATTACGTTTTCTCTGCACTCCGGAAGGTAATAACCGTCAGAACTTGATAATCTTGCAGGGGCATAGCCTTTTCCTTCCATGTTACTCTTTACATTGTGACACCGTTTACATAAAGTACACAAGTTACGCTCATCATAGGGATGGCCACCATCCAGGATTCTTATAACGTGATCCGCAATGCCATTGTTGTTTCCGTCAGAGCAATCTGTAAAAATGCCTTTGACCTCGCAAACCTCGCACATTGGTTTCCTTGTCTTTTGCAAATGGCGAATCCGTTTCCAAAGAGGAGAACCGTAGAACTTGTTTTCTTGCTTATCCTGGTGAGGCCGACGCTTCGGAG
>CAZLKW010000071.1:0-7405 GCA_964560215.1 uncultured Sediminibacterium sp. | reverse complement strand
AAATGATATAATAGTTCCTATAAACAAAAACATTGACCAAAATTCACCACCAACAAAGTCCTGCTCTAAACTAAACAATAATTCCAATATAGCAACAATCATTGCTCCTAATGCAACATATTCCGGTACTTTACTGACTTTGCCTGTAGGGTTTAGGAAATTGATAAACACTATAGCAAATCTACCAAATTGTAACATGATACTTGCAGGAACTGACAAGTAATAAGGAATAGGTAAAAAATAAACATTTAAAGCAGCGGTAATACAATAGGTTAGTATTATTCCGTAGAAAATAACACCTGGCATCATGTTTACAATGTCTTCAAATAATAACTCAAATTTTTTTGATACAAACATAACTATGGTTTTAAGATTAAAATTCATTTTTAGGTAAATGCTTACCAGTAAAGTCCCAATATTCTTTCATTAAAACTGCCCTTGCAGCGTAATTGGGATCGGTATGATAACCAGCTTTATACATACACTTGCAAAATGAGTTATACAACTTTTCTGTAGATTGTCTGTAATTTGCTTTTTTGCATTTCTTATATCTTGGGTTATTAAATATGCTTGACCACACTTTAATTCCCTCTTCGCTATCTTCTCCTTTAAAAAAGTATTGGTTTAATCTTTTCTTTTTCCCTCTTATATATTCTGTGGTTTTTAAGGATACTTTGCCATGTCCTTTAATGGCTTTTACACCACCAGGATTAGCATATTTTCTCCATAACAATGTTTCCACACCGTTGCTTGTCGCTTCAAATATAAACGTGGAATAAAGCAGAGTAACGGGAAAATCTGTAACGTAATGAACTTGCATAAGCATATCATTGTAATTCTCTAATATTACAAGTCTTCTAAGCTGGTATAAATTTAGTTTTCCTAAATTCCTAAATCCTTGTTTCTTTAGTTCGTTTCTAAGTTCCTGTTCATCGTGGTTACGGTATTGGTAAGCAAAATTTCTGCCGTTATCATTAACTACAATATCTTCCACCTTCTTAGGTTTATCTTCTTCAACCTCTCGTGTAATAAATACTGTGTCTCTAATAACTTTTACTAATGGATTTAAAGATGATTGTTCTGTTTTTATATTAGGATTATAAACAATTCCAACAATAAAACTTAACACCATCGCTAATGCAAATGCCTCTGGAAGATACTTTATCTTAGGCACAAATGTAATAATGTCTTTTTTCATGACTGATGATTTAATTAATAATGAATACAAATATAATATAAATAATATAATTGTATATATAAATATAAAAAAAAATAAAAAAAAAGTGCGAAGGCAATTCTTCGCACTATAATCGAACCTTTAAATTAACACATTAACAATTTTTTTCTATCTTCTCCATAACAAGTCATATAAGTAATAAATTATCCAGGCAGCAGTTATAACTCCACCAAATGTGACAACAGTTTTTGCTATCATCTTATATAATAATTGCTTTTCATTTTGAGTCATCATGGTTATTTGTTTAAATAGTTTTTAGATGCAACAGGATCCTTTCCTTGATTACTGTATTTAGCGTCCTCTTTCTTATCGTAAGACACTTTTGGCATCTCGGTGATGTCATTGTACACTATTTGTGCAATCTTCATTCCTGCGTAGATTCTGACGGGTTGGACACAAACCAGTTCCAAAGTCCAATGTCCAGCAAAGCCTACATCCCCAAATCCAGCAGTAACGTGGACGAATAAACCTAAGCGGCCAAGACTTGACTTTCCCATTAAAATTGGCACATGGCGCAAGGTTTAGGTGTATTCAATGGTTGATGCAAGATAAACAATGTTTGGCTGCAAGACAATGCCTTCTTCGGGAATAATAATTGGTGCGGATGGATTCTTTTTCCTTACATCTAATACTCTTTCCGTATAAAGTATTAATGTGTTTGACAATGTTAAATCGTAGGAATTAGTCCCAAGGTTAGCAGGATTAAAAGGTTCAATTACAATATTACCTTTATTCATTTCCGCGGTAATGGTGTGATCTGTTAAAATCATATGTAAAAAGCATTTAGTGAATGTTGAAAACAATTTGTTTTTATCTTTAACTCATGTAGCATATCCTGTGCTATATGCATAGTTTCTATTTGTGTATCTCGTGTAATTCTTAGTTTCCAAAAGTTAATGAATGCTAATAAACTGCCAGTCCAAATAAAAGTAGTTTCAAGGTTTAATGGCAAAATAGTACGGGCTTGTTCTTTTGCTACTCCAAGTTCAAGTAATTCATTGTAAGCATTAGAGCAATAATCTATAACCAGGTTTTGTATTCTTACTGCCTCGTAATTGTATACATCTTCCAAATCACCACCGCTGCCTTGCTTACTAATTTTACTTTGTATGCGAAATTCATCTATCCTGTAATAGTTATCCTCAAAGTCAACATATCTACCAGATATTGAATTTGCCGTCAATCCGACTTGGTGCTTAAACAACTGCCTTTCCACATAGATAGGGCAAGTTATTCTATATTGTAACTGTGGATGCCTAAACGGTGAGGTGTGATTGTGTTCTGCAAGGTATTTAATCAACTTTGCATTCTGATCTACGGAATAGTTACTGGCTTCCTTGCCAAATGAAACACGGGCGGCATTGGCTACCATGTCATCGTTTCCAAATATTTCTAAAAGTTCTACTTTCATTTTATTAGACATTTATTAGACATTTATTAGAGATTAAAAATTGCACCGTTCCATCCCTTTATCAACACACGGTGCCAGCATTGCTTAACCTTCGGGCGGTAAGTAGTGGTACAATACAGACTTTAGAAATATTACCACCATCTATTTCACTCTGGTTTAACGTCTGCCTTTTGTAGGGTAGCAAGGGCAGGATTCGAACCTGCAATGTCAGCCGCGGTCGCCGCTTTGCGCTACCCATCCGCTACCTTGCTAATTGCCTGTCTTTCCAGGCTGCCAATTCATCCTCTGACGCAATAGGATGGAAAGAAATGTTTAATTAATAAACAAAACATCCTACTCCGAGGTCTGCAAATGTCTTATGTAGCCATGTGTCCTACTAATATTCTCTCTTGCCTAAAGCTACTTAACAATGTCCTGTAATTATCAGAGGTTACTAAAAGTAACTTTTGCACAGCTCTACATTGCTCAAAGATGGCAGTGGCTTTTGGATACTTGCCTTTGACGTAGTAATCTGTCAAAGTAGAGGAGTGCTTTATTCTTTTATACTCCTCCTCTGGCATATCTCTGATGCAGCTCATCATCATTTGAGCATAAATAGATTCGTTTAATCCGCTAATAACTGTGTACCTGGAATAATATCCGGATAACTGCCGAAGAAAATCGTCACATTCTTCTAAATGCTCCGCACTTGGGGCAGTTGTAATCCAAGCATTAAGTTCTTCAAGGAAGGCTTGTATCTCAAGCATTTTACTATTGCTCTCTTTCATCTTTAACTAATATAAGGGTGACTGTTTTGCTATGTTCTTCGGCTAATCCATCAATAATCATTTGCTTCTTCATTTGCTCTATCTCATATTCCTTATCTGTAATAAATTTATTAAAGGTGTAAGACTTTCGTTGATAGGTAGAATAGCTTACAATAGAGCCATGTACATCAAATGCCATTTTATTATCCTTCAACAAATCAATTAAATCATTTTTAATCAACTCCTTTTTACTTTCTAATTCTTTTAATTCTTTTGTAATCTCAGCATATTTAAACATCCTCTCACCTATTACACTATTTTGATATCTTTCATAAGCCTCACTTATCTCTTTAGCTGCTTTCCTTATCCTTGCCTCTGTGTCTTCTAATTCTTTTAAATCAAACACATACATATAACTTTCATGCTCCCCTGCCCATGACAACGTTTTGCCTCTAAGTTTTGTCTTCCAGTAGGATATAACAGAGGTAGGAATTACACCAAATTGTTTCCACAATATAAGTGAATAGGTTTGCATCTGCAATGATTGTTGTAAACGCTCAGTTGACCAAGGAGCAGTTCCAGTCTTAAAATCTATAACCATTTCAAAATCTTTGGAACAATTATCTATATATCCAAGCATTTTAAAATTTCCAAAATCATGTTCTAATTTATATTCTACATGAGGATATATTAAAGTGATATCTAAAAAGCCTTCGGGAAAATTAAAGTCTCTTTCTACACCAGCGGCATAATCCTCAATGTCCTTGGCAACTTGTTTGCCAAATTCCAAGAAGGGCGAAGGTGGGTCGGGAATGCCAATAAAGTATTTTTTCTGATATGCTATTGGATCGCTTTCCCATAGGTTAATTTGGGATACTGATAAATGTTCTTTAGGTAATTTAAGCATTGTAATTGTTTTTAAAATGGAAATCTTTTTTCTTCACTAATAAGTCCATCGGTATAATTAACGCCCTCTTCGTAGCCTTTTTCAAAAGCCTTTGCAAGTTCTTGTTTATGTAATTCTAAATACTTGAGATAAATATCATGAATTTCATTTGTGCTTTCAGCTGGTAAATAGCCTATTATTTCATCAATTTCAATGTAAAATTGTATATAAGCACTTTGTTTGTCTGTTTCCTCTATCATGTTTTTGGTTTTAATATTGATAAAAAAGAGGCAGTTCAGTTACCGCCTCATCAAATGAGTCATTACTTTATTTTTTGTGATACTTGAATAAAAATGGTACTTGTCGCTGCGCTTAGATGTTCTTGCGCCACACCTTCTGCGGCCAATTTATTATAAATGTCAACATAACCTTGGCTATAAATTGCAGCAACCTCAAACATTAAAGCAGCAAGATCCGGTGGTTCAGCCATTTGCTTTTGTTGCTCAATAACCGCTACTCCAGTAGTTGCAGCTGGTTGCTCGGCTACAATGTACTTATATTTTCCTTTATCATCAAGTACATCAATAATTTCTCCAGTTTTTAAATTTTGGATTGGGTCACCTGGTTTCCCGTAAATCCTTGCTTCTTTGCCGTCATTAAAGACAACAAGCACATTAATAGAAGGACCATATTGACCTTCTCTTGGCGCACCAGCCGCGTATTTAACTTTGCCTTTAGTGATTATCATAGTAATCTTCTTTTTGAGCGTCTAATCTTTTTAATTCTTCTTCTTCCATCCAGTTACATAATTGCTGCGATATCCATTCAAAGTCAATCGCCTGTAGCATAATCGAATTAAACAAGTGTTGTTCTTGTGGCAAAAGGTCATTGAAATTAAATATAAGGTCAATAGCACTTTCAACTCCTTCTTGTGATATATCCTTGATGCTATACACATCAGTAAGGTAATTTAGTACTGCGTAATTTGCGTCGTTCATATTGCTTTATTTTTCTCTTCAAAAAAAACTATGGTTTTATGTAAATACTCTTCATTCATTTCTTGTAGAAAACTGTGACAAGAATTTAACCGTGAATATTCCTCTTTATCTACTGGTAATTCATTAAGTATCTCCAATGATTCTTGTAGACGTTTAAGTCCTTTTTTTTCAAATAAATTGCCAGTCATTGACATAATACAAATCTTTTGCATCATTTCAATAATTTTTTGTTCTCTTTCTCTTGGTGTCATAGTAATTAATTTTGTTAATGATATCAAAGATAATATTAAATATAATACAAAGTACATTTTTATTAAAAATAATTTAAAAAAAAATAAAAAAGGTAGGATAACAATTACCCTACCTCTAAAACCAAAGTTTACGAATGACAATTACAATATCTTACTATTCCCATCAAGTGTAAAATTAATTACTTTCTTGTAAACTGCTAATTTATATGCTATCACTTTTGCCCTTGGTAAATTGCCCTTCGCAATCTTCTTCATATGTGCTTTCCTGTCATAAACATTGTCAGACTCTGGGGGAAGGTTCTTTGCAATCTCTTTTGCCTCTTCCCACAAAGCCTCTTTCTCTCCATCTTGCCATGTAAGGTAACCAAGTCGAACGGCCATGTCATACCAGTAAATTGGAACATCATTAAAATCTTTTGAGTTAAAGTTTTTTAACTTATTCTCAAAGTCACGGTCATATTCCCTACTTGTTATTTCTCTTTTCTTCTCAAGTATTTCCTGCTCCAGCTTATCCTGCTTTTCCTTGTCAATCTGATAGGTAATCTTATTTCTATATAGCATATAAGCAGTAATAATCTTGCCTAATGTATGCAGATTAACTTTACCGTAAAACTTTATATCTTCATCAAGGTCTAACTGTTGGCAAGAAAACAATTCAAATGCAGTCTTAATCTCTTCGGGTGCAAGTAATTTGTAGTTCCTAACAATGTGATCAGCACTTTCCATGTAGTATTCCTTTGCCCCGTCAATGCCATACAAAGGAAACAAAACGGTAATTAAATTATAAACCTGGGAATAGGCAGATTGAAAACCAAGTTTCATTATCCTATTGTCCCTATGGTTTACAATCCGTTCAACGTGGCTTAAATTAGAATTGGTTTTGGCTGCTATTGCCGGTAAGTTCGTACTCATCTTGAGAAAATAAGTTAGGGTTAGCAATGTTGTTTTTTAACTTCGTCATAGTATCCCGTATGTGAAGTAGTGCGGACATATTACCGTAAAAATACGCTTTGTCCATAGTGGCCGAGGGTGTCTTTGCATCTACCTCTCTAAGGCTTCGGTTGTAAAAACTGATTCTTGAGTCAATAAAATCAACCACCTCTCTAATGTTTTTCAAGTCATTCATATTATAAAGTTTATTAGTTTACAATTCCATATCTCTTTTTCAAAAATTCAGCCGCTTCCGCGTTCAACTGCTCTTCCTTTCTTTGCTTACTTACTACTGGATTCATCGTCTGTACCTTGGCATAAAGGGAAGAAGACTGCCTGTAAAGTAATCCAATGTTAAAGTTCGCATTAATGTATTTGTCATTAAGCAACCAAACACCTTTTAAAAACGCATTAAGGTTGTCAATAGGATTATCCATGCTAATACTTTTAATCCATGTCAACAATAGTTTTATGTTCCTTGAGTCAATCGGATTAATAATAAGGTTGCCATTTAAAGTCCTTGGGTACTTTGCAGCGGAAACAGATTCGTGGAAAAGGCAAAAGCATTCGTAGGCTTGGTAAATCTCGTTCGGCTCACGGGGTTCTTTTTCTTTTTTCGCGGAATTTTTTTCTTTTAAATTTGTAGTATTTAAATCATCAAGTTTTTTACGAGTAAAAGGATTTTTTATTTCTTCTTTTTCAAGTGTGTCAAACTTGCTTTGACTATATATCTCTGTAGTATTCTTTGTAGTATTCTCTGTTGTATTCTCTGTAATAGTTTCGTTAATATCACTAACACTGTTTAGTGGATTTAACTTATCAAGTTTAGTGGATTTCACTAAACTACATTTGTTAATTTCACTAAACAATAAATCAGCATTTACATTGTAGTGTGTTTTAGCTGGCACTCCCTTAAGGTAAATATTTATAAAGGATAAACTTTTTA
>CAZLKW010000070.1:0-7517 GCA_964560215.1 uncultured Sediminibacterium sp. | reverse complement strand
AAGGAAGGGCAAACTGTTCCAAACATGAGTGAGGAATGGATTGACACTATTTCAAAAAGATATATAGAATTGTACGAGCAAATTATTGGAGACGCATTCAAACCAGAACCAAAAACTGAAACAGAAACATTTTCACTTGTCTCTAAAGCATTAAACGAGCTAGGCGTAGCATAAATACAAAATAAGCCAATTGAATAGTCCGCAATGTATTTGAATAAAAAAATCCCGAATCGAATCGGGATTTTTTTATGCTTACAATTTAAAAGTTTATTTTACTTCAATGTCAATCCCTAATCTCGGCCTAAGTCTTTGTTTGGACTTATTAAAAACCTGCATTCCTTTCTTCACTCCTTTCCTTAATGCTTCTTGTGCTTCTATTGGCATGTGATAAACCTCCTTACAAGCTGTGGTACAACATCCATCAAATTCTTTTGCACATTCGTCGCACTGAATAAAAAGCAAATGACATGCATCATTCTTGCAATTCGTATGTGTATCTGCTGGTTGACCACATTGGTGACAACTCGCTATGATGTCCTCAGTTATTTTTTCACCTAATCGATCGTCAAAAACAAAGTTCTTTCCTTTAAACTTACTCTCTAATCCTGCCTCCTTTATTTTGTTAGCATAATGTATTACACCACCTTCCAAATGAAATACGTTTTTAAACCCTTCATGCAACATATAAGCACTTGCCTTTTCACAACGTATTCCACCAGTACAATACATGATAATGTTTTTGTCTTTGTGGGGCTGCATCATTTCTGCAGCCATTGGTAATTGATCTCTAAAAGTATCAGAGGGAATTTCTATGGCGTTTTCAAAATGTCCAACTTCAAATTCATAATGATTGCGCATATCAATCACGATCGTGTCTGGCGATTCTAATAATGCATTCATTTGTTGGGCATTTACATACTTCCCTTTATTCTCCATACTAAAATTTGGATCTTCAATGCCGTCTGCAACAACTTTTTCTCTTACTTTAATTTTTAGTACCCAAAAACTTTTTCCATTGTCATTTACCGCTTTGTTAAGCCTTATCCCATTTAATGGTTTGAATGAATATAGATAAGCTTTAAATACCTCAAACAAATGTGTTGGCACACTAATTTGCGCATTGATACCTTCTGTTGCAACATAGATACGACCAAATACCTGCATCGCATTTAATGCGCGGTACATTTCATCTCTAAAATTAACTGGATCTTGAATTGGGAAATACTGATAAAAACTAATTGTTGTACGTTCAAAATTCTCTTCGTACAATTTTTGTTTCAACTCTTTGTTTGAAACACGATTGTGCAGTTGTGCCATATGATTTAATTTAAGCTCAATTACAGATTAAGCAAATTGGACACAAAGATAGGTGAATTTGAATTTTATTATAACGTAGAATAGCTGATAAAAATCAGCTATTCTACGTTATTTAAGCACTAAATAAATCTTTACGCTGGTTTTCTTACAAATGCCCCTGTTAGAGAAGCTAAACCGCCTAACAATGCACCTACAAAAGCAGTCACTATTATTAAAGCAATATACGAACCTCCTAAAGGAAGTATCTGCGCTACTTTAGTAGATAAGATGTGGTTATTCGCCAGGTCGATACCAAAGGCTAATCCTGCCCATAAGGCACCCACCCCTAATGCACCTGCAAAAAAGGATTGAAGGGGTTTAATAGGTAAGGCTATGGCAATGATTAAATTCGTCACAACAAAACTCCACCAAGGAAGGTTTCCATAAATACCCACCGCAAAAGTGACTAAGGCTACTAAAAAGATTGAAAGTATAAATTTCATTTGACTATTTTTTTAAATTGAATAAAGGGAATTAAGCCACTGCTTTTTTAAATTGAATATGCCATTTTGTTCTTTCATGTTGCTTCAATTTTTCCTTAGGCAAGAACAACAATCTATAATATTTGCCAGCTGCCCAGTAGTCCACAAAACTATCATAATAAGGACTGCCCGGATTGCCACTTTGGCCTCCTGGGTATAAGCCGTAGGCTTCTATTTCATCTGTCAAGTGTACAACCATTCTCCAACTTGGTCCATGATTCTCCCCTGTTGCATTTATAATATTTACTCCTCCTCCAATTGGCAAGTTTAACCTACTTAATGCTGGTATTTTAGTTAAATGCAAAACGCGCGTTGCTTTGTATGCTTCCCAACTTAATTTATTTTCTTTTTCTAGTTCAATGCATTTTAAAGTTGCTTTTTCAATACCAATAAGCACTTGATCTTTTAAAGATTCTACCTTGTCTTTTGTTCTAATATCATCTGCAACAGTAAAATTTGTATCACGATTCATTTGTTCTAATAAAACAAACGCTTCAGGCTTTGTTAATGGAATAACAGAACCTGCTAATTCATCTGACCAAACAGCAGATTCTACACTATCCCAAATTAATTTGAAGATTGTAATACCTTTTTCTGATGGGTGATTGTATAAATTCCACTGACTCATCGTCTGCACCATTCTTTGAGCGTCTTTACTTAAACGATTCATTTCAATGAATTTCATTAAAGCTGGTCTTGCTTGTTCAGCAAATACATTATAATTATTTGCTTGTAAAGCTTGCATGTCTTGTGCTGTCACTTGAGACATAGTAGCCAATTGCTTATTAACACTAATACCTCTATATAAAGGGAACGAACTTGCTGTACCTAAATAATAAGGGTAACTAGCATCTGTCGATTTCTGATTTGCACTACTCACAAATCCACGTTCTGGATTTTTGATCATAGGATTTTCTTCAAAAGGTATGATCCCCTGCCAATCATAACTACTATCTTCTCCAGGCATAATAAAATCACCCTGTCTATCCCATCTTGCTACAAAATCTCCTTGTTGTTTAATTGCAATGTCTCCTGACTTAGTCGCCACCACAAAATTTTGACCAGGACATTTCCATAATTGAATTGCCTTAGAATAATCGTCAATATTCTTTGCTCTATTTAATTGATAAAAAGTCTCCACACCAGTAGATGGATTATGCGCTGTCCATTTAACTGCAAGTGTTCTACCTTTTGATTGTGGATTTTGATAAGCTGCATCAAACATCACAGGGCCCCAATGACTGATAGCTATATTTTCTACCACATCTGCACTATCTTTTACTTTGATCACTTCTACCCTTTTTGTTACCGCCTTCCATGCACCATTATACCAATATTCATTTTGAGTCGTATCCTTGAATTTCAATTCATAATAATCTAAGACATCTCTTCCTGCATTGGTCACACCCCAAGCTAAACTATCATTGAATCCAATGATCACCGCTGGAGATCCAGGAAAACTTGCACCATAGGTACTATGAGTTGGCGTCGTAATTTGTACTTCATACCATAAAGAAGGAAGATTCAATCCCAAATGCGGATCACTACAAACAATTGGTCTACCAGACTTTGTCATAGTTCCACTCACTGCCCAGTTATTACTTCCGTTATTTGGATCTGGCGCTTCTGGAGTTTCCACCACTTTAGCAATATCTACATTGGCAACTTTTTTCAAATAAGCTATATCTGATGATGCAGGCTTTACTGGAATAATACTTGGTTCAGCATATGCAGTTCCTTTTGGAATAATTGGATCTAATGAATCTTGTTGATTGGTATATAATTTATCAAATAAGTCATACCCTAAGTAGTCTCTTGTATTTGTTAATTGCAAATCGGCACTTGCAGATCTACCAGTCAAATCGTATGACATAAACATTAAAAATAAGTAGGTCTTTTTTGGTGTCCATTTTTCAGGCTCAAAATTCATCAACTTATATTCAAAAGGCATATCCTCCGGTGCCATCTGATCTAAATATGCATTTACTCCTGCAGTATAAGCATCCACTGTTGCTTTCATAACAGGATTATTTTCGTTGATATAGGTTTCAGTTTTTTCTGCACCATAGACCATTCCTAGTCTTCTGAAAAAACGATCTATTGACAATTTATCTGCACCTGCCACTTCACTTAAACGACCTGCTGCTACACGCGTTTGAAAGTCCATTTGCCAGAATCTATATTTTGCATGTAGATAGCCTTGTACATAATAAGCATCTTCATCATGGTCGGCATAAATATGTGGTACTAAACGATCATCCAAATAAACATCCACATCTCCTTTTAAATCATTGGCAAGAATTGAAGCATCAAAATTGGTATTCACTTTTTCAGCATTCTTCCAAAATCCATGTTGAGGAGATAAAAAATAACCTAATCTAGGGGCCTTTGTGGCACCTAATTTCAATTGTATGTTTAATGTAAAAACAAGTCCAGCTGTTACAGTCGCTGACACTAAAAATGGTATGATGCGCATAGCAATAATTTAGACCTCTAATGTAGTAATTATTTGCTTACACTAGTCCTAAAAAATGCCAAATGGCCTTGTAATGATAGATAAGGATGGGCTTCAATTAAAGATTCAGTTTTTTGAATACAAGACTGAATGAATTTTTGATGCTCAATAGAACCCACAAAAAACGGCTTATGGTTGAAAGCTAATTGAATTTCAGCTACCTGTTTCATAAGCGATTGTGTATCGGCATCCATGTAGGTCTCAATCAATTTATCCCAAACATAGCCAGATGCAGCAAAATTGGGATGCACTAAATCCTCTGCATAAAATCTATAATCTCTCAAATCGTCTACTACATATTCATATGCAGGGAAATAGTCAAGCTTTTCTGATTGGGAAATAAGTTCATGAACAGCATGTATTAATACAGCTTTACTTCTATTATTTTCAACTAAGCCCTCCCTTAAATGTCGCACTGGGCTTATTGAAAAGGTGACATGTAAATTTGGATTGAAAGCTTGTAGACGTATTACTAAATTTTTAAGCGACTCAATTAATTCAGCTGGTCCCATAAGAGATTTATAAAACCAATCCGAAGGTGCTTTATGATTATTGGCAACAACTTGACCTTTTCCAAAGGGGGCATTATTCGTTAAGTGATATAACCAAGCCGAGCCTAATGTGATTACTAAACGATTTGCTGACTTTAAAAAATGATGTGCTGAAGCAATAGAAATATTTATTTTCTCCAATGCTTCTTCTTTTTGAACTGCAGAGAAACGACTATGGTGATTCCAACTATGCCATAATTCATTCTGTTGAAATAAATCTTCGCTGGTATAAACCTTTGATTCTATGATTTCATGTAATGCAGTAGAAACACTTATTGGATTAAATAAAATACCATAGGGATTTTCAAGAACATTGAATAAATGTGTTTTAAATTTTGCCCCAATATTTTCTGTAAAACATGACCCAATTAACATGAGCTTATCCTCATATTCAATTAAATGCTTTGATGGCTTAGCTTCTAATGTCAACTTGAATTTCATAATGCTTACCTATTATTTAACAGGGAACAATCTTTGTTTCATCGCTTCGTACAAAATAATTCCTGCTGCAACGGAAACGTTGAATGAATCAAAGTTTGTTGCCATTGGGATTTTAAAAAAGTAATCCGCTGCTTTTGCTAAATATGGTTGAACACCTCTTCCCTCATCTCCCATAATAATACAACTAGGAATCGTTAAATCTAATTCATGCACATTTTTATCTGCACGCATTTCACTTGTAAAAACCTGAATGCCATTCATATGTAAATCATCTACCGCTTTTAACAAACTACTCACACGAACTACATGAATATGTTCCAAAGCACCTGCACTACTTTTAAAAGCCTCTTCGTTCAATGCACCTACTCCTTTATCTGGTATTATCAAAGCTTGTGCACCACAACAATGAATACTTCTACTAATAGCACCAATATTACGCACATCCGTTACTCCGTCTAACATCATAAATAAAGGAGTCTCTCCTTTTGCTACTACAAAATCAATCACTTCTTGTAAGTCTAGGTATTTTACATTCGAAATAAAAGCCAATACACCTTGGTGATTCGCTTTAGTCATTCCGTTCAACTTCTCAATTGGCACTAACTGTACTGGAATGGTATTGGCTTTTGCAAATTGTTTTATCTCTTCTAATCCTTCTCCTTGCGCATTTTTCTGAAGCAATATTTTTTCAATATTAGCGCCAGACTCTAAAGACTCAATCAATGGTTGACGGCCAATAATAAATTTGCGTTCCGTCTTAAAGCTAGGTCTTGGACTAAATTTTCTTTGACCATTGAATTTTCTTTCTGGCCTTCCAGATCGATCCGATCGATCTGGTCTGTCTGGTCTATTGTTTCTTTCCTGCATGGAACAAAGTTATGGATTAAAATAAAAATCCCGTCCCAATTTATGCTGAGACGGGAATTCCTATTTTGTCAATGATTTATTTCAAACCAAAGGCTTTTTTAACCTTTGCTACATAATCTAATTTCTCCCATGTAAATAATTCAACTTTCATTGTTTTTGATTTACCATCAGGAGTAGTGAATGTTTTAGTAACAACTTCGTTCTTACGACCCATATGGCCATAAGCAGCAGTCTCACTATACATTGGCGTTCTTAACTTTAATCTTTGCTCGATAAAGTAAGGGCGCATATCAAAAATACCTTCCACTAATTTACCTATTTGACCATCTGTCATTTTCACTTTAGCAGTACCATAAGTATTGACGTTGATAGAAGTTGGCTTAGCAACACCAATCGCATAAGATACCTGCACTAAAACCTCAGAAGCAACACCTGCCGCTACTAAGTTCTTAGCAATATGACGCGTTGCATAAGCTGCAGAACGGTCTACCTTACTTGGATCTTTACCAGAGAAAGCACCACCACCGTGTGCACCTTTACCACCATAAGTATCTACGATAATCTTACGACCAGTTAAACCAGTATCACCGTGTGGTCCACCAATTACAAACTTACCTGTTGGGTTAATATGGTATTTGATGTCCTTATTAAACAACTTCGCGTATTTCTTATATTTAGATTTAACTCTTGGAATTAAGATTTCGATGATGTCTTTTTTAATCTTCTCTAACATCTTACCTTCTTTGTCAAAATCATCGTGTTGTGTAGAAACAACAATCGCATCGATTCTTACAGGCTCGTTCTTGTCATTGTATTCTAAAGTCACCTGAGATTTTGCATCAGGACGTAAATATTTAATTTGCTTGTTCTCTCTTCTTAACGCAGCTAATTCAATTAAGATTTTGTGTGCTAAGTCTAAAGCCAATGGCATTAAATCTTCTGTTTCGTTGCTTGCATAACCAAACATCATACCTTGGTCACCAGCACCTTGCTCTTCCTTCTTCTTTCTGTCAACACCTTGGTTGATGTCTGCAGATTGTTCGTGGATAGCAGATAAGATACCACAGCTATTCGCTTCAAACATGTATTCACTCTTAGTGTATCCGATCTTACGAATTACACCACGTGCAATTTCTTGTACATCTAAATAAGCTTTAGACTTTACTTCACCAGCCAATACGACTTGACCAGTGGTTACTAATGTCTCACAAGCTACTTTTGACTGAGGGTCAAAGGCTAAAAAATTATCGATTAAAGCGTCAGAAATCTGATCCGCTACTTTGTCTGGATGTCCTTCAGAAACAC
>CAZLKW010000069.1:0-7567 GCA_964560215.1 uncultured Sediminibacterium sp. | reverse complement strand
GTGGATGCGACTTATCTACTTTATTTAATGATACATCGGCTATTGCCATTTTTAGCAAAGGTTTCAAAATTGCATCTGAAGCTTCAACAGGTAAACGCATAAAATAACTATACAATTCTGCATAATCATTTTCACCAAATACGGGCAATAAAGACTGTAATGGTTCCAAATTTGTTAACCTGGATTTGAGTTGATCTGCCGCCATGAATCCATGTAATAACCAAAAATCACTTAAAGCCACCATCACTTCTGGCTTATGGTTTTTGTCTTTATAATTTCTATTGGATGCCGTTATTGGGATTCCCGCATTTTCCTCTTTTTCAAAACCAATAGCGGCATTTGTCTTGGAAGGATGTACTTGAATACTCAACATCTTTTCGACGTCTAATATCTTAAATAAATAAGGCAAAGCTCCAAAAGCATTATTCGTTTTAGCACCTAAAAAATGTTCAGGATTAGGTGCTATCAATTGGTCCAAACTTGTATTTCCTAATGCAGTTTCCACAATTGCTGGTGCAGACGGATGCGCACCCATCCAATACTCCGCAAATGGCTGTAAAGCGTCATTGGTAAGACCCATTAAATGAGGTAAAAAGGATTTGCCACCCCATTCGTAATGCCTATGTATGCCCTGTAATTTATACGCTGTGTTCATGTCTAAGTATTAACTATTTTCCTAGCTACTCAAATTACAATATGAGCCACCACAACAAAGATACTGGGTTTTTAGGCGAAAATAAAGCAGCTGTATACCTTATCGAGAATGACTATTGCATTTTAGAACGAAATTGGCGACATAACCATTTAGAAATTGATATTATCGCATATAAAGGTGATAGATTGCATATTATTGAAGTTAAAACAAGGACTACAACTCTTTTTGGCTATCCCGAACAACATATTGATGCTAAAAAAATGCAGCATTTGAAATATGGCGCAGCTATATATCAATACCAGCATCCACAATGGCAAAAATTACAATTTGATGTTATAGCAATACAAATGTATTCAGAAGAAAAATGGGATCTATTATTTATTGAAGATGTCTATTTTTAATAGAGACAACTTATTTAAGTGCCGTTTGCATCTTTTCTACCAACTTATACGTAGCAGGACAATATTCAACATTCTGCTTGTGTACATGCACATACTCAACAAATTTTTTCTTTGTTAAATGTGGGAAGCCAGCACAATCTGCAGGACGAACTTCATAAATAGAACACATGTTTGAAGTTAAATTTAAAAATTGGCAAGGTCTTGAAACATTCAACCAGTCCTTATCTTTTTTATCATACTCTAACCATGTTGCTTTAAATTCAGCAGGTTTCATTTCCAAATGCGCAGCAATTCTTTTAATGTCCTTAGGTGTAAAAGTAGGCGTCATGGACTTGCAACAATTCGCACAAGACAAACAATCTACTTCTGCCCAAACTTCAGGACTTAACTTTGCAGTTAATTGATCAAGGTTTTTAGGATTTTTCTTTTCTATCTTTGTTAAGAAGGACTTGAATTGTTTTCCGTTATTTCTAACTTTCTGCTTAAATGATCTTAAATTTACTTGCATAGGGATATGAATCTGACACGAAATAAACCCTTTATCAATTAAATATCAAATCTTTTCCAAAACTAGATCATAGCCAATGAACTGGGATATCTATAAAAAGGGGTTTAAAGCTTTTTTACAATTAGAGAAGTCACTTAGCGGTCATTCGGTTGAAGCTTATTTAAGAGATATAGATAAGTTAGCCAATTTTGTTGCACCTATACCAGAAATTCAGACGCCTTCAGATATTCAATTAAGTCATCTTCAAAATTTCATTCAAAGTATCGGTGCCCTAGGTATGGCACCAACTTCTCAAGCAAGAATTATTTCTGGCATTAAAGCTTTTTTTAAATATTGTTTAATTGAACAAATATGCAATGTCAACCCTACCACTCTTTTGCCTAGTCCAAAAACAAGTCGAAAATTACCCGACGTATTAAGTTTTGAGGAAATAGAGCAAATGATTGGAGAGATTGATTTAAGTAAACCTGAAGGAGGTAGAAATAAAGCGATTTTAGAAGTGATGTATAGTTCGGGTTTAAGAGTTACGGAAGCAATTCAACTTAAAATATCCTGTTTGTATTTAGATGTGGGATTTATAAGAGTCATTGGTAAAGGAGATAAAGAAAGACTAGTCCCTATTGGTACGGATGCGATCAAATACATAAAGTTATACAAAGACACTATTCGTGTCCACCAGACACCTGCAAAAAATTGCGAGGACATCTTATTCCTCAATAATCGTGGCAAGGGCTTAAGCAGGGTGATGATTTTTTACATCATCAAAAACTTAATGTTAAAGACAGGAATCAAAAAAACAATCTCCCCACATAGTTTGCGACATAGCTTTGCGACCCATTTAGTCGAAGGCGGTGCCGATCTAAGAGCAGTGCAAGAAATGCTTGGTCATGAAAGTATTACCACAACCGAGATATATACCCATATTAATAGAGATTTCCTACGGGATACATTGGATCGATTCCACCCTGCCTTTCAAACACTCCGGAAGTTGGACAATAATTGTTCGGTTAGTTTGTTATTCACAACATAAAGAAAACTAACAAGATCCCTTTTGTAATGGGAAGCATTTTAAGCTAAACAACAATGGCCCAAGTAAAGAAGCCAGCAGCAAGCCCTACTCAATCTTTAACGCAAGAATTTGGAATGGGAAAAATCGAAATCGTTTATTCTAGACCTAGCTTAAAAGGACGTTCGGTTTTTGGAACTGGAAGTTTATTGGCTCCAGTTGGTGATGTTTGGAGAACAGGTGCAAACGGTGCTACTAAATTAACTTTTTCTGACCCAGTAAATATTGGCAATAAGACAATCCCAGCAGGTTCTTATGGTTTATTCACTATCCCAGGTGCGAACGAGTGGACAATCATTATCAACACTAATTCTAAAGGTTGGGGAAGCTTTGATTACAAAGAAGCAGAAGACGTAGTTCGTTTTAAAGTTGCTCCAGAAACTACAGGAACAACAACTGAAACTTTTACAATTGCAATTGATGATATCACTGCACAAACTGCTACTATTTATTTGAAATGGGGTAAGACAAAAGTGAAAATTCCAATCAGCACAGATATTAAACCAATTGTACGTGCTCAAATTGAAGCTGCTACTTCTGCTGCAACAGTAAACCCAAATGTTTATCAAACTGCTGCGACATTTTACCTTGAATTAGACCATGATTACAACAAAGCATTAGTTTATGCAGATAAAGCAATTGCAGCAAATGCAAAAGCTTATTGGTTGCATTTATTAAAAGCTAAAGTACACGTTGCTTTAAATGATAAGAAAGGTGCTAAAGCAGCTGCTGAAACTTGTAAGCAAATGGCAACTGAAGCTAAGAATATGGATTATGTAAGATCTGCAGATGAGATCTTGAAAGCATTATAAGCTTGATTGTTAAGCTATTGAAAGCCCTTCCGTAATTCGGGAGGGCTTTTTTTGTACATTTGCAACCCATGCGGAGGTGGCGAAATTGGTAGACGCACTACCTTGAGGTGGTAGCGCCCATACCCGGGCGTGGGAGTTCGAATCTCCTCTTCCGCACAAACCCTGTCACGAAAGTGATGGGGTTTTTAAATACGAGACACCGTCGTGAGTTCACTCACTAAAAAATGAAAACTTTTTATTTTACACAGAATAAAAATTATTTATAACAGGTCACACAGATATAATCAGCCCCAAAATGATAGTCTAATAAGACCTCTACCTGATTCCCCTTATGTAAAATTTGCGCCTTCACCGTTCCCCTGTCTCCATTGGTTAATTCGAGAATATTGAAGTCCTTGGCAAAGTCTATTCCAAGTTGTTCGTATTGTTTGTACATGGCCTCTTTTGAAGCCCACAAAAATGCCATTTGATTTAATTGAGCGGCTTCATCTAGCCCCTCTAGCATAGACTTCTCTTTTTCATTTAAAAACTTATGCGCCACTTTTGCAATACGAGGATGGATGATTTCAATGTCAATTCCTACTGGTTGCTTATCATCTACTGCACAAGCAGCATAACCTTTACAATGCGAAAAAGAAAAATGGAAAGGTAAACTCAATAAATAGGGTTTGCCATTATCAGCCATCACCAATTGACTCATGTCAGCATCTGGCATCATTAACTTGAACAAAAGACGCACTGCCAAATGTTGTACTCGTCTTTCTTCATTCGCGATAGGCACTGCCAACTGAATATCTGTCTCAAAAAATGATGCAGGTTCTGTAATCGACCAAATGGCTAAATGAGCGGTCTCGTTAATATTTTGTTGATAAAAGAAAGGCATTTTGAATTAGATTGCGGTCTGTTTTAAAGACCGAAATTAAACATAAAAAGAATAAGATGATTTTATCAGATACACGCATACTCGAAGAAATTGAAAAGGGAACAATTAAAATTGAACCTTACCATCGAAAAGACCTTGGTAGCAATAGCTATGACGTGCATCTTGGTAAGTGGCTAGCGACTTATGACAATGCTGTATTAGATGCTAAAGCACATAATACCATCACTTATTTTGAAATTCCAGAGGAGGGATTTGTTTTAGAGCCTACTGGATTTTATTTAGGGGTTACTTTAGAATACACAGAAACACATGCACATGTGCCTTTCTTAGAAGGAAAATCATCAACAGGTCGTTTAGGAATTGACATCCATGCTACTGCAGGTAAAGGAGATGTTGGTTTCTGTGGTTACTGGACTTTAGAGATTTCAGTTAAACAACCTGTTAGAGTATACAAAGGAATGCCAATTGGTCAATTGATTTACTTCCCAGTAGATGGCGAGATTGAAGTAAGCTACAATAAAAAAGCAAATGCTAAATACAGTGGCCAACCAGAAAAGCCTATCGAGAGTATGATGTGGAAGAACCAGTTTTAATTCGATACGCCCTAACCCATTTTAAGACCTCCGAGTAACTTCCTAAGCCGGCAGCTTGCTTATTCCATTTAAGGAATTGGTCGTACAGTTTCGTAGATGCCTGAATTTCCTTACCTGCTCTTGCAGTAAAAAATGCTTTAATTTCTGCACGATCTTTAAGTACTGCTGGATTCAATAATGCGCTGTTTTTGGCTATTTGCGCTTTCCATGATTCGAAGCCTTTATTCCCCGCAATCAATAGTAATTGTGCCTCTTGGGCATAACTGAACATTTGCAATAACATAGAATACCTTAACAAAGGATCCCCTGATTTTGTAGCAATTACATAGGCGATGAAATTTGCCTCTGTTTCTGAGGCATAGCCCAATTGATGCGCCATTTCATGGGCAATCGTATAAGGCTGAGTTAAAACAGGGAGATCTGCCCGTATAATTGCTTCTCCTGTAATGGGTTGGTAAAAAGCCAGGTAGCCAAAATAGTCTCCCCAACTTGGAAAAACTGCCTTTTTTATACTTGGATTTTGAAATAGATTTTGATGTTGAAAGGCTGTATCAGACGAATATGCTACTCTTACCCTATTAGAAAGTTGCGTAAAATCCAATTCATTGGCATTCTTTTTGCCCAATTCAACTTTCGTTTGATTCAACTCATTTATCAATTCATAGGTTAAAACATTCAATTCATCCAATGCGATCTGGGCATTTTTAGGTGGCTGGACGACCAAGTTAAAGGCTTTTGAAACATCTGGTTGTAGGTAATTCAAGCCCCAAATCAATTGAAAAATGACATATAATTTAATAAAGAGTCCAATCAATTTGATACTTATAAAACGTATTTTTTGCCAAAAAGTATTGAAACTTTTAATAGAAGTAAAATACTTTAATATATTGATTATCAATAATATAAAAAGTATTATATAAACTAATTCACCGATTGCAAAAGGCATCCACCCAAACAGGAATCTAAGGCAAATGGTCCAATACCTAAATAGGCCGATGGTATAATATCTTGTTATCAATTCAGGGAAGTAAGGAGCGGCTAAGCAAACGACAAAAAGCGAAAGCCAAATAATTGGCAAAAGGAACTTACTGAAAGCCGTTCTAAATCGATACATTTGTACAGAATAATTATCTAGTAAAATTAGTATAAACTTTGTCTTTTGACTGAATTTTACTAACTTTGCCACCCTTAAAGTACGGTTATGGGCCATAACAGGTCATTTGAAATTCCATTTGTAGGCTTAACAGCTGGTGAACATGAGTTTGAATACCGTATAGAGGACAAGTTCTTTTTAGATTTTGGAACCCAAGATTTCAGTAATTGTCAAACTAAAGTGAAGCTCCTTTTGGATAAGCACCCTGGTTTTATGCAATTACATTTTGACATTGATGGGACAATTGATACGATTTGTGACCGATGTGGCAATCCATTGACCGTTCAACTTTGGGACGAATTTGACATAGTTGTAAAACTTGTTGATGAGGCCGATAAGATGAACAGTGAAGAAGAAGACCCAGATATATTTTACCTAGATCGTAACGAAAGTCATTTGTCTATTGCCAATTGGATTTACGAGTTCATTAACCTTAGCATCCCCTTGCAACATATTTGCAAATTGGACGACCAAGGAAAATCGACCTGTAACCAAGAAGTAATTGACCAACTCAATTTCTTTAATGAAAATCCACCTGCTCAAGCGCCTTCAAAGGATATTTGGAAAGGTCTGGATCAGTTCAAAGATTTAAAGGACTAAATAAAAGTAGAATAGAAAACAAATAATAGTAAAAATTTAAAAAATAAGAGATGCCTAATCCTAAACGCAGACACTCACAACAACGTAGTGCTAAAAGAAGAACACACTATGTTGCTCAAGAAGTAACTTTAAGCAAAGATGGTACAACTGGTGAAATCCATGTTCGTCATCGCGCGCATGTTCAAGAAGGAAAATTATACTATAAAGGTAAATTAGTAGCTGAGAAAGCGCCTTTAAAAGCATAATCATCCCAATCAAATGAATATTGGTATAGATATGATGGGTGGTGATTTTGCACCACTAGAATCCGTAAAAGGCGTAAAACAATATCTAACCAATTCTGATAACAATATATTTTGCATTGGTGACGAAACACAACTGAAACAATTATTTCAGGAACATGGTTTTTCGTCACCATTTTTGCATTTAGTCCATGCCCCAGAAGTAATTGGATATCATGAACATCCCACAAAGGCTTTAAAAGAAAAACCCAATTCCTCCATCGCTATTGGATTTAAATTATTGGCTTCCGGTGAAATAGATGCATTCTTAAGCGCAGGTAATACCGGAGCCATGTTGGTCGGTGCTATGTTTAGTATTAAGCCGATCATTGGTGTTTTAAGGCCCACCATTGCCACCTTACTTCCTAAACTTGATGGACAAACAGGTATATTAGTGGATGTAGGTTTAAACGCAGATTGTAAACCTGAACAATTAAATCAATTTGGTATTTTAGGCAATTTATATGCGAAGCATATTTTAAATATTTCCGATCCATCGGTTGCATTGTTAAACATGGGCGAAGAGGAAGGCAAAGGAAATTTACTTGCACAAGCCACCTACCCTTTATTGAAAGAAAATACAGCCATTCGTTTTATAGGAAATGTAGAAGGCAG
>CAZLKW010000068.1:0-7631 GCA_964560215.1 uncultured Sediminibacterium sp. | reverse complement strand
ATAAGAATGAGCTCAAATATATCCAATCTTTCGCCCATAAAAAACATTGGGCCGAAGAATCTGTATTTATCATTGAAGGGCCAAAGATGATGGAAGAATTGATGGCATCTGATTGGGTTGTTCGTCAAGCATATGCAACGAAGGATTGGATACAGAATCAGCCTTTTAAGCCACATTATGTGACTGAAGTGGAAGATTTCGAATTGGATAAAATGACCCAACTTCAAAAAGGCAATCAAGTATTGGCATTAGTGGAAAAAAAACAAGCTAAGTCAGGTGTCGAATTAAAAAGAAAATTGACTTTGGTTTTGGATGGTATACAAGATCCAGGCAACTTAGGAACGATTATTAGAACGGCTGATTGGTTTGGTTTAGACCAAATTTTAGTGAGTGCAGACACAGCAAGTTGTTACAATCCTAAAGTAGTACAAAGTACCATGGGCAGTATATTCAGGGTTCAAGTGATTGTAGCCGATTTGTCAGATATATTAAAAAAAGTTCAACTGCCAATTTATGGAGCAGTGCTAGAAGGGAAATCAATTCAGGCCACCCAATTAGCAAAAGAAGGAATGCTTATCATTGGGAACGAATCTAAAGGAATAAGAAAGCCATTACAAGCATTGATTACGCATCCCATTACGATTCCGAAACTGGGTCAGGCAGAATCATTAAATGCAGCTGTTGCAACAGGTATAATTTTATCGAACTTTCATCATTAATCGAATCTAACTGCTTTTGCAGGACTCATTTTTTTTATCCAAATCGTGGGCAATAAAAAGGATAAATAACTTACTAATGCTGTGCCAAACAAAACACCAATCACTTGCATTGGTTTAATAAGAATAGGGAGTTTATCAACTAAATAAGCAGCTTCATCTAAATGGATTATTTGAAATTTCATTTGTATTACTGAAATCCCAATGCCTAAAAATAGGCCCAATCCAATTCCAATCCAAGTGATAAAGCTTGCTTGATACATAAATACTTTACGAATCATTTGATGGGATGCGCCCATGGCTGTTAATCCGCCAATCATTGGAACGCGCTCTAAAATCAAAATCAATAAACAAGTGATGAGGTTAACAATTGCAATCAAAAGCATAATGAAGATGGTGATATTTCTATTGATGCTTTGCACTTTTATCCAATCAAAAAGCTGAGGGTATACGTTTGCGCTAGCGCTACTAACCCAGTTTTCCGGTAAGCTACTCCTTATTTTATCCTGAACTTTATCTACCTTATCAAGGTCTTTCAAATTAACTTGGTAGCCATTGATAACAGTTGGATCCTGTTCTAATTGTTGTAAAAGCTTTAAGTCTACAAACACATTTTTTAAATCATATTCTTCAATTCCAGTATGAAATAATCCAACTACAATAAGTTTTCTTTCCTGCACGCTTCCGTTTTGTATAAAGTACAACTTGACTTGGTCGCCAGTATCAATTTTTAATTTAGAGGCAATAGCCTTAGAAATAACGACTTCTCTAGAAATAGATTGCGCATTCGATTTTATAGTTCTTCCTTTACTTAAATCTGGGATCATTGAAAAGTCGGCAATGCCTTTTGCATTCAGGCCTTCAATTTCTATCTCCTTTGCAAGTACCATTGTTTGATTCAAATAGGGTGTTACAGCTTCTATTTCAGGGTTTGATTTTAATTGGTTTAAAATTGCCGGATTTTCATTTAAGTAATTGCCGTCAACTGAAGCAATTTGAATATGGCCCCAAAAGGAAAAGACCTTTCTGCTTATGGTAGACTGAAAACCATTTACAATAGAAAAAGTCAACAAAATAGTAGCGACACTTATTGCCGTTGCTGCGATAGATAGTCTGACTATAAATCGAGTATAGTTTTTTTGTTTGAAAAAACTAATTCTTTTGGCTATTTCGAAGGCAGTATTCAACAGTAAATTTTAATCAAATCTAGTTTTTTATCTTTATAATTAGCACTTTCAGCTTAGTTTCGTTGTAGTAAATCAAACCTTATGACCAAGTGGATTTTATTTGTTGGCTTGTTCTTTTTCACTTTGCCATTGACTGCTCAGGTAGAAAAGATACATGATCGCAATATCCAAACTGTTCTTGTTTTTCCAAAAGGGAAACCCTTAGCCCTTCCTATTATTGGATTGAATACAGGGGAGGAATTGTTAATTCAGTTTGATGACTTAAGCGCAAAATACCAGCAATATTATTTCACCATCGAATTAATGGATATCAATTGGCAGCCTGTTCCGTTAAATCCATTTGATTATATAAGAGGCCTAACGCAAAATAATATCAGAAACTTTACTATTTCATCTATTGCGCAACAAGCCTATTATCATTACTCATTTAGTTTTCCAACTCCAACTTGCAAGCCGATTAAGTCGGGTAATTATTTGATGAAAGTTTATAGACAGGGGCAGGGTAATGAACTTGTATTTAGCAAGCGTTTCTTTGTAGTGGAACAAGAAGTACCTATTGTAGCTAGTATCCAAGAACCATTTGATGAAACCATTTCAAAATCTCACCAAAAAATCCAATTGATATTGGATGTCAAAAAGATTTCTTTTTTTCAACCTGAATTTTTGCAAGCGGTTGTTATACAAAATACAAGGTTCAATGACATGCTCCTATCCAATGCCCCAAGTTTTATAAGAGGTAATCAAATTGAATACAATGCCGACAGGGATTTTGTTTTCCCTGCAGGTAAAGAAGCAAGGTGGTTGGATTTACAAAACCTAAGATTTAAAACAGATCGTATAGATCAAATTCAACAATTGGGTTATGGTACCAATATTGTGTTAAAAACTGATGTATCTAGAGCGGCTACTCCTTATTTTACATTCAAAGATTTAAATGGACAATTTTTAATTAGCAATTCTGAATCTATTCGATCTGATGATCAGAATGATTATGCCAATGTGTTGTTTACTTATCTACCGCCCAATGGAATGGCATTTCAAGGAAAAAGCTTATTCCTTTCTGGCGCACTTTCAGGAAATCAATTAGACCTGAATGCAAAAATGCAATGGAATAGTGCAACGGGTAAATATGAAAAATGGGTTAATTTAAAACAGGGCTACTATAGTTATAATTATATATTAAGATCCGATGCTGAACCAAACCCAATGCATGATTTTAGGTGGACAGAAGGAGACCATTGGGAGACGGAGAATAGTTATACCATCTTGGTCTATTATAAGGTTGCTGGTAGTAGGTATGATCAAATTATTGGATTTTCTAGCCTGAATTCGCTCCAAAATTGGTAGGAAAAACGATGTGTTTTTACTACCTTCGCACCGGCAGGTCTTACACGACCAGCTCCTGCTGAACCTCCCCAGGGTAGGAATACAGCAAGGATAGGCGGTTGAGCGGTGCGATGTGAGTAGCCTGCCACTTTTTAAAACTTGGATGCCTAAGCATCTAAACAAAAAACTAGGATATGAAATTTTTTATTGACACAGGAAATTTAGCTCAAATCAAAGAAGCCAATGACCTTGGTATCTTAGATGGTGTAACAACCAATCCTTCTTTAATGGCTCAAGTGGGCGTTAAAGGTGAGGAAGCAATTGCAGCACATTATAAAGCAATCTGTGAATTAGTAGAAGGTGATATCAGTGCCGAAGTTTTATCTACCGACTTTGCAACAATGGTTGAAGAAGGTAAAAAATTAGCAGCAATCCATCCAAATATTGTGGTGAAAGTACCCATGATTAAAGATGGTATCAAAGCGATTAAATGGTTTACCGATAATGGTATCCGTACGAACTGTACATTGGTCTTCTCTGCTGGTCAAGCTATATTAGCTGCTAAAGCAGGTGCTACTTATGTATCTCCATTTATTGGTAGAATCGACGATAGTTCTTGGGATGGAATGGAATTGATTAGTCAGATCCGTCACATTTACGATGTACAAGGTTTCACTACTCAAATCTTAGCAGCATCTATCCGTAATGCTTTACATATTGTAAAAGCAGCTGAAGCTGGTGCAGATGTTTGTACTTGTCCTTTAGATTCAATTTTAGGATTGTTAAAGCATCCTTTAACGGATATTGGATTAGCGAAGTTCTTGGAAGACGCTAAGAAAATGTAATTTAATTTTACAAGATTTGTTTAAATAACTAGAAGCCTCGCAGATTGCGGGGCTTTTTTATTGATGTTTCAATGCCTCTCTCTTAGATAAATTAGAAAGTTGCGGATGTGCTTTTATAAAGAGTATGACCCATTTTGCATTCGTGTTCGCATAACTTCGTAATGCCCAGCCGATGGCTTTGCGAATAAAAAAGTCTTCTTCATATTGACAGTATTCAATGTAGTCCGTAAGCAGGGTCGTATTGGTTTTTTCTTTGTACATCAACTGGAATAGGATACTCATTCTTTGCAACCATTTGTTACTTGAGCGATTCCATTTGTACGTGTATTCTTCAATCAATTCTGGATAGGTTAAAAAGAATTTTCCAATCACATGACTATTCGTGCTATCAACAGAATCCCACCAACTGTTATGGGTAATCATCCATTCTATAAGTGGCAATGTTTTTTTAGACCACAATTTTTTATGGTGCCCTAAAAGTTCAATCGCAAAATAATGCAGTTCCCTTTGTGGTTCTCCAAAGCATTCTTTTATAAGTGTGCTTAATTCATTGTGGTCCTTTATAGGGTTGGCTTTATAAAACGCTTTGCAAATTTCTCGTCTAAGAGGTGTTTTAATGCCATAAAACTCAAATTGATTCAATAAATATGCTTTTGCTCCTTTTGCATTGGTCGCATCACCGTTGGCTGCGTATATTTTTTTGATCGCTGTTAAGTAAGGATGTGCCATTTGATTTTTTCGAATACGAATGTTTAATTAAACGCCTACTACTCTTTTATTGAATGCACTATTTCTTGCAGCTTCTAATACACGAATGATATTAGTAGCTTCTGCTGCCGTGGTTGGTAAAGGACTATTGTTTAAAATTGCTTCTGCCATCTTATCATAGAATGTTCCATAATTGCCTGGAATGCTTGGGATCACTTTATTGGTAATGATACCATTCATATCGGTATATAAAACACCATAATCTTCTGTTGCTTCAGCACCCCAATTTGGACTATTTGGTTTTTTACCAGCAATCAAATCTGCTTCTTGTACATCGGATCTTTTTTTAATAAAGCAACCCTTGGTTCCATATACTTTATAACCAGGACTCTCCGTCATAAATAACATACCACTCGTTAATGTGATACGGTGAGATGGGTAATAAAGAATCAATGTAAAATAATCATCAATGATGGACACTTTTCTAGTAATTCTGATATCTGCAAAAACCGCTAATGGCATGCCGGATAATAAAATAGCTTGGTCCACTAAATGTGGACCTAAGTCATATAATAATCCAGCACCTGGTGTAACGGACTCCTTGTGTTTTTTAGGACTCAATGTAGTTCTATATCTTTCAAAAGAAATTTGCACATCTTGAAGCGTGCCAATTTCTCCTTCTTGGATTAATTTTTGTAGCGTTAGAAAATCTGCGTCATACCTTCTGTTATGGTAAACTGCTAATTTCAATCCTTTGCTCTTTGCTAGTGAATCTAATTCCTCTGCTTCTTTTGCTGTCACTGTGAATGCTTTTTCTACTACGACATGTTTGCCTGCCAGTAAGGCACTTTTAGTATAAGTATAATGCGTATCGTTCGGACTATTTACGACAACTAAATCAATCGTAGCATCTGCTAATAATTCCTCATAACTGTTATATGATTTGGTGCCAGGGTAGGCTGCTTCAATGTTTTTTGTAGAGCGCTCCCAACAACCAACTAAATTGAAATTTGGGTTGGTCGCTAAAAATGGCGCATGGAAAACTTTCCCACTCATGCCAAAAGATACTAGTGCTGTGTTTATCATGCATTAAAATTAAGCTAAAATTTTAATTGAATTTAGCTGGAGATTCATAAAGTAAAAGAAAACAAAAACCCTCTGAAAATTCAGAGGGTTTTTAAAAATCTTTAGAGTTGTTTTTTTTAGTAGGCTTTATATTTCTTATAAAAGCCTACTAAAAATGCTATCCAGCAACTTGCTTTCTGATGATGTTCAATGCACCACCAGCTTTAAACCACTCAATTTGTTGTTGGTTATAAGTATGGTTTGCTTTGATCGTATCAGTTGTTCCGTCCTTATGTGTTAACACTAAAGTCAACGGCGTGCCTGGAGCGAAACTAGTTAAGCCAGTTACATCAATAGTATCATCTTCTTGAATCTTTTCGTAATCTGCTTTATCTGCAAAAGTCAATGCCAACATACCTTGCTTTTTCAAGTTTGTTTCGTGGATACGTGCAAATGATTTTGTCAATACTACACGAACACCTAAATGTCTTGGCTCCATTGCAGCGTGCTCACGAGAACTACCTTCTCCGTAGTTTTCATCACCCACTACAATTGTTCCAATACCTGCAGCTTTGTATGCTCTTTGTGTATTAGGCACCGTATCGTAGTTGCCATTAATTTGACTCTTAACGTTGTCTGTTTTTTCATTGAAGAAGTTAACAGCACCAATTAATAAGTTATTAGAGATATTGTCTAAGTGACCGCGGAACTTCAACCATGGGCCTGCCATAGAGATATGGTCCGTTGTACATTTTCCTTTTGCTTTGATCAACAATCTTAATGATTTAAGATCTGTTCCTTCCCATGCTGCAAATGGATCTAATAATTGTAAACGCTTAGATGCTGGATCTACTGCTACAACTACTTTTGAACCATCTTCTGCTGGTGCTTGGAAACCTGCATCTTCTACAGCAAATCCTTTTACTGGTAATTCATCACCAGTAGGAGGGTCTAATTTAACTTGTTCGCCCTTATCGTTCGTTAATGTATCCGTTAATGGATTAAAAGTTAAGTCACCCGCAATCGCTAATGCAGTTACTAATTCTGGAGAACCCACAAATGCATAGGTATTAGGATTACCATCCGCACGCTTTGCAAAGTTTCTGTTGAAAGAGTGTACGATTGTATTTTTTTCTTTTTTCTCTGCCCCTACACGCTCCCACATACCGATACATGGTCCACATGCGTTTGCAAATACTTTCGCACCAATTTGACTAAACACATCTAAGAAACCATCTCTTTCAATAGTGTATCTTACTTGCTCAGAACCTGGTGTAATCATGTATTCTGCCTTTGTTGTCAAACCTTTTTGAGCAACTTGTTTTGCTAAACTTACAGCACGGCTAATATCTTCATAAGAAGAGTTGGTACAACTTCCAATTAAACCCACTTCAATTTTTGTAGGCCATCCGTTTGCAGCAGCTGCTTCTTTCATTTTAGAAATTGGCGTTGCTAAATCTGGTGTGAAAGGTCCGTTTAAATGTGGTTCTAAAGTATCTAAATCAATTTCAATTACTTCGTCAAAATACTTTGTTGGGTTTGCGTATACTTCAGCATCTGCTGTTAAGTGTGCTGCAATACCATCTGCTAAAGCAGCAACATCTGCACGACCTGTAGATGTTAAATAACGGCTCATGCTTGCATCGTATCCGAATGTAGAGGTAGTTGCACCAATTTCAGCACCCATATTACAAATGGTTCCTTTACCAGTACAACTCATACTTGTCGCACCTTCACCAAAATATTCTACAATTGCACCAGTACCACCTTTCACAGTTAAGATA
>CAZLKW010000067.1:0-8031 GCA_964560215.1 uncultured Sediminibacterium sp. | reverse complement strand
TATCTCTTGACCATCATGTAAAATCTCTGCTTCAATTTCACCAGTCTCTTCGTCTCTAGCAATAGTACCTAATGGCACTTCGATAATAATATCTTCGCCGTCTTTACCAGTACATCTATTTTTTGACCCATTCTCTCCATCCTTCGCTAATACATTCTTATGATAACGCAAATGCAGCAATGTCCATAGTTGGGAATTACCTCTTAAAATTACATGCCCACCTCTGCCGCCATCACCACCATCAGGGCCACCTTTTGCGGTTAATTTATTTCTTAGGAAATGTCTGCAACCTGCTCCGCCATGACCACTATGGGCAAAAATGCGGATGTAATCGATAAAATTATTTCTTTCTGACACTAGTATTCTTTATAAGCTACAAAGTTAATACAATCAAGCGGTAATCTAGTTGAATAAAAAAGCCCTCTCGAAAAGAGAAGGCTTTAATGCATAAGTTAAATCGCTAATTAATTGTTTGCTTTAAGTCCATCAATTAAAATTGCAACCATATTTTGTTCTAATTCCTCTGCGCTGATTTTTTTAGTCGAACGGTGCCAGCTTTCGATACCACTTACGGCATGCAAGAAGATCAATACGACAGTAGGTGCATCAATAGGTTTGATTTCTTTATTTCTTATTCCTTCCTCAATAATAGCCGCTAATCTTTTACGATAAACCCTTCTTTGATTCTGGTAATTTGATAAATAAGGGTCAGATAAGTGTTTCCATTCTCTATCACTTACATACACTTCTTCGTAATTATGGATCATCTCTACAATATGGAAACGTAATATCTTTTCCATCTTCTTTAATGAACTAATAGGCTCAGATTCAATTTCATCAATTTTTAAAACAAAACGATTTGCCACATTAAAGACCAATTCATGTAGTAATTCACTCTTAGATTTAATGTGATTGTACAAACTAGCAGCCTCAACACCCACTGCTTCTGCTAGATCACGCATACTTGCCGCTTTGTACCCTTTTTCTCTAAAAAGAGTAGCTGCTTTACTCACAATAACGTCCTTTCTAGATCCGTTTTTTTCTGTTTTTATTCTAGCCATAATACTGTTTTTAATCGTTTGTTAGCACAAAATTATTGAATAAAAGCCAACGTTTTGATTAATTTTTGATTAAAATATTCAAATTCGTTAGTTTTTTGATTATCAATCAGTTGTATTTTTAGATTTAGTTCGATTTGGATTGCTTTGGGAGAGATGTCTTAAAAATCGTAGTTTCGCAGCTGAAAATCAAAAAAATACACATGTCTTTAGTAGTCGTTGGATCTATGGCTTTTGATGCCATTGAAACCCCATTTGGGAAAAGTGATAAAATTATTGGTGGTGCTGCAACTTATATTGCTTGGTGCGCTTCCAATTTTACACCAGTAAAGCAAATTTCAGTAGTTGGAGGAGATTTTCCTCAAGCTCAATTAGATGCATTAACTGCTAGAGGGGTTAATTTAGAAGGGGTTCAAATTAAAAAAGATGAAAAAACATTTTTCTGGAGTGGCAAGTACCACCTAGATATGAATACACGTGATACTTTAGACACACAATTAAATGTATTGGAAAACTTCCAACCAGTAGTGCCTGAGAGTTATCAAGATTGTGAAATTTTGATGTTAGGTAATTTAGTGCCATCTGTTCAAAGTAGTGTCATTAAGCAAATGAAAAATCGTCCTAAATTAATCGTAATGGATACAATGAATTTTTGGATGGAGATTATGATGGATGATTTATTGCATACAATCAGTTTAGTAGATGTCTTATTAGTAAATGATAGTGAAGCTCGTCAATTGAGCGGTGAGTATAGTTTAGTAAAAGCTGCTAAAAAAATTATGGCAATGGGGCCTAAATATCTGATTATTAAAAAAGGAGAACATGGCGCTTTATTGTTCCATGAGAACGAAGTATTCTTTGCGCCTGCATTGCCTTTAGAGGAAGTGTTTGATCCAACTGGAGCTGGCGATACCTTTGCTGGTGGCTTTGTTGCACACCTTGCTAAGACAAAAGATATCACTTTTGAGAATATGAAATCTGCGATTATCTTAGGTAGTGCGATGGCAAGTTTCTGTGTAGAAAAATTTGGCACGGAACGTTTAACTGAGATTAATGTAGATGATATTAAAGAACGCGTACAATCGTTTGTTCAGTTAGTGAATTTCGATATCGAGTTAGTTTAATTTTGTAAAGTATATCAAACGAATTACATTTGTAGAAGTGAACAAGCAAATTAAACATACAAAACAAATTAAGGAACCACTGTAAAAGGAAGGTGCTGATTTTTTGTATGTCTTAAAATATACTCAGAAGCCTTCCAAGAAATTGGGAGGTTTTTTTTATTTAAAATTAGAAATATGAAAGTTGCAGTAGTCGGTGCTACAGGTTTAGTTGGTACCAAAATGTTAGAAGTACTTGCAGAGCGTAATTTCCCTGTAAGTGAGTTAATACCAGTTGCCTCAGCGCGTTCTGTGGGTAAGGAGGTAATGTATAAGGGAAAGGGGTACAAAGTGGTGAGTATGGAAGATGGCATTGCAGCAAAACCAGCTGTAGCAATTTTCTCTGCAGGAGGAAGCAGTTCATTAGAATGGGCACCAAAATTTGCAGCTGCGGGGATTCGCGTGATTGACAATTCTTCTGCTTGGAGAATGGATCCAACAAAAAAATTAGTCGTGCCAGAAGTGAATGCTACAGTATTAACCAAAGATGATTTTATTATTGCCAATCCTAATTGTTCAACTATTCAAATGGTGGTTGCATTACAACCATTGCATGAAAAATATAAAATTAAAAGAGTCGTTGTAAGTACTTATCAAAGTGTCACTGGAACTGGTAAACAAGCAGTGGATCAATTATTCAACGAGCGCAAGGGTAATCAATTAGACGCAGAACAAATGGCTTATAAATATCCAATTGATTTAAATGTAATTCCTCAAATCGATGTCTTCTTAGAAAACGGCTATACAAAAGAAGAAATGAAAATGGTGAAAGAGACTTGTAAAATCATGCAAGATGATTCTATTAAAGTAACTGCTACTACAGTTCGTATTCCAGTTGTGGGTGGCCATAGTGAGAGTGTGAATGTAGAATTTGAAAATGAATTTGAATTGAAAGATGTGATTGCTGTGCTTTCTGCTGCACCAGGAGTAGTCGTGCAACAAGATGATGCAGCTCAATTTTACCCAATGCCATTATGGGCGCACGAAAAGGATGAGGTGTTTGTAGGTAGATTGCGTAGAGATGAAACGCAAGCAAAAACTTTGAATATGTGGATTGTGAGTGACAACCTTCGTAAAGGTGCTGCTACCAACGCAGTTCAAATTGCTGAATACTTGGCAGGTCAGGGAATAATCTAGTTTGTCTTATTGAGTTATTTTACTAATTCCCCCAAAGCCCTCCTTTATGGAGGGCTTTGAAAAATCATAAGCGTATAGAATTAATAAAATAACTTCTTTATTTTATTAATTCTATAAACTCTGCCTCGGTAATAATTTTTATCGAGGCTATTTTTTTTGCTTTTTCTAATTTGCTTCCTGCATCTTCACCTACAATCAGGTAATTTAATTTACTACTCACTCCACTCAATATATGACCGCCTTTTGCCTCTGCCATTGCTTCTGCTTCTGAGCGTTTTAACTGAGTAAGTGTTCCTGTAAATAAAAAATTCAAGCCAGTAAGTGTGCCATCGGCTTTTTGGTGATTTGTTTGCTCTACATTCAATCCTAATAGAATCAATTGGTTAATCATTTCCAGCTGGACAGGGTCGCTAAAAAACTGAACGATACTACTTGCTACTTTAACACCTATATCTTCGAATTCAAGTAATTGAGTTTCTGTAATACGGGTTAAGTCTAGTATATGATTGATCCTACTTGCAATGGTCTTTGCTGTTGTCTCTCCGACAAATCGAATACCCAATGCATAAATTAAACGATGCAATGGTTGTTGCTTAGATGCTTCAATTGCAGTACTTAAATTATCAATACTTTTTTTACCAAACCCCTCCATGGTTCCAATACGTTCAAAATCTAAGTTAAAAATTCCTGGTATATCATTCAGCAAGCCCAACTCAAAAAACTTTTTAATATTTGCCTCGCCCAAATTTTTGATATCCATTGCATCTTTACTTACAAAATGCGCAATGCGTTCTACGATCTGTGCACTACAATTAAAATTATTGCATCTCCAAACAGCTTCTGTTGTCTCTTTTACTAATGCGGTATTACAAACGGGGCAATGGGTAGGGAATTGAATCTTTTTTTCATTGCCAGTTCTTAAGCTTGCTATTGAGTGTACAATCTGTGGAATCACATCGCCAGCGCGCTCTATAATAACCGTATCTCCTAGTAATAAATCTTTTTCAATAATATACTCTTCGTTATGGATGGAAATACTTGACACGGTTACACCACCTATTGCTACAGGTTTTAATTTAGCAACGGGTGTTACTGCACCAGTTCTTCCAACTTGGAATTCCACATTTTCTAAAATGGTGGTCGCTTGTCTCGCTTTAAATTTATAAGCAATCGCCCATCGTGGATGATGAGAGGTCATTCCTAATTTTTCTTGTAAAGCAAGGTCATTCACCTTCACAACCAGTCCATCTATCTCATAAGGTAATTGGTCTCTACCAGCTTCTGCAATACTGCAATAATCAATTACATCTTGAATGGTATGAACTAATTTTTTTTCTTTCTCCGGAGACCTGAATCCCATATTCCATAATAGTTCTAAAGATCCACTATGTGTATTAAACAATGGATTGATCGATTTTCCTGGAATAGGAAGGACATAACTAATATGATAAATAAATGCGTCTAAATTTCTTTCTGCTACTTCTTTAGGGTCTTTCATTCTTAAGCTGCCCGAAGCTGCATTTCTAGGATTTGCAAGTGTGGCTTGTTGTTTTGCTTTTAGTTTTTCGTTAAAAGCATCAAAAGCATTTTTGCTCATAATTACCTCGCCACGTATTTCAATTTGCTGAATGCCATTTTCTGCCAGTGGTATACTTAATGGAATAGACCTTATTTGTTTTATGTTGGTTGTAATATCCTCCCCTGCAACACCATCTCCTCTGGTACATGCACGCACTAATAAATCGTTCTCGTAAATTAATGAAATACTTGCTCCGTCGAATTTAGGTTCAACACAATAGCTAATGAAATCCAGGTTTGCAGATTCCCTTGCTTTCCGATCAAAATCATTCAGGTCATCTGCATTATAGCTATTTTCCAAACTTAACATGGGCACTAAATGGGGTACCGTTTCAAAGCTGCCATTTAAGCTATTGCCCACTCTCTGACTAGGAGAATCAGGCGTTATACAAGACGGGTCGGATTGCTCAATTTTCAATAGCGCTTGGTAAAGTTGGTCGTATTCGTAATCGCTTATTAATGGTTCGTTGACCACATAATATTGGTATTCATGAAACTGCAATACCTTTTTTAAGGCATTTAGTTCAATGCTTAATGGGGAAGCTAAAAACTGCTTTGTTATTTGCTGTATTGCGTGTATTTGTGCTTTATCGTACATGGGTCAAAATCTTCGCTAAAGTACAAACTTTAGCGCTTGCAAGCTCATAATTTAATACCTTTATGGACTAAATAATGGACTACTTATGTTGTATTCAATGACAGGTTATGGAAGGGCAGAAATGACGTTTAACGATAAAACACTTTTGGTTGAAGTCAAGTCTTTAAATGGTAAACAATTCGATGTTCGTTTAAACATTCCTTCTTTATTAAAACCGATCGAAGTAGAGATTAGAAATACCTTAAATGAGCATTTATTTAGAGGAAGCGTAGAGTGCTCTATTTCGGTTAGATCTAATGGCGCCTCAAAGCCTGTGAATATTAATAAAGCATTAGCCAAGTCTTATTATCAACCTATAGTGGAATTAGCAGAGGAGTTGGGTATTGGCAAAGAAAATATATTAAGCACATTATTAAAAATGCCTGATGTGGTTTCTTCTACTAATGAAGTCTTAAATGAGGAGGAGAAAAATGCCATATTTGGTTTATTAAAACAAGCAATTGATTTATTAAACATCCATAGGGAGCAAGAGGGTAAATCAATAGAGCTGGATTTGTTGGAAAGAGTTGCTGCAATTGAATCGCAACAAGCAGCTATTGCAGTGATAGAGCCAAACAGAAGAACTAAGATTAAAGATGGCTTGATTAAATTATTAGAACAAAATGTTGGACCTGATAAATATGACAACAACCGTCTTGAACAAGAGTTGATTTATTATATCGAAAAAATAGATATTTCAGAAGAGCGCGTTCGCTTGACCAATCACTGTGCTTACTTTAAGTCAATCCTTGCTGATAAAGATCCAAATAAAGGAAAAAAATTATCTTTTGTATTGCAAGAAATGGGAAGAGAAATCAATACCACAGGTTCCAAGGCGAATGATGTAGAGATTCAAAAATCAGTGATCGTGATGAAAGATGAATTAGAAAAAGCAAAAGAACAAATTTTAAACGTTTTATAAATGGGAAAGTACATGCGCTTTGTTTGTATTATTTGTTTTTTTATTGGTATGACTTCATGTCAAACAATGCCGCTTTCTGAGCAAAACACGATTCATCCCGATCATCAATGGAATAGCGCAAAGCCAGAAAAGTATCTTTTTAATGTGACTGACACCAATAGTATGTATAAAGTTATCTTTGTTATTAGGCACCATAACGCGTATCATTATAAAAACATTTGGGTTGAATTAACGCATGCTGCGGCAAAGGAAACTCCAGTAACGAATACTTTTAACCTTAACCTTGCAGACGATCAAAAAGGATGGCTAGGCACAGGTATGGATGATATCTTTGATCAACGAATCCCATTAACCGTGAAGCCTATAAAATTAAAAATGGGCATCAATTCTTTTACAATTAGGCATACAATGCGGGAGGATCCATTACAGAATATTTTATCTACAGGTATTAGAATCGAAAAAGCTACTTTATAAAATGCGCAATTCAATATCCATTTCCAAATTAGTATGGGTAAGAATTATCTACTGGTTATTCTTAACTTATATGGTTGCTGCATTTATTTGGTGGTATGTAGCATTGGTCAAACAAAACGAACTATTGACCGCAACAAAAATAGAAACATTAATAGCTCAAGGTAAAGTTGACGAACAGCATATAGAAAGCATTGAAGCATTTTCGGAAAGAAAAACAAAACAATATATTGGAGAAGGTGTAACATTTCTTTTCCTTTTTCTTTTAGGCGCAATTTATGTGTATCGTTCACTATTGAAACAATTAAGGTATTCTTCACTCCAGCAAAATTTTATGATGGCTGTAACACATGAGCTTAAAACGCCCATTGCAGTGACACAGTTGAATCTAGAGACGATCATTAAACGAGACCTTAAACCGGAACAGCAACAACATTTAATTCAAAATACTTTAAAGGAAACAAAACGTTTAGACGCTTTGTGTAATAATATTTTATTGGCTTCTCAATTAGATATGGGACAATATGAATCCAATAAACAGGTAGTTGATTTTTCAGAAATTGCTAAACAATGTATTCATTCTTTTGAAGAACGTTATCCAAATAGAAAATGCATTGTACAAATACATCCTGCTATTCAAATACATGGGGAGCCTTTGTTATTGCAATTATTACTTAATAATTTATTAGACAATGCTAATAAATATGCTACAAATGACACGCCAATTTACATCGAATTGCAACAACAGGACAACCTAATTGAATTGAGGGTAAAAGATGAAGGTGTTGGTATTGATTTGGAAGAGCGCACTAAGGTTTTTGATAAATTTTACAGAATTGGTGCTGAGCAAACAAGGTCCACTAAAGGAACTGGCTTAGGTTTGTATTTATGTAAAAAAATTGTCACATTTCACAGTGGAACAATTCAAGTCCAGTCCAATCAGCCTAAAGGAAGTATTTTTGTAGTTCAATTTAATGCAAATTAAACATGCAAAAAAGTAGCATTTTATTAGTGGAAGACGAAGAGCATCTACATGAAGCATTGAAGCTGAATCTGGAAATGGATGGC
>CAZLKW010000066.1:0-8149 GCA_964560215.1 uncultured Sediminibacterium sp. | reverse complement strand
GGTGGTGATTTTGCACCACTTGAAGCTGTCAAAGGCGTTCAACTTTATCTATCCAATAATCAGAATAATTTATTTTGCATAGGTGATGCAGCCCAGTTGAAAGTACTCTTTCAACAACATGGGATTGCTTCACCTTTTTTGCATTTCGTAGATGCCCC
Organism: uncultured Sediminibacterium sp.; assembly: GCA_964560215.1. Taxonomy (GTDB): domain Bacteria; phylum Bacteroidota; class Bacteroidia; order Chitinophagales; family Chitinophagaceae; genus Sediminibacterium. The sequence goes on along the minus strand of CAZLKW010000066.1, from coordinate 7,991 downwards.
AGAAGTAATTGGATACCATGAGCATCCTACTAAAGCATTAAAAGAGAAACCAAACTCTTCTATCGCTATAGGTTTTCGATATTTAGCTGAAGGCAAAATTGATGCATTTTTAAGTGCAGGTAATACAGGTGCAATGTTAGTTGGCGCAATGTTTAGTATCAAGCCAATTAAAGGTGTTTTAAGACCCACTATCGCTTCCCTTTTACCAAAGCTGAATGGGAAAACAGGTATCCTTGTAGATGTTGGTTTAAACGCGGATTGCAAACCTGAACAATTGAATCAATTTGCTATTCTAGGCAATTTATATGCAAAGCATATTTTAAATATCGATACCCCAACTGTTGGCTTATTAAATGTTGGTGAGGAAGAAGGCAAGGGTAACTTATTAGCGCAGGCTACTTACCCACTCTTGAAAGAAAATACCCATGTACAATTCATTGGTAATGTAGAGGGGCGTGATGTCTTTAATGATAAGGCAGACGTGATAGTTTGTGATGGATTTACAGGAAATATTATTCTTAAAACTGCAGAAGCAATGTATGAAGCTTCAGCGCATCAAGGACTAGGAAACGATTCCTTTTTCGGTCGTTTTCATTTCGAAAATTATGGCGGCACCCCTGTCTTGGGCGTGAATAAACCAGTCATCATTGGTCACGGTATTAGTAACGCAAAAGCATTCTCTAATATGATTGGCTTAGCTGAAAAAATGATTAACACAAAATTCTGTGAAATCATTACTAGCAATTTTGCTAACATCCTTTAGTTTTCTTACTTTTTAGTGTAATTTCACCACACAATAAAAGCAACACTTTTTATGTGGTTAAACAATGTTTTAGAAACAATCGGCAACACGCCATTGATTCGTTTAAATAAAATTGCAGCTGAGATTCCAGCAACAATTCTTGCAAAAGTAGATTACTTCAACCCTGGTAATTCTATTAAAGATAGAATGGCTTTGAAAATGGTTGAAGTAGCTGAAGCCGAAGGGAAATTAAAACCTGGTGGCACCATCATTGAATGCACAAGTGGAAATACTGGAATGGGTTTAGCACTAGCAGCAGTGGTGAAAGGATATAAATGCATCTTCACGACAACAGATAAACAAAGCAAGGAAAAGATGGATATCTTAAGAGCAGTTGGTGCAGAAGTCATTGTCTGCCCTACCAATGTTACACCAGAAGATCCTGCTAGCTATTATTCTGTTGCAAGAAAATTAGCTGCTGAAATACCAAATTCTTTTTTCTTTAATCAGTATGATAATTTAGCAAACAGACAAGCCCATTACGAAACTACTGGTCCTGAAATTTGGCGTCAAACAGAAGGAAAAATAACACACCTTGTGTGTACTGCTGGGACAGGTGGGACGATTACTGGAACAGCAAAATATTTAAAGGAGCAGAACCCTGCAATTCAAATTTGGGCCATTGACCCTATCGGTTCTTTATTGACACATTACTTTCAAACTGGCATAGTTGACATGGACTATGTCCAACCCTATATTGCAGAAGGATTTGGGGAAGATTTTGTTCCTGCAAATTATGATATGTCAGTGATTGATCATTTTGAACAAGTGGCGGATAAAGAAGGCGCATTAATGACAAGAAGACTCGCAAAAGAAGAAGGTTTATTTTGTGGTTATTCTGCCGGTAGCTGTTTTCAAGGCCTTACGCAACTAAAAGACAAACTTAAACCAGAAGATATTGTAGTGTGTATATTTCATGATCATGGGAGCCGATATGTTGGAAAAGTATACAATGACGATTGGATGCGATCCAAGGAATTTATAGACTAATTTAGGCCGGATTTAAGCTGCTAGCTAACGGCTGTTTGGGTCTTAAATTGTATATTTGTTACTCAATAATTAAACTATGAATAAGTACAGATCTGGTGTTTTATACGGTAAAGAATTAGAAGCATTATACAACGATGCTAAAGAAAATAATTTTGCAATCCCTGCGGTTAATACCACTGGAACGGATACAATTAATGCAGCCATTGAAACAGCAGCAAAAGTAAAGTCTCCAATCATTATTCAGTTCTCTAATGGTGGTGCCCAATTTATAGCTGGTAAAGGGATGCCAAATGACAACTTACAAGCAAATATTCAAGGTGCGATTGCTGGAGCATTGCACGTTCACCAAGTAGCTAAATATTATGACGTCCCTGTTGTTTTACACACAGATCACGCCTCAAAAAAATGGTTGCCTTGGATTAGTGCTTTAATTGACGAGAGCGAGAAATACCACAAATTACACGGACAACCCTTGTTTAGTTCTCATATGTTGGATTTATCTGAAGAGCCTATCGAAGAAAATATTCAAACATCTGTTGAATTCTTCAAACGCATGGCTCCATTGGGTATGGGTATTGAAATTGAATTGGGAGTTACTGGTGGTGAAGAAGATGGTGTTGATAATAGCGGAGTAGAAAACGATAAATTATATACCCAACCAGAGCATGTTGCTTATGCATTTACTGAATTAGGGAAAGTTGGTAATTTATTTACAGTTGCCGCAGCTTTTGGTAATGTTCATGGTGTATATAGTCCAGGTAATGTTGAATTAAAGCCTGAGATTTTACATAATAGCCAATTGCATATTGAAAAAACATTAGGCACTGCACCTAAGCCGGTTTACTTTGTATTCCATGGCGGATCTGGTTCTCCTCAAAATCAAATTAGAGAAGCAATTGGATATGGTGCAATCAAAATGAATTTAGATACCGATTTACAATGGGCATTCTGGGAAGGTGTTCTTGGTTACTATAAAAAGAATGAAGCTTATCTTCAGACTCAATTAGGTAATCCAGAGGGAGCTGATAAGCCTAATAAAAAATATTATGACCCTAGAGTTTGGTTAAGAAAAGGCGAAGAGTCTTTTATCAAACGTTTAGAACAATCTTTTGACGATTTAAATTGTATCAATAGAAACGCTTAAATAATTTCCTATGCGTGAAAAAGTAGAAGATATTGAAGTAAACCTGACTGGTGAAGAATTGAATCATTCCGATGCAGCTGATAAATCAAGATGGTTTAAGAGAATTAGAAAAGGGATTAGTACTTCGACTGCAGATAAAAAGGAAACACCAGAAGGATTATGGACAAAATGTCCAACCTGTAACCATATATGTACAAGTTCTGAATTAAAAGAAAACTTGTTCATATGCGGAAAGTGTAATTACCATCATCGCATTGGCAGTGCGGAATATTTTGATATACTTTTTGACAATAATGAATACACTGTATTATTTGACGAAATCAAAAGTAAAGATGCGTTAAATTTTACTGATTTAAAGAACTACCAAAAACGTCTTGACGATATCCATGCTAAAACAGATTTGAAAGATTCAATGCGTGTTGGTGTAGGTAAAATGAATGGCGAGGGTTATGTAGTTGCCTGTATGGACTTTGAATTTATTGGTGGTTCATTAGGAAGTGTCATGGGTGAAAAATTTAGCCGTGCTGTAGACTATTGTATTCAACACAGACTACCCTTTTTAGTAATTAGTAAAAGTGGTGGTGCTCGTATGATGGAAAGCGCATTTAGTTTAATGCAATTAGCAAAAACTAGTGGCAAACTTTCTCAATTAAGTGACGCGAAATTACCTTTCATCTCTTTGTTAACTGATCCAACGTTTGGTGGTATCTCTGCTAGCTTTGGTATGTTGGGAGATATTAATATAGCGGAACCTGGCGCTTTAATTGGGTTCGCAGGTCCAAGGGTTATCAAAGAAACTATTAAGAAAGATTTACCTCCAGGCTTCCAACGTTCAGAATTCTTATTGGAACATGGATTTTTGGATTTTATTGTTGACAGAAAGGAACTCAAGCAAAAATTAGCAGATGTGGCTTTGATGTTCCGAAACTAATGGCAAATAGAAATCAATTTTAAATAGTACTTTTGTATCCCGGTGTAGCACATCGGGATATTTTTTTATGGCGAAAGCACCTAAGTCAATAGAATTAAATAATAGGCAAGCCTATTTCAACTACCAGATAGAAGATAAATATGTGGCGGGTATTGTATTGATGGGCACCGAAGTGAAATCTATTCGTGCTGGCAAAGTGAGCTTTAATGATTCTTTCTGTTTCTTTGATAAGGGTGAACTCTGGGTTAGATCTTTGTTCATCAATGCCTATTCTCATGGCAATAAGAATAATCATATTGAAGTACATGACCGTAAACTATTGTTAACCGCCAGAGAGCTTAAAAAGATTGAAGCCAAGACCAAAGAAAAGGGGTTTACCATTGTACCGCTTCGCATATTTTTTAATGAGAAGCATTATGCCAAAATGGAAATTGGAATTGGACGCGGTAAAAAAGAATACGACAAACGCGAAACCATCAAGAACCGCGATATCGACAAAGACATCAAGCGCTATTTAGCGAAATAATTTCTTTTTTCAATTACTGATTTAGATTAAATACCTATCCCTAGGCTCTCAGCTCGCTTCGCTCGAATGTTCGCTACGGAATAGTATTTATTCTAAATTACCCAGTCTATAAGTTTCGATTTAGACATACTTCCCTGTGTCTTCTTTCTTGAATTCAATCTGTTCTTTTAATGAAGTTGGATCTGGGCGATGCGTTGTTGCGTATGCCGCAATCAATAAGACAATCAAAATGCTCAACGCACCTAGTAATTCTTTAGGTACTAACCAATACCCGATTAGCTGGTTGACCTTTGCGTGTTCCGGTGCACTTAATTCATACCTGATTTCAATTCTTGATCCAATTCTTGTTTGAAAATCTTTTGGATCAATTGATATTCTGTAAACTTTACCAGCTTCTTTAAAAACGGCAAATACACTTGCTCCTTTAGCCTCTATCAACGCAGGCGTGGTATCACTATCAAAATAATCTGGCGTCCTGCTAAAAGGTAGGTAAATTATAAAGCAAGCAATGAAAAGTATAAGGACAGATTTGATCAATTGATATTAAAGATTGGGCATAATTGAATAAGATACTAAAAAAAGAGCCCCCGCAATTGCTCACGAGGACTCTTAAAGCTATGTAAATGCATTATTGCATAAAGTCATTAAGCGGTTAAACTTCTAAAGTCGACAGGTACTAATTTACTCACACCTGGCTCTTGCATAGTCACACCATATATTACATCTACAGCACTCATTGTTTGCTTATTGTGTGTAACAATAATGAATTGTGAGTTATCTGAGAATTTTTGGATCATTTGTGTAAACTTTCCTACGTTGGCATCATCTAATGGTGCGTCAACCTCATCCAAGATACAGAATGGCGCTGGCTTAATTAAGTAAATCGCAAACAACATTGCTGTTGCTGTTAAAGTACGCTCTCCACCACTCAACTGAGTAATTGATGACGGACGCTTTCCTTTAGGCTTCGCAACAATCTCTACTGCTGTTTCTGCAAGGTTTGTTGGATCAACTAAAACTAAGTCACAAGAATCTTCTTCAGTAAACAATGCTTTGAATACTTTTTGGAAATTCTCTCTTGCTGTATTGTATGTTTCCAAGAAAGCTTGGTTTGCTGTTGCTTCCACTTCTTGAATGGTCAACAATAAACTTTCTTTCGCAGTCACAAGGTCGTTCTTTTGTTCTAAGATGAAATCATAACGCTTTTTCATCTCTGTGTAAGCTTCGATTGCTGTTGGATTCACTTCACCCATATTCTCCAAACGCTTCTTCATCTTCTCTACATCTGCTTGTAATTCTTCTAAAGTTGCTTCTGTTTGTCTTCCAAGATCTAAGATTTCTTCTAACTCAACTTTGAATTCAACACTTAATCTTTCCTTAGTACTAGCCAATTGAAGTTTTAAGTTGTTTAATTTATCCTTGATTTCATTAATCAATTGGTCCATTAATTCTTTAGACTTCACTTGGTGCCTTAAAGCACTCTCTTTCTCTTGTAATGTTGTACGTAAAGTATAATAAGCTTGATCTGCTTCGTTCAATTTTAATTCCTCTGCCTCTTTATTTCTTAGTAACTCAATTAATTCTAATTCAATCGCCTCTAATTGTGTTTTACTCTCAACAATTGATGTAGATGCTTCTGTTAATTGAGCCGTATTGGTTTGAATCTGAGCATGTAAATCATTCAATTGATTACCTTTGAAAATTACTTCTTGTTGTAATGCTTCGATTTTACTTTGTTGCTTAGTCAATTGTAAATTCATTTCATTGAATTCACCAGAAGCTAAATGATACGCTTGCTCAGCTGCTTGATAAGCCATTTCAATGTCACCTAATTGAGCTTGTGTTGCTTGTAAAGATGCATTTAATGCTGTCAATTCAGTTCTTGTATCTCCAATTGAAGCATGCTCTTGTGCAATCTTCTCTGCTAGTTCTGCCAATTTAGCAAGAGCTGCAACTTGCGCTGATTGTAAGTTCTCTAATCTGTTTTTATTAGCGAACACATCATTGATCAAACGGTTTACATTTTGCTCAGTAGATTTAATTTCTTGTTCTTTCAGTAATTCATTGAATTGTAATACAGATTCATGCTTCACTTGAATTTGCGCTTTCAAATCATTCACAACTATTTCTTGCGCTTGAATATCTTCTAATAATTTTTCTAAATTTTTAGCTCTTCCGATTTTCTTTCCTTCAAACAAACCAACACTACCACCTGTTAAAGTGTATTTCCCTTTAACATACTTACCTGTCTTCTCTAAAATTATGCCAGTTGAATTAGCTTCTAAAGCTGTTTCATTTTCTGCAATAAATACATTACCCAATAAGTGATTTGCTAATGCTGCATATTGAGGATCAATTTCAATCACAGATAATGCTGCAATGGTATTCGAAGGAGCAGATTCTGCTTTTGCACCACTTAATTGATCTAAAAGGAAGAAGTTCGCCTTGCCTTTTTTATTATTGTCTAATAATTGAACAGCTTGCATACCCTCTTTTAAATTATTCACTATGTAATAGTTTAAATAAGGTTCTAAAACATTTTCAACAGCAGTTCTATAAGATTCTTGAACGTATAAAATATCAGAAAGAATGGGTGCATTGTGATTCCAGCCTGTGTTCTTGTGCAGGAATTTAACACTCTCTGGATAGCCCTCCATTGAGTCCACTAAACTCTTTAACAAATCGTATTCGTTTTTCTTAGCATCTAAAATTCTTGATTGTTCTGCCAATTTTGATCTTAATGCTTCAAGTTGTTCTTGCGTTTCAAAAATACTTGCCTTTGCTTTTTCATGCTGCTCTTGTAATTCCGCCAAATGCGCTTTACTTGCGGCTAACTCTGATTCCTTAGTCGCTAATTGTTGTGTTAAATCTTCGACCTGTTCTGCTCTATGCAATTGCTCCTCATCTAATTGATGTTGACTTCTTTGTATATTTTGAATTGAAGTATCAGATACAGCTACTTTCTTTTCGGCTTCAAATTGATTTCTTTGAATTTGACCAAATTGTTGACGTAAACCATCCAATACAGATCTTTGATCATCGAATTGTGCACGCTTATTCGTTAATTCTATATGAGATTGTTCTACTCTGTTTTTGAAATCATTGTACACCTGCTCTTCATCAATTACTTGCAACTTAGTATACTCAATAGAGTCCCCAATTGTTTTCAATTGACCTTCTGCTCTTTCTAAGAATTCTTGTAATCCCTTTTCTTTGTCATTCAAGTAATCTAATCGCTGTGCAGCTAGATTCTTGTCGTTCTCTTTAGTTCTTAAGTTTTGTTGTAATTCATTAAACTCCTGTTGCATACTTTGCAACCCTTTTTCTTTGTCAATGAACACAACACGTTCTTGTTCAAGTGCTGCTTCCTCTAACGCGATAGTTGCTTCTAATTCGAACTTTCTATCCGTTTCGGTTACTTGTTGTTCCGTCAATTCTTTATAAGTTAGATTGAAGCCTTCTAAAGAAGCAATCGCTAACTCAATAGCAGTCTCCTTATAATCTTTCTTAATCTCAAAATATTTCTCAGCCTTCTTTGCTTGATTCTCTAAAGTCTTTAATTGGTTGTTGATTTCAAACAACAAATCCTCGATACGAG
>CAZLKW010000065.1:1062-8307 GCA_964560215.1 uncultured Sediminibacterium sp. | reverse complement strand
TAATTGTGTTAATTGAGATTTATATGTTTCTAATATGTTTTTAAAATCTTGAAATGTTTCTTCAACAGATTTCTTTGAGCTTCCGCCTGCAGCATTCGCATGACCTCCGCCCTCAAAATGAGTTCTTGCAAATATATTAACATCAAAGTTACCTTTACTTCTAAAACTCCATTTTCTTTCTTCTTCTCTGTCTATAACGATCGCAGCAAATTTGATACCATGTATTGACAAAAGGTAGTTTACTAGACCTTCGGTATCCCCTGTTTTTAGTTCATATTTGTAGATGTCTGATTTAGGGATCGCCATGACTGCAGTTTTACAATCAGCAAAAACATGCATTCTGTTCAAAAATGCATTACCCATGAATTTTAATCTTCCCTCAGAGGACTGATCATATATGTTTTCATGAATTTTGGCATGTTGCAATCCCAATTCTTTTAAATGGGCTATAATTTTATGTACAGAGGCAGTGGTAGATGGGAACCTGAATGATCCAGTATCAGTCATTAAACCCGTATATAAAGCAGTTGCAATATCTAGATTGATCAAATTACTATGACCAGATTGCACTATGAAATCGTAGATCATTTCACAGGTAGAACTCATTTTTACATCGCTAATGCCATATCCAAAACTTGGAGTATCAGGTTGTTGATGATGGTCAATCAAGATTTTAACTGCTTTAGCCTCTCTTATGACCGACTCCATATTTTTAGTTCTGTGTAGGATATTGAAATCAAGACAAAAAACGTAATCTGCATCTTGTACCAATTGCGTTGCTTTTTGCCTATTAGCTTCATAATCAATTACATTATCCACCCCAGGCATCCAGTTCAAGAATGGTGCCCAATTTGTGGGCGATACGACTGTTACATCGTGTCCTAATTGCTTTAAAAAGTGATAAAGGGCTAAACTAGAGCCCATTGCATCACCATCTGGTTTCTGGTGTGCGGTAATAACAGCTTTAAAAGGAGTTTGTAAAAAGGGATAGAATTGTTCAATTGCTTGCATAAGTTTACAAATTTAATATAAATCGGATGTTTTTCAGTAATTTTGCGCCCTCAATTAGAAACTTTATAACAAATACATATGAGCAACAGAACATTTACAATGATTAAGCCAGATGCAACTTCTAAAGGGTATACTGGTGCTATTTTAGATCAAATCATTAAAGCTGGATTTTCAGTTAAAGCAATGAAGTGGATTCATTTATCCCCTGCTCAAGCTGGCGCTTTTTATGAAGTACACAAGGAAAGACCTTTCTACCAAGAATTAGTAAGCTTTATGAGTAGTGGCCCAATTGTAGCTGCAATCTTAGAAAAAGACAACGCAGTAGCTGATTTTAGAACTTTAATTGGTGCAACAAACCCTGCTCAAGCAGAAGAAGGTACAATCCGTAAGAAATTTGCAGCTTCTATTGGTGAAAACGCAGTACACGGAAGTGATAGCGATGAGAACGCAGCAATTGAAGGAAACTTTTTCTTCTCTGGATTAGAAAGATTTTAAATTTATAGCCCTTATTTCTGAGGGAATAAAACAAGTCGAGACCACCGTTTATGGGTGGCCTCGAAAAAATTATTAGAGTAAAATAAATTAGCCCTTATCTTTTTTAAGGGCTAATTTATTTCTTTGCACCCCTTGTCTTGGGTTTTCCATATTTTTTCTGCATTGCTTCTTTATAATTCTTACGCACATTCACTTTCTTATTCTTCTCAGATTTTTCATGGAATGCAGGGCCAACATCTTCTTTCTTTGGCAATTTTACTTGAATGATTTTCATTCTTACTTTAGGAATCTCATCTTCCGTTAATACGGTTGAAATTTCTAAGTCTTCTGGTAATGCTTCCATAGGTATTGACTGCTTCATTAAAGCCTCAATTGCCAATTTTTGTTTTGCTTCTTTCTCTGTGATAAAAGTAATTGCAATACCCTTTTTATCAGCTCTACCTGTTCTACCAATTCTATGTATATAGTTTTCTGGAACATCTGGTGTGTCAAAGTTAATAACATGGGTAACCTCCGCAACATCAATGCCACGAGCCATTACATCGGTTGCAATAATATATTTAAAAACTCCTGCTTTAAATTGATTCACTGTATTGAAACGATAATTTTGCTCTTTATTGGAGTGAATAACGCCTACAATATTTGGAAATTTTTCAATTAATTGATCATATAGTTGATCTGCTAAACTTTTAGTTGCAGCAAAAATTAAAACCTTAGTCATGCTTTCATCTCCAGTTAATAAATGTTCTAATAAATTAACCTTTGTATTGAAATTTGGAACATCGTAACCTAATTGAATTATATTTTCAAGTGGAGTTCCTGTAGGTGCTGCTTCTACTCTAACTGGTTCATTGAAATAGTCATTCATTAATTTTTCTACATCCTCTGTAATGGTAGCAGAAAATAGTAAATTTTGTCTTTTAGCAGGAACTAATTCTAAGATATTGGTGATTTGTTTTCTGAATCCCAAATTCAACATCTCATCCATCTCATCTATGACAACCTTCTTGATATATTTTGTTTTAAGTGCACCATTCATGATCAAATCAAATAATCTTCCTGGTGTTGCGACTAAAACGTCTACCCCTTTTTCAACTTCTATTTGTTGGGTATTGATATTGACCCCTCCAAAAACACCTACCGTAATGACACTCATGTAGGGGGTCAATTTTTTAACTGCTTCCACTACTTGAACAACTAATTCCCTTGTTGGAACAATGATTAAAATTTGTGGGTCCTTGTTTTTATCAAATTTCCATTGTCTAAGACAAGGTAAAAGATAAGCAAATGTCTTACCTGTTCCTGTTTGAGCAATTCCGCAAACATCCCTTCCAGACATTACTACCGGGAAAACACGTTGTTGAATAGGTGTAGGATGCGAATATCCAAGATCTTCTAAAGCTCTAGATAAGGGAGAATTGATATTTAATTCGTCAAAAGTCATGGTTGCGAAGGTAACTCAATATAACCATAGAACCCACTGCATCAAATTACTTGATTTTAGTGGGCTCTAATAAGTCGGGTGAACAGGATTTGAACCTGCGACCACACGCCCCCCAGACGTGTACGCTACCGGACTGCGCTACCACCCGTAAATATCCATGGTGCCGATTTTTTGGGTGCAAATATACTCCCAAATAGAGAAAAACGAGTTATATTGCACGAAATTCATTGACTCGATGACAATTCTCCTCAGGCAAGTCAAAATTGCTGATCAGCATTCGCCTTTTAATGGCCAAGTAAAAGATATTCTTCTTCAAAACTCGCTATTGATTTCAATTAAAGATCATATTTCAGAATCAGCCGATCAGGTTGTAGATATTCCTGGAACAATTGTAAGTTTAGGATGGGTTGATCCTTTTACCCATTTTTGTGATCCTGGTTATGAACATAGAGAAACTTTGGTTACTGGTGCTGCTGCTGCTCAAAACGGTGGTTTTACAACGGTATTTGTTGTACCCAACACGCAGCCAGTTGTAGATAATAAAACACAAGTCAATTACATCATCCAGCAAAACAATCAATTACCCATACACGTATTACCAATTGGTGCAATTTCTAAAAAAATTGAGGGGAAAGATTTAGCCGAAATGATTGATATGCATCAAGCTGGTGCGGTTGCATCTAGTGATGGCTTATACCCTGTTCAATCCACCCTACTTTTCTTGAAAGCTTTACAATATGTAAAAACATTTGACGGCGTAGTGATTCAAATGCCAATAGATAAAAGTTTAGGTAGTTTAGGATTGATGAATGAAGGTATTACCTCTACCCAATTAGGTTTACCTGGCATTCCTGCAATAGCGGAAGAATTAATGATTTCCAGAGATATTGAATTATTAAAATACACCAATTCTAAACTTCATATTACGGGTGTAAGTACAGCTAAAGGAATCGCATTAATTGAGGCTGCTAAAAAGGATGGTTTATCTATTACATGCAGCGTGACGCCATATCATTTATATTTTAATGAAACAGATTTAAGTAGTTATGATACTTTGCTTAAAGTTTATCCCCCACTAAGAACAATAGAAGATCAAAAAGCTTTATTAAAAGCTGTAGAAGATGGAATTGTAGATTGTATTACTTCGCATCATCAACCACAAGATTGGGATGGGAAGACAATTGAATTCGAATATGCAAAAGCTGGTATAGGGGCTATAGAAACTACTTTCGCAACTTTAAATCATTTGTTGCCGCAACTTAATGACGAGAAATTAGCCAATTTGTTGTCTAATCATGCAAGATCTATTTTTAATCTTCCGAATATGTCAATAAAAGAAGGTAATAATCTTGAACTGACATTATTTAATAGAAAAGAAACAACAATCCTTTCTAAATCAAATTCTAAAAGTAAATCAGGCAATAATCCATTTATAGAGAAACCATTAACTGGAAAAGTGGTTGGCACTTTTGCAAAAGGCCAATTAGTTTTAAATAACTAATAATTGCTACAAATATTTTATAACAAACACTTATAATTTTAAGAACCCCAATAAAAATAAATCATGGAAAAACAAATCACATCTCATATTGTAAAAGGCGCTATTTTAGGTGCGTTTTCAATTTTATTTAGCATCATTGTTTATGTATTTAATCTATATGCAGTTACATGGTTAAGCTGGGTAAGTTATGCGATCATAGTCGGTGGTATTATTTATGGGAACATTCTATATGCAAATCAAAATGGCAACAATGTAAGCTTTGGTAATATTTTTGCACATGGCTTCAAAACAACAGCTGTATTGATTGTAATTACTGTCGTGTTTACTTTTTTATCATTGAAAGTACTTTTCCCAGATATGATTGATAAAATAATTGATTTATCAAGAGCACAAATGGAAAAGAATCCTCAAATGACGGACGAAATGATTGAACAAGCTATAACAATGACTAAGAAATTCTTCTTACCATTTGCTATTGGCGGTGCAATTATTGGTACTGGATTCATGGGTGCAATTGCATCTTTAATTGGCGCTGGAGTTGCTAAGAAAAATCCAGTCGATCCATTTAAACAGGACTTAGCTCAATAATTTATTATGCAGATTTCTGTCGTTATACCTTTATTCAATGAAGCGGAATCTTTACCAGAATTAATGGCATGGATACATCGTGTCATGGAAACTAATTCATATTCCTATGAAGTTATCATGATTGATGATGGTAGTGATGATGGAAGTTGGGATGTCATTTTGAAATTGCGTCAACAATACCCTGCTTTAAAGGGCATTAAGTTTCAACGTAATTATGGCAAATCTGCTGCATTAAATGAAGGTTTCAAGGCTGCTCAGGGATCTATGGTCATGACAATGGATGCAGATTTACAAGATAGTCCAGATGAAATTCCAGAATTCTATCAAATGATTACCGAACAAGGTTTTCATTTAGTTAGTGGCTGGAAAAAGAAAAGATTTGATAATACACTTACTAAAAATATTCCTTCTAAATTGTACAATGCTGTTGCAAGTAAAAGTTCTGGTATTAAATTACATGATTTTAATTGCGGCATTAAAGCATACCAATTGAAAGTAGTCAAGAGTATTGAGGTATTTGGAGAGATGCATCGTTATATTCCTATTCTAGCAAAATGGGCTGGGTTTAAAAAAATTGGCGAAAAAGTAGTTCAACATCAAGCTAGAAAATACGGTCATACAAAATTTGGTTGGGAAAGATTTGTAAATGGCTTCTTAGATTTATTGACAATTCAATTTTTGTCCAAGTTTGGAAAAAAACCAATGCAATTTTTTGGTTTAATTGGCACCCTATTCTTCTTAATAGGTTTTGCATCTGTTTTCTATATAGTAGTTAGTAAGTTTATGTATCCATTGACTAGTGTCACTAATAAACCAGCTTTTTATATTGCATTAACATCTATGTTGATAGGTACGCAATTATTTTTAGCAGGTTTTATTGCCGAAATAGTAAATCGTAACGCACCGGATAGGAACACTTATTTAATTGAGGAGAAACAAGGATGGTAGATCAATTGATCATCATGGGGCCAGCATGGCCATTGAGAGGTAATTTAGCAGCCTTTGATGAAAAGTTAGCTGCATGTTTTATTGAAGCTGGTATTAAAACAAAACTTTCCACTTTTTCATTGCAATATCCTGGATTTCTTTTTCCTGGTAGTACACAATATTCTTCTGATCCAGCACCTAAGGGGCTTACTATTGAAGTTGTTATTAATTCTATCAATCCATTTAATTGGATTAGAGTGGGTTTACGCATAAAGAATGAAAAGCCTGATTTAATCATAGTACGTTATTGGCTTCCCTTTATGGGACCTTGTTTAGGAACCATTTTAAGAATTGTTAAATGGAATAAGCACACCAAGGTTATTGCCATAGTGGACAATATGATTCCACATGAAAAAAGAATGGGTGACCAACTTTTTACCAAGTTTTTTGTAGGTGGTGTAGATGGTTTTTTAACTATGAGTAATAAAGTGCAAAAAGATGTAAAGACTTTTACAAATAAACCAAGCTGTGTTTCACCGCATCCCATTTATGACCATTTTGGAGAAGCCATGCCTAAGGTTGAAGCAAGAAAAATATTGAATTTAGAGGAAAATAATAAAGTTATATTATTCTTTGGCTTTGTTAGAGCTTATAAAGGCTTGGATTTATTAATTGATGCAATGAATGATCCAGCCATTAAAGAAGCAGGTATTAAACTAATAATTGCAGGCGAATTTTACGAAGCACCTGAACCTTATTTAGCTCAAATCGAAAGTTTAAAATTAACTAATACGGTAAGTGTTTACAATAAATATATTGGTGAAAAGGCAGTGAAATTATATGCATCTGCTGCAGATTTCATTATTCAACCCTACAAAAATGCTACTCAAAGTGGTGTCACGCCAATGGCATATCATTTTTTAAAACCTATGTTGGTGACGAATGTAGGTGGCCTTGCAGATACGGTTCCACATGATAAAGTAGGGTTGGTCGTTGAACCTAACGTGAATGCAATTGCAAAAGGCATCATTCAATTATACGAAAAAGGGGTAGATCACTTTTTACCTAACTTAATCACAGAAAAGAAAAAATATAGTTGGGAACAAATGAGACAATCTTTTTTAACTTTGTACCAACAATTATAAATACCAATAGCCAATTAAACCATTTAAGCCATGTCATTACAACAAATAAAGTCGATAATTGAAGGTTCTATCGAAGTAAAGCAAGCTTTATTGAATGACCAACTATTGGTTACAGAGATCGAAAAAGTGGTAGG
>CAZLKW010000065.1:0-1052 GCA_964560215.1 uncultured Sediminibacterium sp. | reverse complement strand
ATATTTTGCAGGCAATGGAGGTAGTGCAGCTGATGCACAACATTTAGCTGCAGAATTTTCTGGTCGTTTTTATAAAGACAGAAAAGCTTTGCCATCAGATGCTTTGCATTGTAATAGCTCTTATTTAACAGCAGTAGCAAACGATTATAGCTATGATGTAATTTATGCAAGATTACTAGAAGGCTTAGCGAAACCGGGTGATGTATTGGTTGGGATAAGCACTTCGGGTAATTCAGGTAATATTGTTAAAGCCTTTGAAATGGCTAAATCAATTGGCGTAGTAACTGTTGGTTTCACTGGTGCTGCGGGTGGCAAAATGAAAGAATTAAGTGATTTCTTAATCAATATTCCTTCAACAACTACACCAAGAATTCAAGAGTCTCATATTTTAGTGGGTCATATAATTTGCGAATTAGTTGAAGAAAATATTTTTGGCAAATAGATGTTGGACTATTCAGCTATAAATTCAGAATGGACGCTTTTCTTAGACAGAGATGGTGTAATCAATCAGGAGAAAAAGGATGATTATATTCGTCATTGGGGTGAATTTGAATTCTATGCAGAAAGTTTATTAGCACTCCCCTTGTTAGCTCAAAAATTCAATAGAATCATTATTACGACCAATCAAAAGGGTATAGGAAAAGGATTGATGACAGATGCAGATTTAGCAGCTATTCATTCACACATGACCAATAAGATTTTGGAAATTGGAGGAAGAATAGATGCTATTTATTATTGTTCAGATTTAGATAATCAATCTCCAAATAGAAAACCACAACCAGGAATGGCATTTCAAGCTAAAGCCAGTTTCCCAAGTATTGATTTAAATAAATCAATCATGGTGGGCAATAGAATGTCAGATATGGAATTTGGACGCAATGCGGGAATGAACACTATTTACCTAGCTACTACACATCCAGAAGCTCCATTCCCAGATACTAAAATAGATGACCGTTTTGATCATCTATTTCAGTTTGCAAAAGCTTTATAATTTTATTTTCCTCCGTTTAATCTAATTTTAAAACAGCTAAAAATGCTTCTTGTGGAATTTC
>CAZLKW010000064.1:0-8450 GCA_964560215.1 uncultured Sediminibacterium sp. | reverse complement strand
AACAAGAAATTCTACCTCCCGCATTTTTGGACAAGGCTTGACATTTGATGATGTATTATTAATGCCCGCCTATTCCGAAATCCTCCCCTCCGAAGTAAATATCCACGCACAACTGACCAAGCATATCAAATTGCATGTGCCAGTATTGTCTGCAGCGATGGATACAGTAACCGAAGCGCAATTAGCTATTGCATTAGCAAGAGAAGGCGGTATTGGTATTTTACACAAAAACATGTCTATCGAACGCCAAGCGGAACAAGTTCGTAAAGTTAAGCGTAGCGAAAGTGGTATGATCGTTGATCCAATCACATTAGAAGTCAGTGCTACAATTGGTGACGCATTGAACTTAATGCGTGATAATAAGATTGGCGGTATTCCTATTGTAGACAAAAACCACAAACTTGTGGGCATCCTTACCAATCGTGATTTACGTTTTGAAACAGACCGTAAGAGAAAGATCAGCGAAGTAATGACCAAAGAAAATTTGATCATTGCGCCAGAAGGAACAGATTTAAAGAAAGCAGAAAAAATATTACGCCAATATAAAATTGAAAAATTACCCGTTGTCCATAAACAAGGGAAATTAATTGGCTTAATAACTTACAGAGATATTTTACAAGTAAGCGCATTCCCAAATGCAGCCAAGGACAATATTGGTCGCTTATTAGTAGGTGCCGCATTAGGTATCACAAAAGATGTTTTAGATCGTGCAGCTGCATTACAAAGTGTAGGTGTTGATATTGTTTCATTAGATAGCGCACATGGACATAGCAAAGGCGTGATTGAAGCATTAAAATTGATCAAAAAGAATTTTAAAAATTTACCTGTCATTGCTGGTAATGTTGCAACTGGCCAAGGCGCTTTAGCTTTGGCAGCAGCTGGTGCTGATGCAGTGAAAGTTGGTATTGGACCAGGTTCAATTTGTACTACTAGAATCGTAGCAGGCGCAGGGGTACCTCAATTAACAGCGATCATGGAAGCGGCCAAAGCGTTGAAAGGAAAAAATATTCCAATCATTGCAGATGGTGGGATTCGTTACACTGGCGATATGGTGAAAGCTTTAGCAGCTGGTGCGAACTGTGTAATGATGGGCAGTATTTTTGCTGGCACTGAAGAAAGCCCTGGCGAAACCATCATTTACGAAGGAAGAAAGTTCAAAGGATACCGTGGTATGGGTAGTATTGGTGCCATGTCTCAAGGAAGTGGTGATCGTTATTTCCAAGAAGGTGCTGATGCAAAGAAATTTGTACCAGAAGGGATTGAAGGTCGTGTTGCTTACAAGGGTACTTTAGGTGAAATCATTTATCAATTTGTGGGTGGATTAAAAGCTGGTATGGGTTATTGCGGTGCTAAAACTGTAAAAGACTTACAAAATGCCACTTTTGTTCAAATCACAAATGCAGGCATGAGAGAGAGTCATGCACACGATATTGATATCACAAAAGAGTCTCCAAACTATAGCAGAAAATAAGTTACAGTTATAAATAGATCCAATGCGTCAACTTTGTTTGCAAATCTTTGCTTTGTTTTTACTCAGTTGGTTTAGTCCAAATCAACTGAAAGCACAAGATAGTAGCAAAGCTGCTTTGCAAATTAGTATTCTTACTTGTGCACCAGGCGAAGATGTTTACACTGCTTGGGGACATACTGCAATTAGAATTGTAGATTCTGTCAATCTAACGGATATTGTTTATAATTTTGGCACCTTCGATTTCAATACCCCTAATTTTTTAGCTGAATTTGTAAAAGGTAACTTACAGTACTTTTTATCTCCAGAACCTTTTCAAAACTTTTTATTACTTTATCAATACGAAGGTAGAGGTATCAAGGAGCAAGTACTATCCTTAACCAATGCCGAAAAAATAAAATGGCAAAACGCCTTACAGAAAAATCTAGAAGGTAATAACCGTTATTATTTATACAATTTCATTACGGATAATTGTACGACACGCGTAAAAGATGGCTTGTACCAATTTACATCCAATAAAGTTCCTGCTAGTGCTATTAAAAGCTTTAGAACGCATGTGGTTGAAGCACCTTATCAACAAGGTATTCCTTGGATAGGACTAGGAATAGACTTACTATTAGGTGCCGTTTCTGACAAAGCACCTACTGCAATGCAAGCTGGCTTTTTACCTGACTTATTCTATGATCAAATTGCTGCGCAACCAAATTCCATTGTTAGAGAAGCGGCTTATGACTTCTCAAGACCATTAATAAGCAAGCCATCCAACCCAATCTATTTTATACTTGGATTCTTTCTTTTGTATTTGTTTCTAACAAAATGGAATGCAAGATGGTCAGTACTTATTGCGAAATTCTTAGACTTCCTTATATTATTCATCTTTGGTTTAGGTGGATTGCTTTTAGTTTATATGAGTTTGTTTTCATTACACACAGCATGTCATGAAAACTGGAATATTTTATGGTTACACCCATTTTATTGGATCGCATTAATTTTCTATTTTATTCGTCCTGTTTGGGCCGGCTATTTAGGTCGAGTGTTTTTCTTTGCTACTTTATCCATATTATTAATTAGCAATTGGCTGCCTCAGTCTTTTTCTATTTCAGTCTACTTGTTAATGCTTATCTCCTTGTTCTTAAATTACAGGTTGATCAAAAGAGGAACAGATGCAAAATTCATATAGCCTAACAACGCACCAATACGATTACGGAATAGACCAACTCTCCTATTTTGACGCCGGCGCGGGTGAAAAAACAATTTTACTCATTCATGGATTTGGAGAAGACCATTGCATTTGGAAGCATCAAATTGATTTTTTGGCTTCAAAGTATAGAGTGATTACACCAAATTTACCAGGTGTTCAATGCAAGCCATTAACGCTACACCATAGTCATGCACCAAGTATTAGGATGTATGTAGAAGTGCTCCATGAATTAATGCATCATTTAAATATCGAACATTACTACATCGCAGGACATAGTATGGGTGGATATATAGGATTATCTTTTGCAGATTATTATATCAATCATGTTCAAGGATTGTTATTAGTACATTCTACTAGCTACGAAGACAATGAAGCAAAAAAAGCAAGTAGAATGAAAGTGGCAGAATTCTTAGAAGAATGGGGTGTATCCAAATACCTTGAGACAGCTACGCCAAACTTATTTTCAAATGAATTTAAGAAAAACTACCCTGGCGTTATACAAGATGTTATTGATAGTGGATCAGCTATTAGCAAGGAAGCAATGATCCAATTTGTATTTGCCATGCGCAATAGAAAAGCATTTACATATTTACTACAACAACCCTCTATTCCATTTTGGATGTTAGCCGGAAGCGAAGACCTTGCCGTACCTATTCAAGATAGTTTAGAACAAATTAAATTATTACCTTCATCAAACAGCCTGGTGCTTCAAGGAGTTGGTCATATGGGCATGCTTGAAGCAACAGACCAAGTGAATCAATTCATTCAAAAATTCATAGAAACCGCTTAGTTGATTCAACTAAGTTCAAAAACAATACCATGTCAAAAATTATTTTAGTTACAGGCGCAAGTGCAGGATTTGGAAAAGCCATCGCAACAAAATTTGCAGCGGGCGGGTGGAATTTAATTTTAACAGCAAGAAGAAAAGAAAAATTAGATGAACTGGCTAAATCTCTTGAAACTACTTATAGTGTCAAGACTTTAAGTTTAGCTTTTGATATTCAAGATAAAAATGCAGTCTTTGCTAATTTGCAAAAATTGCCAGCAGAATGGCAGGCGATTAATATTTTAGTCAATAACGCCGGACTTGCATTAGGAAGAGACTCTTTTGAACAGGCGAGTTTAGAAGATTGGGAAACAATGATCGATACCAATGTAAAAGGATTACTATACGCTTCAAAAGCAGTATTGCCGAATCTAATAAAAGAGAAAGGGCATATCATTAATATTGGTAGTACCGCTGCTAAAGAAGTGTACAAAGATGGTAATATTTACTGCGCTACAAAGCATGCAGTGGACGCTATTAGCAAGGCACAAAGAATTGACTTATTACAATACCAAGTAAAAGTAACAGCAATACATCCTGGAGCAGTTGAAACGGATTTCTCTTTGGTTCGTTTTAAAGGAGATGCTGAAAAAGCAAAAGCTGTTTATGCTGGCTATACACCCCTTAAACCAGAAGATATTGCGGATACGATTTGGTTTGTAGCCAATACACCTGCACATGTATGTATCAATGATTTAGTATTAACCTGTGTTGCTCAAGGGAACTCTACTTTAATTCATAAGGCCTAACCGAAATCAATTTCGGTATTGTCACCAATATTTAAGGTACGACTCATGCCTTTGATAGCGGCATCGCTTCCTATCAATGAATTGTCCAATACCACTTCGTCAAGGGAAGTGAAAGCACCAATAATACTGTCTTTTACAATGGAACTCTTGATTGTTGTGTTGTTACCAATCGTTACGTGAGGGCCAATAATTGAATTTTCAATTACACATCCATCTGCAATACTTACCGGTGCGATAATGATACTATTGGTATATAATTCTGGATTGATGGCGTAACCTCCAGATTTTTTAAGCAAAACTGCATTGGTTTCAATCAAGGTTTCTTTCTTTCCACAATCATACCAGTTTTTCACCTTAAAGGATTTAAACTGTACTCCCTTTTTGATCATGCAATCTAATGCATCTGTTAAATTATATTCCCCATTTGATTTGATATTGTCATTCACCAATTGCTGGAAACATTCAAACAAAGTATTGGATTCTTTGATTTTATACAAACCCACCAAAGCGTGATTGCTTTTTGGAATAGCCGGTTTTTCTACCACGTGTTCAATTAACCCTTCTTCATTGATTTCAGCAACTCCAAATTGTCTTGGATCATCAACCTTCTGAATACCCAACATACTGGTAGGACTTTCCAGCACCTCTTTAATGTCATATTCACAAATGGTATCTCCTAATGCAATAAAAACTTCATCTCCTCCAACAATATTTTGCGCTAATTGAATCGCATGTGCAGTACCTTGACGATCATTCTGATATACAAAATGGGTAGTCAAATTTGGATAGGTCTGCTCAACATAGTCTTGAATCTTCTCTCCTAAATAACCCACCACGAATATGAATTCTGAAATACCTTCCGCTTTTAACTGATCTACAATAAAACTTAATATGGTCTTACCCGCAATCGGAATCAAAGCCTTTGGCTGTGTATAGGTATGTGGTCTTAATTTAGCTCCTGCTCCTGCAACCGGTATAATCGCCTTCATTCAATTAGTTTTTTTGGGGAGGATAAAAATAGCAAATAACTGTTAGTAATAGCCATATTATTAAGCCCAAATATAGGAATTAACCAAAAGAGTCAACAAATGTGGATATTCCTTCAGATAACTGTTGAAAGAAAGCTTTGAGCAGGTCTGATAATGAATTAATTTTGCACCATCATTTACAAAATATACTTATGAAAAGAGATACCCTTGTTTTCGACATTATCAATCAAGAATTAGCGCGTCAAAGACGTGGAATTGAACTAATTGCTTCAGAGAACTTTACAAGTTTACAAGTAATGCAAGCAATGGGTGGCGTAATGACGAATAAATACGCCGAAGGGTATCCTGGCAGAAGGTATTATGGCGGATGTGAAATTGTAGATAAAACAGAACAATTAGCTATTGACAGATTGAAAGAAGTCTTTGGCTTAGAATATGCTAACGTGCAACCACATAGTGGTGCGCAAGCAAATGCTGCAGTGATGTTAGCTATTTTACAACCTGGTGATGCAATCCTAGGTTTAGATTTAAGTATGGGTGGTCACTTGACACACGGAAGTGCGGTAAACTTTTCTGGTAAAACTTACCAACCTCATTTTTATGGTGTAGTAAAAGAAACAGGATTGATTGATTATGAGATGTTAGAAAGTCAAGCAAGAACACATAAACCAAAATTAATTATTTGTGGTGCAAGTGCTTACAGTAGAGATATTGATTATGCACGTATCCGTAAAGTAGCAGATGAGGTGGGTGCATTTGTATTAGCTGATATTGCACATCCAGCAGGATTGATTGCAAAAGGATTATTAAGTTCTCCATTCAATCATTGTCATTTTGTTACTTCAACAACACATAAAACATTACGCGGACCAAGAGGCGGTGTAATCATGATGGCAAAAGACGGAGAGAATACATTAGGATTAAAAGATGTGAAAGGTAATGAATTCATGGTCTATCAAAAGCAAGTACAAACAAATGCGAAAACAATGGCTGCCGCATTTGTTGCAAAAGGCTATGAAATCATCAGTGGCGGTACAGACAACCATTTAATGTTGATTGACTTAAGAAATAAAAATATCAGTGGTAAAAAAGCAGAACAAGTTTTAGGTATGGCCGATATTACTGCAAACAAAAACATGGTACCTTATGACGATAAGTCTGCCTTTGTAACTTCTGGTATCCGTTTTGGCGTAGCCGCAATTACCACAAGAGGAATGAACGAAGGTCATATTCCATTTGTAGTAGACGCCATTGACACTGTATTGATGAATGCAGACAATGAAACGGTAATAGCCAATACAAAGAAGGAAGTCAACAAATTCATGGAGCAATTTGAATTGAACCCAGAGTTAGGATAAACCATTAACTTTAAACAATGATACAAAGAATTCAAACCCTATGGTTATTGCTTGCTAGTGCTGCCGCATTTGCAATATTGAAATTGCCTTTTTATTATACGCCAGTTCCAAATGCCTTAGAAATTAATGGCGCTAACCAATTTAGTACATTAATCAGTTTAGCATTCAGTGCTTGCTTATCTTTTATAAGTATCTTTTTATATGGCAACCGTATGTTGCAATTAAAAGTAACCTTGGCAAATTTCTTACTTTCAGGTTTGATTGGCTATTTTATTTATACTATTGTAAAAGCAAACCCAGGCGGCGGATTCACACTTGCATCCGCTGGATTATTTTTAATTCCAGTATTGCAATTAATAGCTTCTTACAAAATTTACCAAGACGAGAAATTGGTGAAGAGCGCAGACAGAATAAGATAATTTAATCAATACTTTATCAGTTTACTATAGTAAGTACTTCCCTGTCTGCGAGGCCTTTGATTTGCCTAGTCCTGACGGAACGCCGGCATATACAACTGTTCCTCCATTGACTCCGGCTTCGGGCCCCATGTCGATTACCCAATCTGCCGACTTAATAATATCTGTATTGTGTTCCACTACAATCAAGGAATGTCCTTGATCAATTAAAGCATTAAAAGCTTTTAATAATTTATGGATATCGTGGAAGTGTAATCCTGTAGTTGGTTCATCAAATATGAATAACATCTTACTACTTGCCTTGCCCTTTCCTAAGAAACTTGCTAGCTTAACTCTCTGTGCTTCTCCCCCACTTAAAGTACTACTGCTTTGACCTAGTTTCACATAGCCTAATCCTACTTCTTGTAATGGACTTATAGCAAAGACAATATTTTTTTCTTCACTAAAAAATTCAATGGCTTCATCCACACTCATCTCAAGTACATCATGGATATTCTTTCCTTTATATTGTACTTCAAGTACCGCTTCCTTAAATCTTTTTCCACCGCAATCTTCGCACACTAAATGTACGTCTGCTAAAAACTGCATCTCTACTAATTGTTCTCCTTCCCCTTTACATGTATCACATCTTCCCCCATCTACATTGAATGAAAAATGCTTAGGCAAGAAGCCCCTTATTTTGGACAATGCTTGTTTAGAATAAATATCTCTAATGGCATCGTAGGCTTTGATATAGGTAACAGGATTACTTCTTGAGGATTTTCCAATTGGATTTTGATCTACCATTTCTATTTGATCAAATAAATGTAAGTCTCCTTTTATTGCACTAAATCCTCCTTTCATTTCTGTTGGCAATTGTTTTGCATCTAATAATGCATTGTACAATACCTGCTTTACCAATGTGGTCTTACCACTTCCACTTACACCTGACACCACTGTCAAACATTGCAATGGAAATTCAACATCAATGTTTTTTAAATTATGTAAAAAGGCCCCTTCTAATTTTATCTTATGTTTTGTAGCCCTTGTTTTTGCAGGTATCGGAATGGATAATGTGCCATTCAAATATTTACCTGTTAAACTATTTTTATCCTTCATCAACTTTGCCGCATTTCCAACTGCAACTACTTCTCCACCCAAATGCGCTGCCAACGGCCCCATGTCAATAATATGATCTGCTTCGCGCATAATCTGTTCATCGTGCTCCACCACCACCACTGTATTGCCAAGGTCTCTTAAGTTTTGTAATACTTTAATCAATCGCTCTGTATCTCTTGAATGCAAACCAATAGATGGCTCATCTAAAATATATAAGGAGTTGGTTAAATTGCTTCCCAAGCACCTTGTTAATTGAATTCTTTGACTCTCCCCACCACTCAAACTATTCGCTAATCGACTTAAAGTTAGATAGCCTAAACCCACATCCATTAAGGTTTGAATGCG
>CAZLKW010000063.1:5449-8616 GCA_964560215.1 uncultured Sediminibacterium sp. | reverse complement strand
AATCCAATGTATTGAGCGGAGGAGAAAAAGTACGTTGTATGGTGAGCAAGATGATGTTACAGAATCCGAATGTGGTTATTTTGGATCAGCCAACCAACCACTTAGACTTGGAAAGTATCCAAAGTTTCAACGAAGGTTGTCAAAATTTCCCTGGAATTGTGTTAATGACCTCTCATGACCATACTTTTATGCAAACTGTGGCAAATAGAGTGATTGAGTTGACCCCTAAAGGCATTATCGACAGATTAATGACTTTTGATGAATATATGGAAGATAAAAGAGTCCAAGAATTAAGAACTGAGTATTATTCTTAGGCCTAAAAGGGGTTAAAAATCAATCTTTTAGCAATAAAAGACCTATTTTCTTCGTTTGAAAGAAAAAAACATTAAAAAAATGGGACTGTAAGGTATAATTACTTACCTTTGCCGTCCGTAAAAAATTATTTCTCATGGCTAGAGTATGTCAGGTAACTGGAAAGAAACCAATCACTGGAAACAGTGTTTCGCATTCAAATATTAAGACAAAGCGTCGTTTTCTTCCGAACTTACAAAAGAAGCGTTTCTACTTTGTTGAAGAAGATCGTTGGATCACTTTAAAAGTATCTGCTGATGCTTTAAGAACTATTAACAAAAATGGTTTAGCAGCAGTAGTTAAAGATTTAAGAGCCGCAGGCGACAAAATCTAAGTAAATAATCATTAAGTATAACTTATAATATACCATCATGGCACGTAAAGGAAACAGAGTTCAAGTAATATTAGAGTGCACAGAGCACAAGACTACTGGTTTACCAGGGACTAGTCGTTATATTACAACTAAGAACAAAAAGAATACTCCAGACCGTATGGAGTTCAAAAAGTATAATCCAATTTTGAAAAAAGTAACTGTACACAAAGAAATTAAATAATCATGGCAAAAGCAGCTTCTAAAAACGCGAAAATCAAGGATCTTAAGGCTTCTGCTGAAGCTAAAAACTGGACTAAAGTAATTAAAGCAGTACGTAGCCCTAAAACAGGTGCGTATACTTTTAAAGAGTCTATCGTTTATAAAGACAACGTTAAAGAATTCTTAGCTGGTAAATAATTACCGCTATTGATTTTCGACATCAATATTATTCAAAACCTTCTCTTTCATTAGAGGAGGTTTTTTTATGGAGTAAAACCCTAATTTTGTAGCTATGAGCTTTTTAGGAAAACTATTTGGAAAGAAGGAGCAAGAAACCTTAGATCAAGGATTAGAAAAGACCAAACAAGGCTTTTTTGATCGCATTTCTAAAGCGATCGTAGGTAAAACAACTGTAGACGATGAAGTACTTGATCAGTTAGAAGAAGCTTTAATTGGAGCAGATGTTGGTGTTGATACTACATTAGCTTTGATAGAACGTATACAAGAAAGGGTTAAAAAGGATAAATACATTTCAACATCTGAATTGAATCAAATTCTATATGATGAGATTGCAAATTTATTAGTAGATGCCCCACAGGATCTTGCTGGTTTTCAAGTTCCTACAGAAATAAAGCCATACATCACATTGGTGGTAGGGGTAAATGGTGTAGGTAAGACAACGACCATTGGTAAATTAGCACACCATTTTAAAGCTGCAGGGAATGAAGTTCTATTAGGTGCAGCAGATACATTTAGAGCAGCAGCAGTAGATCAATTAACTATTTGGAGTGAAAGAGTGGGTGTGCCGATTGTAAAACAAAATATGGGTGCAGATCCTAGTTCTGTTGCTTTTGATACGGTACAATCAGCATTGGCTAGAAAGTCTGATATTGTATTTATTGATACTGCAGGCAGACTACACAATAAAGCGCATTTAATGGATGAATTGAATAAAATCAAACGTGTTATCCAAAAACAAATGCCTGATGCACCACATGAAGTGTTATTAGTATTAGATGGTTCTACAGGTCAAAATGCGCTTGAACAAGCAAAACAATTCATGGCAGTCACCAATGTGACTGCTTTGGCAATTACGAAGTTAGATGGTACAGCAAAAGGTGGTGTTTTGTTAGCTATTGCACACCAATGTAAAATCCCCGTAAAATATATTGGTGTCGGCGAGCAGTTAGATGACTTGATCTTATTTGACAAAGTTGCTTTTGTAAAAACCTTATTTAAAGGTGTAGCGAATGCCTAATCCTGCCCAACCGCTTTCAAAATAACTTGATCCTACAAAATTAAAAGAAGGTTGCCAGTCAATACTTAGATTTAACGGTGCGTTTTTAATCTTATAATCTAATCCCAAAATTCCATCTATTCCCAAGGCAATACCTGCATCATGCGCTGGATTGTTCTTTTTCCACTCTTCGCTCCAGAGGCCAATATGCCCACCATAACCTATATACCAGCTTAATTGATCTGTATTAGCAAATGAGCTATATTTTTCCATCATAATGGTCGTTCTAAAACCATCTAAAGTAAAATAACCTAATACTTCAAGTGCTTTATTATCTGTTAGGAATGATTTATAAGATATTGCACTTGGGTACATCTTTACACCAATGGCTTTTTTATAACTTGACACATAGGGACCTGCTGGCTTAATAGTATCTACTGTGTATGCCTGTGCATTTGATTGTAAAGTCAAAAATCCTAAGATTGGAATAAGTAAAAGGGGGGTTATTCGCATGTTTTTAGATTTTAAGTCATCTACAAATTTAGGACTAAGGCTTTAAACAACTGTTTAAAAAATGGTAAAATTTGGGTAAGTTTGTAATATGCATCCTTTTCAAGAATTGATCGAAAAATTTAACAAAGATTTCGACACCCAGCATTTTCCTTCACAACCGGCTTCATTGTATGAGCCTAGTGAATATTTCTTAAAAATTGGCGGTAAACGTATTCGTCCCGTATTATGTTTATTAGGTAATGAGTTATTTAGTGACTTGCATCCTGATGCATTTTTTGCTGCAAATGCTGTTGAGTTATTTCATAATTTTTCATTGGTGCATGACGATATGATGGACGAGGCGAGTTTAAGAAGAGGGCAACCAACTGTACACACAAAATATGATTCAAATACAGCATTATTAGTTGGAGACATCATGGTCATTAGGGCTTATGAATATATCCAACAAATACACTCTAATCATTTGTCCAAAATTCTTGGGTTGTTCAACCAAACAGCTAGAGAGGTTTGTGAAGGACAGCAATTAGATATGGA
>CAZLKW010000063.1:0-5348 GCA_964560215.1 uncultured Sediminibacterium sp. | reverse complement strand
CTGCCATCACTTATATGAATTTGGTAAAAAATTGGGTATTGCATTTCAAATACAAGATGATTATTTAGATGCTTTTGGCGACGCTAAATTGTTTGGCAAAGAAGCAGGTGGAGATATCAAACAAAATAAGAAAACCTTTCTGTTAATCAGGGCTTTGGAAACTACCAATGCAGCTCAATTGGAAATATTGAACCAGCTATTAGCATCTGATTCAGAAGACAAAGTAGAAAAAGTATTAGAAATATTTAGGGCTTGTAAAGTGGATGCTTGGGCAGAAGATTTGAAACAAAAATACATGCAAGAAGCATTGGCACATTTGGAAGCTATTGCAGTTGTATCTTCAAGAAAAAAGCCATTAATTGATTTGGCTAATTATTTAATGAACAGAAACCAATAACTATATGTCTTTATTCAGAAAAAAGTCAATTGATAAAATTGTACAAGATGCAGAAGCAGGTTTAGCTGATGGACATAGTGCCAGTGGTTTAAAAAAAGTATTAGGTGTTCGTGATCTTACTTTAATGGGTATAGCAGCAGTTGTTGGTGCAGGTATCTTTTCAACTATTGGTACAGCCGCATTTCATGGTGGACCTGGTATATCAATTCTTTTTGTCATCACTGCAATTACTTGCGGATTTAGTGCACTTTGTTACGCTGAATTTGCGAGTAGGGTTCCAATTGCGGGAAGCGCTTACACCTATGCCTATGTTACTTTTGGTGAATTAATAGCATGGATTATAGGTTGGGCATTGATATTAGAATATGCAATTGGAAATATTGTGGTGGCAATTAGTTGGAGTGGCTATTTTATCAATTTGTTAGAAGGATTCCATATTCATTTACCAGGTTGGCTATCTACAAATTTTGAAACAGCACAACAAGGTTATGAAGAAGCAATAAAACATCTTGCAGCTGGAGGAACTAAGGAGACTTTTAGTAAACTAGCTAGAATTGGTTATGATGCTATTACGAATGCGCCAATGATTGGTCAAACAAAAATCATATTAAATGTGCCAGCATTTGTGATTGTAGTATTAATCACAATGTTGGTTTATAGAGGTATTAAAGAAAGTAAAAAAAGCACCAATTTTATGGTGATCTTTAAAATTGCAATTATCCTTATGGTGATTGTTCTTGGATTCTTTTATGTGGATACTGCCAATTGGGCGCCATTTATGCCAAATGGATTTAAGGGGGTATTAGCAGGTGTGTCAGCAGTATTTTATGCCTATATCGGTTTTGATGCTATTTCTACCACTGCCGAAGAATGTAAAAATCCTCAAAGAGATATGCCAAGAGGTATGATCTATTCATTACTGATATGTACTGTCTTGTATATTTTAATTGCATTGGTTTTAACTGGAATGGTCAATTATACTCAATTGAAAGTAGATGATCCGTTGGCTTTTGTTTTTGAGCGTATCGGCTTACACAAAATAGGTTATATCATTTCAATAAGTGCAGTTGTGGCAACAACCAGTGTGTTATTAGTGTTTCAATTAGGTCAACCAAGAATATGGATGAGTATGAGTCGTGATGGATTATTACCAAAGAAATTTTCTGAGGTACATCCTAAATTTGGAACGCCAGCATTTGCGACAATCATAACAGGAATTTTTGTGGGTGTACCAGCCTTATTCATGTCCATTTCTAGAATGACAGACTTGACAAGTATTGGCACTTTGTTTGCTTTTGTTTTAGTTTGTTTTGGCGTATTGGTTTTGCCAAGGCTTTCACCAAATGTTAAAAAACAAGCTTTCAGACTACCTTATATCAATGGGCAATATATCATACCAGCTATTGCTTTGATCTTTATTTATTTAGCACAAGGCAGAATTTTAAACGCCATCAGTGAAGCGGGGAATGAAGGTTATCAAGAGATTCTATTTTTAGTCTTTGTCTTAATACTGCTAGTTGTAGCTGTTTTAAGTTTTTTAAGAAAGTATTCTGTTATTCCTATCATTGGTGCTTTATGTTGTTTGTATCTTATGATTGAAATTCCACCAGTGAGTTGGTTATGGTTTTTTGTGTGGATGTTTATTGGTTTGGTTATCTATAGTTTATACTCAAAAAAGCATAGTCTTTTAGCAAATAATTAATTGGATGAAGTATCAGGTGGGTGATGAAATATTAGTGTTACATAGCAATGATGAAGGTCGTATCATTGAAATCATGAACGAAGAAATGGTCATGATTGAAGTACGTGGGGTAAAATTCCCGGCTTATATGGATCAGATTGATTTCCCCTATTTTAAAAGATTTACAGAGAAGAAGCTTTTCCCAGAAAAAAAAGCACCTCAGAAAATATTTGTGGATCAAATTCCAAAAGAGAAGATTCAAAAGAATGATAGTAAAGAAGATGCAGGTGTTTGGTTAAACTTAATCCCTAAATTTAATTTAGATGATTTTAATGACGAAGTGGTAGAATCATTGAAAATTTACTTATCAAACAAAACACGCATCGCCTATAATTTTGTTTACGAACAAATTGCACAAGGAGAAATTGACTTTTCAATTTCATCTACCATTGCACCTTTCACTGATTTCTATATACATGATATTCCTTTTGCTGTTGTAAACGATAGCCCACAGTTTGCATTTGATTTTTCATTAGTGGAACAACACAAAAAAAAGGCAGATCATTTTGAAGCAAATGTGAAGATTAAACCAAAGCAAATATTTCAAAAAATTGAAACCTTAAAAGAAGACAATAAAGTCACACTAGAATATGAATTATTCAAAACCTATCCAGATAAAGTGGAGGATAATCATATTGCAATTGATGTATTAAGGAATGCTGGCTACAAGGTTTATGATGCTTCAAAAATCAAAGAACATATTCCTAAAGCTAGGTCGGTGGTGGACTTGCATATCGAAAAATTAATGGATCGACATAGTCATTTAACCAATGCAGAAATCATCCATTTTCAATTACTCGAATTTGAAAAATGGTTTGAATTAGCCCAGCTCAACCATTTACCTTCAATCATTTTCATACACGGTGTGGGAACAGGTAAGTTAAAAAACGAGATTCATGATCTATTAAAGGTTAAGAAAGGAGTAAAAAGCTTTATTAATCAATATTCAGATTTTTACGGTTATGGCGCTACCGAAGTCTTTTTTCAGTATTAAGCGCATCCATTTTATTTTACTACCTTTGATCCGACTACAATCCCGAGCTATCGTGGTAAGTAATTACCAAGGAAAGTCCGGACAGCATAGGGTAACCCACCGGTCAATAGCCGGCATCCCAGCAATGGGGTAGAGAAAGTGCCACAGAAAATTACTACCTCGCAAGAGGAAAAGGTGAAAACGTGAGGTAAGAGCTCACGAATAAGACAAGTAATTGTTTTATTGGGTAAACCTTGGGTGCTGTAATGCCATGTAAAGGAACGTTTGAGGGCGACTCGTCCGAGTTCCAGGGTAGGCAGCAAGACTTTAGCAGTAATGTTAAGGCTAGATAAATGATAGTTTAGAAACAGAATCCGGCTTATGAGGTTTGTAGTTACTTTTTTTTAATTGAACTTAAATTTGAATTCATATGACGATTGAACAGATTAAGCGTATGAAGGACCAAGTAAGTGTCCTGAGGAGGTTTCTTTGACGTCGACAACCGTTTATATAAGATTGATTTAGACAAACAACTTTCCTTGTCCCCTGGATTTTGGGATGACAACAAGCGTGCAACTGCCACGATGAAGGAAATTAAATTAAATGAATTTTGGACCAATCTATTCCTTGATGTGGAGACATCTGTGGAAGACTTTGTGGTGCTGTTCGAGTTTTGGAAAGCAGGTGATGCGACTGAAGAGGAAACAAAACTCGCTTATGATTTGGCAATTACTACAATTGAAGAAGCAGAGTTTAAGAGTACATTAAATAAGCCCGAGGATGAGCTCCCAGCTATATTACAAATTAATCCAGGTGCTGGTGGAACAGAGAGTCAGGATTGGGCCGAAATGCTACTTAGGATGTACACTATGTATGGTGAGAAGCAAGGTTGGACCGTTAGTTCATTAGACTACCAAGAAGGCGATGGTGCAGGTATTAAATCTGCCACTATCCAATTTGATGGACCATTTGCTTATGGTTTTTTGAAAGCAGAATCTGGCGTTCATCGTTTAGTGAGAATTTCACCTTTTGATAGTAATTCCAGAAGACATACAAGTTTTGCATCTGTATATGTATATCCTTTAATTGATGATACAATTGAAATCACAGTGAACCCTGCCGATATAGAATGGGAATTTTATAGAAGTGGTGGCAAGGGAGGTCAGAACGTCAATAAAGTGGAAACAGCAGTTAGATTAAAACACGCTTCCGGTATTATTGTAGAGTGTCAACAATCAAGAACACAGGGTGAGAATAGAGAGATTGCGATGAAGATGCTTAAGAGTAGATTGTATGAAGAAGAAATGCGTAAAAAACAAGAAGCTTTAAATGCGTCCAATGCAAATAAGAAGAAAATAGAATGGGGTAGTCAGATTCGCTCTTATGTTTTCCATCCTTATAAAATGATTAAAGATCATAGAACCGATTTCGAAGTAGGAAATGTTGGCCCAGTGATGGACGGAGAAATTGATGGGTTTATTAAAGCTTATTTGATGCTAGAAAAATCTGAGGAAGCTTAACTGCTTCTATTAATTACGCTTAGGCGATAAAATATCAAATTTTGTTTTAGGCTTTAAATCAATCCACCATTTAAAATTATTTAATTTGAGTGCTTCTTTGGGAATTTCATTCAGTGGGGACATTTTCCCTGTCAATTGATTGATAAAAACAATCTTTACGGGTTCGTCATTATTAAAATCGATTTTTATAATTTGGGCATTAGATTGATTTACGCCAATAAATTTACCTTCTTCATCTTTTGCAAAATAAATATTTTCGGCATTTCCCTTCGTTTGCATTTGATGGATTTTACCATCTAAGAAATCTACTATGATTGAATTACCTTTTAGCTGGTTAAAATATTCGGTACTATCCACTGGATTAATAGCTAACGCATTATTAATGACCCTGAGTTGTTCGGCTTTTTTATTATTCAAATGTAAGTATATTGTATCGCCTGTTATTTGATTTTGATTCACCCAAAGTATTGGGCCCTGATGGAGTCTAATGGTAGAATCTGCCAATGAGTAAAACAAACTATCGGTTATGCCTTGAAGAGAATCAGAATAAATTTTAACATTGTGGAAGGCTTCGAAATATTTATTTAAACTTGAATCTTTAAGTACAGGTTCCTGCGTTCTTACTCTTGGTATATTCCTTTTTAAATCAGTTAGCCTGCCACTATATAAAGTATCGGCACTTATATATAAAGTGTCATTTGGTTGTTTAACTAAAAG
>CAZLKW010000062.1:0-8740 GCA_964560215.1 uncultured Sediminibacterium sp. | reverse complement strand
ATCAATGACTGTCGCCACCAATACTACTGGATTTACCGCCTTAGGGGCTGGATATATGGGTTCTGCCGGATCTTCGAGTGGCTCGCTCACGTATCTTGGTTATTTTTGGACGAGCACTATTAATGGGTCTACTGCAAGTTATATACATATGGAAGATAATCGAGCAAGTGTAAATGTAGCCACAAATGGTAATATGAGAGGGGGCTTTTCAGTAAGATGCATACATGATTAGCTAAAAGTAAATCGGGAGGTTTATTTTTTTAAGATCGGTTTGAGTACTTTAAGTTTGCCATCTATTTTATTTTCATCATATGCTAAACCCAGTACATGGGCAATGACTGGATAAATATGTACATTTTCAAATCCATTTATTGTAATTCCATTTTTGAATGCAGGTCCCCAAGCCATAAAGCTTGCTCGCATATCTACTTCTTTATTGTCAAAGCCGTGTTTGCCTGGTGTTGGCTTGCGTGTTCCAAGATTAAAAACTTGATGAATTGACTTTGGGACTAAAATAAGGTCTCCAAGTCTATTATACCAATCATCTGATTTTTTATAATGCCAATAAGCAGGTGTTTCATCTAGCTTATAAGTTGAGAATCGATTGTCTTTCTTTAATGCTTGGTAAGTAGGTTCAATTTTACTTGAATCTTTTGCATACAAATGCAACAGGGCATCTGACCAAGGCACATTAAAATAATTTTTATCAACTGCTTCTGGCAAACCAATTGTATTGTCAACATCTACTGTTGTCATACCGTGGTCTGAAACAAAAACGTAATTAATTGGAAGATTTAAAGGTGCTAAAGCTTTTTGCAATTCATTGATACTGCTGTCAACGTATTGTACAGAACGCTTTACAATTGGATTTTCTGGACCATAAGTATGCGCATCATGATCTACATCTGGAAAATAAAAAGTAATCATGTGAGGGCGTCTATCTTCTGGAAGTGTCAACCAATTTTTTACTGCTTGTATCCTTGTATTGATCGATGTTTTTTCATTATAAATATAATGGTAAGTAGGTTTAATACCTTGAATGTCGGCCTCAGATGCTACCCAGAAAAAACTTGCACTTAACATTTTTTGTTGCTCTGCCAATACCCATAAAGGAGTGCCTCCATACCATTTTCCTTCTGCCACCATTTTTTTATTACCCATACTATATAGTTTGCCGGAAGCAACGTCTAGGTAGGTATTATCTACAAGTCCATGATGGGCTGGATAAAGGCCTGTAACAATGGTATAATGATTGGGGAAAGTAACTGAAGGGTAAGCAGGTTGCATGAATTTCGCACGAACACCAGATTTGCTAATTGATTGTAAAAATGTAGCATCGTATTTTTCAGTAAAATCTGCTCTAAAGCCGTCTGCAGAGATTAAAATGACATAGGGTTTATTAAATTGACTAGGGTCATTCTTTGTTAAAGGATTGATTTGCTCTGTCGTGTCTTGCGCAAATAAAGAGTTTGCTACAAAAAAGCCTCCCACTAACATACACAGCACTATTGTAAAACGATTCATGAACTTTTTTTTCATCTTTTTTTTAATTCTTTTTTGAAATTATCTGACTAATCATCAAACTTAACTGTAAACTACAAACTGCCACAAGCATTCCGCCACCTAAATCCATCGGGAAATGTTGTCCTAAATACACCCTTGAATAAGCACATAATATTGCATAAATACAACCTATTGCTAGCACCCATTTATTTGGAAATAAATATATAGTTAATAAAAACAAGGTGAATGCAGTTGCGGTATGTCCAGAAGGGAAGCTATTCCATGAATGCATCACAACGCCCTTGACTGTATGTATGTCTGATAATGGAATACCACTTGCCGTTGGTCTACTCACTTTGTCCCAAATAAAATTCTTTGGTATTTGAGTGATGATTGTAGAGAGTGAAAAACTAAGTAGAATTATTTTAACCTCTTTTTTAAAGAAGCCAGCTAAGACGATAAGATAAGGAATCCAAATCCATCCTTCCGCAGCCCATGTGATCCATTTGAATAAAGTATCTAAAATAGGACCACCATCATGATTCAATAAAAGAAAAACAGGAATTCTTCCAAAGTATAAACTTGCTCCCAAAAGAAGTAAGGCGCCAAAAATCGTCCCATTTCTTGCCTTGGTATATAAAATTGGTGCTTTTGAAAACATGTTTAAAACGACTTTAGCTACTACAAATTTACAAAATGTTTCAACGCTAATCCAACAAAATATAGGAATGGTTGTTATAACTTTACGCAATCCCATGAGTAAAGTCAACGATCATATAGAAGTT
Organism: uncultured Sediminibacterium sp.; assembly: GCA_964560215.1. Lineage (GTDB taxonomy): Bacteria > Bacteroidota > Bacteroidia > Chitinophagales > Chitinophagaceae > Sediminibacterium. The sequence continues at coordinate 6,452 of CAZLKW010000062.1, read as the reverse complement.
ATAGGTGCAAGAGAGCATAATTTGAAGAATTTTGATCTTTCTATTCCTAAAAATAAGTTAGTGGTTTTTACAGGAGTCAGTGGAAGTGGTAAATCTTCTTTGGCTTTTGATACCATTTATAACGAAGGCCAACGACGTTATATGGAGAGTTTTAGTGCTTATGCGAGACAATTTATGGGAGATATGGAACGTCCAGATGTGGATCAAATTTCTGGACTCTCACCAGTGATTGCCATCGAGCAGAAAACAACCAATAAAAATCCTAGGTCAACGGTAGGTACTGTCACAGAATTGTATGACTTTTTGCGATTGCTTTACGCAAGGGCAGGCAAGGCCTATAGTTATGAAACTGGAAAGCCGATGGTGCAATTTTCAGAAGCTGAAATCATCCAGGATATTCAAAAAAAGTTCAAGGATAAGAAAATAAATTTATTAGCTCCTGTTGTTAGAGGTAGAAAAGGACACTACAGAGAATTATTTGAAGAGATAAGAAAGAAAGGATTTGTGAAAGCAAGAGTAGATGGGGAGATCATTGAGTTAAGGCCAAAATTCCAAGTGGATCGTTACAAGATTCATGATATTGAAATTGTAGTGGATCGTTTTCCTGTGACGGATGCAATGAAAACTAGACTTGCTGACAGTGTGCAGCAGAGTTTAAAAATGGGCAAGGATTTATTATTTGTTTTAGAAGAGGGAAAAGAAAAAACTGTTCAATATTCTAAACAATTAATGTGTATTGAAACTGGGTTGAGTTACGAAACGCCTTCGCCTAATAGTTTCTCTTTTAACTCGCCCTATGGGGCATGTCCAACTTGCAAGGGCCTTGGGAATGTATATGCAATTGATATGGATTTAATTATGCCTGACAAATCCTTGAGTGTAAATGAAGGCGCAATTGCACCATTAGGGGAGGCGAGAGAAGCAAGTGTATTTACACAAGTAAAACAATTTGCAAGAAAACATAAAATTAGTTTAGACAAGTCGATTGCAAGTTTACCCAAAGAGCAATTAGACTTGCTTTTATTTGGCGATAAAAATATTAGTTCTAGTTTGGGGTTGGATTTAAATGATGAAAATATACCAGATACTTATACTGGAAGTTATGAAGGTATTGTACCCATGTTAAAGAGGTGGTTTACTTCTTCTCAGAGCACAGATCATTTAAAAGCATGGGTTGAAAGTTTCATGGAATTAAATACCTGTACCGCATGTAATGGTGCAAGGTTAAAAAAAGAGAGTCTTTGGTTTAAAGTGAATGAATTGAATATAGCAGCTTTGAATGAAATGCATTTGAATGATTTACAAAAATGGTTTTTAGAGCTGCCAAAAAAATTAGATAAAAAAGATACTCAAATTGCTACTGGTATCTTAAAAGAGATCAATGATCGTATTGAGTTCTTGATGAATGTGGGTTTATCTTACTTGTCATTAAGTCGACCTTCTAAATCATTGAGTGGTGGAGAGTCGCAACGTATTCGGTTGGCGACACAAATTGGTTCACAATTGCAAGGGATTACCTATATATTAGATGAGCCTTCTATTGGTTTACATCAAAGAGATAACCAGCGATTAATTGTAGCGTTGAAACAATTAAGAGATATTGGTAATACGGTTTTAGTAGTAGAACATGATAAGGATATTATGATGGCATCGGACTACTTAGTGGATATTGGACCAAGAGCCGGTATTCATGGAGGTCATGTAGTTGCTGCTGGTACACCAAAGTCATTTTTGAAATTAAAGTCCGATACAGCATTGTATTTGGCAGGTAAGAAAGCAATTAACCTTCCTACAGAACGTAGAAAGGGCAATGGTCATCAAATTGAAATCAAAGGAGCTACAGGAAACACATTGAAAAAAGTACATGCAAGTTTTCCATTAGGCACTTTGACGCTAGTAACAGGAGTAAGTGGATCGGGCAAATCAACCTTGATCAATGAGACTTTATATCCAATTTTGTCCCAACATTGTTATAATAGTAAAACAAAGCCAATGCCTTATGCATCGGTTTCAGGATTAGAACATATTGATAAAGTGATTGAGATTGATCAGTCTCCAATTGGTCGAACCCCAAGAAGCAATCCTGCAACTTATTGTGGCTTCTTTACAGATATCAGAACCTTATTTGCGGCCGTGCCTGAAGCAAAAATTAGGGGCTATCAAGCTGGTCGTTTTTCTTTCAATGTAAAAGGAGGAAGATGTGAGGTTTGTGAAGGAGGCGGTATGCGTGTGATTGAAATGAATTTTTTACCAGATGTATATGTGCACTGTGAAAAATGTGCAGGTAAAAGATACAATAGAGAAACTTTAGAGATAAGATACAAGGGTAAATCTATTAGCGATGTCTTAAACATGACAGTCGAAGAAGCTTGTGAGTTCTTTCAAGCCGTTCCATTTATTTATAGAAAAGTAAAAGTTTTACAAGAAGTAGGATTAGGTTATATCACATTAGGTCAATCTGCAGTCACATTGAGTGGCGGAGAAGCGCAAAGAATTAAACTAGCAACTGAATTAGGAAAAAAAGATACAGGCAAGACCTTTTATATATTAGACGAACCTACAACAGGGTTACATTTTCAGGATATTCAATTGTTAATAGGCGTATTGAACCGTTTAGTAGATAGAGGTAATACAGTATTGGTGATTGAGCACAATATGGATGTCATCAAAATGGCCGATCATATCATTGATATGGGTCCTGAAGGCGGATCAGCTGGTGGAACTGTTCAATTTGTTGGAACGCCAGAACAAATGATTAAAAAATCAAAAACACATACAGCACAGTATTTGGAAATTGAAATGAAATAAGGAGCTTAAATTTTCCTAAGGTCTACTTAACTAGTCGCTTTTTTATTTCCTAATCATTGGGATATGTTCAATAGCATCTTCATAATACATCTCTCCTGATTTTTCAAAACCCTGCTCTTCGTAAAATTTCTTAAGGTATAATTGAGCACCGATCTTGATAGATGCTTTACCAAAAAGTCGTTCACATTCACTTATCGAATATTGCATTAAAGCTTTACCTGCACCAATACCTCTGTATTTTGGTGAGCCAACAACGCGTCCGATACTCTGATAGCCAGGGTAAGATTGGTCAACATCAAACAACCTTGTACTTGCTACTAAATCTTGTCCTATCCAACCCATGGTATGGTAGGCTATTTGGTCGTTGTTATCCATGTCTAAAAACACACAGTTTTGTTCCACCACAAAGACTTCCGATCTAAGTCTTAAGATAGCGTATAGCTCCTCTACAGTGAGTGCGGAAAAGGGTTTAGTCACCCATTTAATGTTTGAAGGATTTGACATAGACACAAAAATAGGGGATAAACCAAACTCATTGTTGATTAATGATGGCAATCCCAACTTTATTTTGCAATTTTGCCCAAATTATCTTCCTCCATGAGCAAAAAAGTAGCCATAATTGGTGCGGGTCCAGCAGGTTTAACTGCTGCCTATTTATTAGGTAAAGCGGCACAAGATGTAACTGTATTTGAGAAGGATCCACAATATGTGGGCGGGATCTCTCGAACTGAATCCTATAAAGGCTACCATTTTGATATTGGCGGTCACCGCTTTTTTTCAAAGTCAAAAGAAGTAGAAGACTTTTGGACAGAAATTTTATCTGATGAGTTATTAGAAAGACCAAGAAGTTCAAGAATCTTTTACAATAAAAAATTCTTCTCTTATCCATTGGCGGCATTTGAGGCATTGATGAAGTTGGGTATTTTCGAAAGCTTCTTATGTGTGATGAGTTATTTAAATGCAAAACTATTTCCAATTAAGGATCCTCAAAATTTCGAAGATTGGGTGACGAATCAATTTGGAAAGCGTTTGTTCAATATCTTCTTTAAAACCTATACAGAAAAAGTATGGGGGATACCATGTAAAGAAATTTCAGCTGATTGGGCAGCACAACGTATCAAAGGTTTGTCCTTAAGTAGTGCTGTATGGAATGCATTGTTCAAACCATCAGGTAAAAAAAGCAAGGGAGATGTAATTAAAACATTGATTGATTCATTCCGATATCCAAAGCGTGGTCCTGGTATGATGTGGGAGGAATGTGTAGTAAAGAGTAAAGCTTTAGGTGTAAAGATTGAGATGAATACGGGTGTAAACAAAATTGAACGTCTTGAAAACGGCACATGGAATGTATACACTTCTAATGGTGCTGTAGTAGAAGGCTTTGATTATGTTTTATCATCTGCTCCTATGCGCGAATTAATCCCTGCAGTAGCACCTGCTTTTAACGCTTCTGTATTGCATGCAGCAAGTCAATTAAAATATAGAGACTTCTTAACAGTGGTATTAATATGTAAGGATCAGGACGCCTTTAGTGACAACTGGATTTATATCCACGAGCCAAATGTGAAGGTGGGTCGTATTCAAAACTTTAAATCTTGGAGTCCATATATGGTTCCAGATCCAGAAATGGCTTGTTATGGGTTAGAGTATTTCTGTTTTGAAGGAGATGGTTTATGGACGAGTAGCAATGAGGAATTGATTGCATTAGGTACAAAAGAAATAGATCAAATTGGTTTAACGAAGCCTTCTGCTGTAGTAGATGGATATGTAGTGAGACAACCAAAAGCGTATCCTGTGTACGATCATGAATACAAAGACCATTTGAATTTAATTAGAGAAGCAATAAAGGAATACAAAGGATTGTACTTAGTAGGCCGTAATGGTATGCATAAATATAATAACCAAGACCATAGTATGATGACTGCGATGTTGGCAGCCAAAAATATTATTGCAGGCAAAGAATTATTTGATCTATGGGATGTAAACGAAGACGCTGAATACCACGAGGGTGGTGACCGCGGCGCTGCTAGTGGTATTGTGGGTCGTGCTGTTCCAGAAAAGATTGTGAATTAATATCCATACTTGCCCTTCCAGCGATCATGCAAGAATTTCTTTACCATGTGCTATTCGAAGAGGTAATCGTATTCTTTTACCAATTTCAAAGTCATGCGAATATGAAGAATTCCAACTGCACCAACTATAAATAAGAAGTAAGCAGCAGTGCGCATTAACTTCAATACAAACTGACTATTGAATTCAGGAGGTAAACCAGATTGTTGAGCTAAGAATTCATCGATAAAACCAATCAATGTAGCATCGTTTGAAATTAAAATACTAACTGCATTCAAGAAGATTAAGCTGAACATAATTAAACTTACATAGGCGTTTACTTTAATCCAGTCTTTCAGCTTAGTTGTTTGCGGTTGCTCTCTTTCGATACCCATTTTCAAGAACTTGAAACTAGCAAAACTATAAATCACAATACAAGCCATTGCAAAAACAAGAATTAGTGCACTTGGATTTACAATTGCAGAAACAAGAAATATACTATCCATAAAGCCAAAAAACAAGGCGATTGGAAGTAAGATATAAGTTAAAACAAAATAGAATTTAGAAGGCTTCTGCATTGTGCTACTTTAAGTTTAGTTTGATATGCAATTCATCAAATTGTTTGTCGTCGATACTGCTAGGTGCATCTAACATTACATCGCGTCCACTATTGTTCTTAGGGAATGCAATGAAATCTCTGATACTCTCACTACCTCCAAGCAAAGCGCATAAACGATCAAAGCCAAATGCAATACCACCATGTGGAGGTGCGCCGTATTCGAATGCGCCAAGTAAGAAACCAAATTTATGTTGTGCTTCTTCTGGAGACATACCTAGTGCAGCAAACATTTTCTCTTGTAGGTTTCTTTGAAAAATACGGATAGATCCGCCACCGATTTCATTACCATTCAAAACCATATCGTAAGCATTTGCCTTGATATTTGCATAAGGATGCTCTAAATATTTAGCAGCATCTTTAATTTCAGGGGCATTGTTGATCATGATATCAATATGGTCAGGTTTAGGAGAGGTGAATGGATGGTGTCTAGCAACCCAACGGTTTCCTTCTTCATCATATTCAAATAATGGGAAGTCCATGACCCATAATAATTTAAATTCATCCTCTTTTCTAAAGCCTAATTGCTTTCCTAATTCAAGTCTTAATTCACTGATCGCTTTTCTTGTTCTTTCTTCCGCACCAGCAAGTATTAATATTAAATCACCCGCTTTTGCATTTGCAGCAGTTGCGATTGCTTTTAATTTATCTTCTGAATAGAATTTATCTACGCTGCTTTTGAAACTACCATCAGCATTACATTTAATAAAGACCATGCCTTTCATGTCAATTTGAGGACGCTTTACCCATTCAGTTAATTCATCTGTTTGTTTACGAGTAAAATCGCTACAACCAGGTGCTGCAATTGCAATCACGGTCTCTGCTTCATCGAATACTTTAAAGTCAACGCCATTGATTAAAGCTGCTTGGTCTGCTTTGTCCGAAAACACATGCGTAGGTTTTTTTAAATTGCATAATTCCATTCCAAAACGAATATCTGGTTTGTCATTACCATAATGCCACATCGCGTCTTCCCAAG
>CAZLKW010000061.1:7886-8930 GCA_964560215.1 uncultured Sediminibacterium sp. | reverse complement strand
TTCACTTTTGGTTCATCTGAATCAATTAGAAAAGCATAATGATGCCAACTATTATCATTTATTTTAAAAGGTGTTTGATAAGTAATTGCACTTCCTCCAATATTTGAAGTTGGTCCTATTGCATCAAAATTAAAATACCCATCAAACCTATGACCATCAGTACCAGGGCCCCAAGATACAGCAGCCATGCCGTTTTTATTGTTATTTGATAAATCTAATCTTGCCCAAAATGCAAGGGTTCTTTTTGCATTTCCTAAAATGCCATTAAAGTTTGTTTGAATATAATCAGACTTGCCATTAAACTGATAAGCAGCATTGGGTTCATCAAATCTGTCTTTTGTAAGTGTTGCTCCAAAGACTGTACTTGTAATTTTATTATTAGTGAAATTATTTGCATTATTCTTGAATGGGAAAAATGCTTCTAATCCAATTGAGATCGAACCAGGTGAACTTGAAATTTCAAAAAATAATAAATTGATTGCATCTAAAATCAAATTGTATTGATTAATTAGCGCGTCTAATTTTTTTGTTAAAAACGGAACGTCAGCATTGGGGTTTTGTAATTCTTGTTTTAACCCATTAACTTCTAACTGAATAATATTTAATTGATTGTTTAATGAATCAATCTTATTTGATATTTTGGAAATCCCATTAATATTTAACGCAATCGAATTTGATAAGGAATCTGTCTTTTGTAAAAGAAATAAAATAGCATCATTTAGCTTTTTTGTGTCTTGATTCTCAGGCACCTGTTTTGTACAGGAAACAATAACACTAGCTAGAAAAAATAAATAAAGGTAGATTCTCATATAAATGTAAAATTAATGACATAATACATGATTATTAAATTTTACTCATATTAGCATTTTTGTAATTAATTGACACCTATTTATAAATATTTTTATTTATCATGTGTTAAGGATGGCACATTATTTCCTCAAAAATGGCGGTTTTAATCAAAACCCACTAGCCCTCACCCTCCAGAATTATCCTCCTTATGATTGCAATAATTGTTTCATATGAGTATTTTATATATGTAAAAAA
>CAZLKW010000061.1:7072-7876 GCA_964560215.1 uncultured Sediminibacterium sp. | reverse complement strand
CAACAATACAGGTAAATCTGGTGAGATAGAGGGACAAAATGGTGTTCCTTATGAGCATTATATCACTGAAAAAACTGAAAATAAGGGTCAGATTTTCTACCATATTTGCCAATATTTGACAAAGAACGCGCTTGAGTATAACTATGTGGGTGTCATAGATGATGATATAATTTTTAAAGTATCCGATTTTAATTACATGATTCACATCGCTGGAATACATGATCTAGATGTTTTTCAGCCGTCTATTGCAAAAGATAGTTTTTTTAGCCATAGAAGATTTGTTCATAGGCCCGGCCAAATGGTCACCAATATTGATTGGGTAGAAATTATGGCACCATTTTACAGACAAAACCTTTTATTGGCTTGTGAATCCTACTTCCATAAAACCATTTCTGGACAAGGGGTTGATTGTTTTTTAATGCCAGTTTTACAGGTGTTAAATAACCAAACTAAGACTGCAATTGTTCATGCAGTTCAGATAAAACACGCAAGGCCAATTAGGAGTCATCAGCGTTTATACCAAAATGGGCTAAACAATGAACAAGAGATTGAAATAATTAGACAAGCTTCGCTTGATTTGGTTCAAATGAGTGAAAATAAAAGTAAATTTAGCAATAGGTTTAAAAGGTTAGTGCTAAGAGATGGCAATCCCTTTTTAATCCAAGTAGAAGTTAATTTTAATAAACTAAGTTGCTCTATAAAAAATGTTCTGATTCTTTTAAAGGAGTTGGCACATTATTAAAAATAACCAAAAGATGAAAATTAACAATATAGTAGAACCGGCGATTAAGGGTGTCAAATTGA
>CAZLKW010000061.1:0-7062 GCA_964560215.1 uncultured Sediminibacterium sp. | reverse complement strand
AGATTTTATCGCAAATCAATTGGATGTTTTTCCAAATGGTATTATGCAGACGAATGAAAGCTATTCAAGACGTAATGTTTTAAGAGGATTGCATTTTCAATGGAATAATCCAATGGGAAAATTGGTAAGAACAATCTCTGGCCATATGATTGATTTAATATTGGATTTAAGAATTGGGTCACCTACCCAAGGGCAAATCATGGCATTCAACATGCCTATTGCTGCGCATCAAAATGAATCAAGTTGGATTTGGGTTCCTGAAGGATGTGCCCATGGTAATTTTTTCTTAGAAGATTCTTATATAGAATATTATTGTTCAGCTTCTTACAATGGAGAATGCGAGTCGGGTGTTTCTCCTTTTGCATCAGATATAGATTGGAGTATCTGTGATCCAAAATTAAAAAATTTATTTTTTGACATGAAGGATAGTTTTGTAACTACTTCAAAAGATATCAATGGTCATAGTGTTTCAAGTTGGTTAAAGACTGCAGATGCTGCAAACTTTAAATTTTAATCATGAGTCAAATATTAATCACAGGGGGTGCCGGTAAATTAGGATCGGCTTTAATAAACATAATGGACAATGCCTTATGCGGTACCCGTGATAATTTTGATTTTACGAATGCATCGGTAATCAATGAATTTTTGGATAAGCACAATGAGGTTCATGCAATTATTCATTGTGGAGCACTTGTTTCTCCACCTAAAGTGAACGAAAAAGTAGACGAAGCGATACAAACAAATATTATTGGTACGGCAATATTAAGTTCAATATGTTTTCAGCGTAATATCAAGTTAATTTATATCTCCACTGATTATGTATTCTCTGGCAATACAGGTAATTACTCGGAAACAGATGAGTTATTGCCACAGAATAAATATGCTTGGTCAAAATTGGGCGGTGAGGCTGCAGTACATATGCTTGATAATTTTGTTATCATTAGATTGTCATTTGGCCCAGATTTGTTTCCATACAAGGCTGCTTTTGTAGATCAGTTTACATCAAGAGAACCAGCATCAAAAATTGCTGAGAAAATAAAAAAAATAGCAAATTCCGATTTCAAAGGTGTAATACATATTGGAGCAGATCGAAAAAGTGTATATGAATATGCATTGGGCTTAGGAGCAACAGAAGTAGATCAAATTAGTATAAAGGATATGACTGTTAAAATGCCAGTGGATACTTCTTTAAATACTAGTTTGTATAAAAGCAAGTTTGATTAAATGAAAAAAATATTATTAGCCGGAGGTGCTGGCTATATAGGCACCGAATTGTGTAAGCGACTTACAAAGTTAGATTATGATATCACTGTCATAGATGATTTGTGGTTTGGAAATAATCTAGATCCAAAAATCAAATTAATCAAAAAAGATATTTTCAGTGTTACACATAAAGATCTAGTTGATTTTGATGTTGTCATTTTTTTAGCGGGTGTTTCTAACGACCCAATGGCAGAATTTAGTCCTTCCGAAAACTTTATACAAAACGCAGCTTGTCCTGCGTATTTATCCTATGAAAGTAAAAGAGCAGGTGTAAAGCGATTCATATACGCCTCTTCATGTTCTGTATATGGTTACACAGTGGACGAACTATATGATGAGTCTTCGCCTACTACATGTTCTTATCCTTATGGCATTTCTAAATTGCAAGGAGAAAATGGTGTTATGCAATTAGCGGATAATACGTTCTCTGTAATCTCTTTAAGACAAGGAACGGTATGTGGTTATAGCGATAGAATGAGGTTTGACTTGGTTGTAAACACCATGTTTAAAAATGCAATGCTTCATGATGAGATCACAGTAAATAATCCATCCATTTGGAGACCAATATTTCATATACAGGATGCTTGCACGGCCTATATTAGAGCGATACAAGCACCAGATAACATTTCAGGTGTATTCAATGTTGCATCAGACAATTATACATTGGGTCAAATTGGAGATGTTGTAGGTACAGAAATGACAAGGTTGACCAATAAAGAAATTAAAGTGCATATCAATGACATTAAAGATTTTAGAAATTATAAAGTGTCCATTCAACATGCGAAATTAACATTGGGCTTTACACCAGTATATACTGTGAAAGATATTGTAAATGAACTTTATCAGAAACTTCATAATATGCAAGACTTCGAAGATGAAAAATATTACAATATCAAAGTATTCAAAAGCTTAGGAAAAATTTAACCTATGAAATTATTTTATTATTTACTGTTTTTTGTTTTAGTCACAACTAAGCTAAGTGCCCAAAATGACACTTTGAAAATGGGTTCATTTTTTGTCATCAAATCGGATGAGAAAAAATCGTCTAGTTGGAACGATTTAATTAAAGAGGGCTCATTAAAAAACTTTAAAATTGTAAAAAATCAAAAACCTGTTGAAGTTGACAAGCAAATTCAAACGAATTGGTTTGCAATTGATATCGGTCTCGCAAATTATATCGACGAAACTAAATACGATAAAAATAAAACCTTGTATCAGCCTGCAATAGGACTTCCAATGTCAAAATTGAAAATGCAGTTGAACAATTCAAAGTCCACCAATTTGAACCTATGGATTTTTCAACAAAAATTTAAATTCAAATATCCAGGTACATATTTAAAGTATAGTATTGGAATGGAGATGTTTAATTTTAGATATGAGCATCCCATTAATTATAGAAAAGATGAGGCAATGACGATCTTCTTGGGTGATTCTACTTATGACAAAAACAAGCTTTTGACTACTTATATATCTGCACCAATACAATTTGGTTATGATTATAAATTAAAGAATAACAAAACCATTGGTGTTAGTGGTGGTATTATTATTGGTTATTTATATAAATCAATTAATAAACAAATCAATAGCAGTTTAGGAAAAGAGAAATATAAAAGTGATTTTAGTTTACGAGACACGCGTATGGCTGGAATATTTGAAATTAAAATTGACAAGTTAAAGTTCTTTGGAACTGCTTCTTTACAAAACATGTTAGACAAGATGCCAACCAACCAGTCTTTATATCCATATAGTTTTGGATTAAGATTTAGTAAATTTTAAAACAATCAAAAACGGATAGTGTAATACAATTATAATTAATGAAGACTTATTTGAATAGATTTTTAGGACTTTTTTTGATGTTGTTTATAATACAAAATATAAATGCACAATCTATTCCTGTGGGTACCATTTCGGATCAATATGCTCGAATTTTACAATTGCAGGGCAAGATGGACAGCAAGCTTTCATTTAGCTCTAGACCCAATTTTCTAAGTTCAAAGTACAATACAGACAGCTTTTACTCAAACATAGACTCAAGCTTGATTGCAAAAAAATTTATTAAGAATAAATATTTTGAATTTAAGCCTGTTCTAGCTCAAATAAGAACGCAATATAATTCTATTCAGCCATTTGGTTTTAATGATGAGGGTATGATTAAAGCTAAGGGTATTCAAACACTAGCAAGGGTTGGCGTATATTCAAGGCTTGGCCCATTACATGTACAATTTATTCCAGAGCATGTCAATGCAGAGAATCCTGCTTATGATATTAGTGCAGAGTATGGTACTAAAACAAAGGATAGATATGAAAAAAACTTTGTCGGTCAATCCAGTGTAAGATTTAATTTTAGTGCAGTTTCTTTGGGTATTTCAAATGAAAATATCTACTGGGGTCCAGGTCAATTTGGGGCACTCATTATGAGTAATAACGCCCCTGGTTTTGCACATTATACATTTAACACTACCCGACCAATAAAAGGTTTTTTAGGAAGTTTGGAGTTTCAATTAGTGACCGGCAGGTTAGAACAGGATCCTACACAGCCATTTGAAAATTTAAATTTAAAGCCATATGCTCATTGGAAGGAGCCACGAATCTTTAACGGCTTAAACATTGTTTTTCAACCAAGAATTTTTCCAAATTTATTTGTCGGAGTTAATAGAGCGTATCAATACTCCGAAATCAATATAGACAAACAAGGAAATGGTTTTGTAGATAAATACTTACCAGTTTTTTCTAAAATATTTAAGTCCTCTGTTGGCGGAACAGATGAGGATCAAATTGAGAGAGATCAGCAGATTAGTATTTATACCAGATGGCTCTTTCCTAAGTCTCATGCTGAATTTTATTTTGAATACGGATGGAACGACCATAAAGATAATTTCAGAGATTTTTGGATTGATCCAGAACATGCAGCAAGTTATATTGTGGGATTTAAAAAATTAATGCCTTTAAATAAGGATCGTTGGTTAGAATTGAATACCGAAATTATACAAACTGCTCAAACGACAGACTATTTAGTCCGAACAGCTGGGGATTGGTATATATATCCCAATGGCGGATACAATCATAACAATCAAATATTAGGAGCTGGATCCGGTATGGGAAATAATGTTCAAACAATACAAGTAAATCTTTTGAAGGGCTTATCTAAAATTGGTATCCAATTACAACGCATGCAACATCAACCTACACCTGCAAATGGTTCTTATCCTTTTGAGTCGTTGGGTTTGAGGCCCTTAAGATGGACGGATATTGGCGTAGGCTTTATTGCACAAAAACATTGGAAAAATTTAGTCATCACGCCAGAGGTGAATTTTATCAATTCTATGAACTATGCCTGGATGAATGGATCAAATTTTAATTTATTTGCTCAACTTAATTTGACTTATTTATGGTAAGTCCATTAAAAAAATATTTACAGGCAATATTTTCTATTGCATGTTTTTTTAACTTCTTTTTATTAGGAGCACAAGAAGTTAACCTTAATAATATTGCATTAGCAGATGTTAACAGAACAATGTCTTTGTTAGACACCACTAATTCTGATAATTCTTTTACGATTAGAAAAAGTACAATTGAATTTAATGCGAATCAACTTAGCTGGAAAAAAGTAAAACTAAGACACTTATCTGCTTTTTCTATTTTACAAGAAAATTCAAATTTGCCACTTGGATTCAATGATGGGGTTATGCATCCTTCTGTTGGGAAGCAAAATTATTATAATGCCCAAATTGGCCTCCAATGGGGAAGATTTACCTTACAGTTTGCGCCCGAAAAAGTAATTGCCGAAAATTTTGCAGTGGATGGGCTATCGAAAGATTTCGATGGTAGTTTAAATGGCAATCCTGGAAATTTTTGGAGACGCTATTATGAAATCTCAGAAAATATAATTGAAAATCCCAACAGGCATTTTACAAAAAAAAGCGAAGAAAATTTCATTGGCCAAACCAGTTTAAAATACCACACGAACTATTTGAGTGTTGGTGTTTCAAATGAAAATTTATGGTGGGGACCAGGAATTCATTATTCTTTGGTATTAACGAATAATGCTCCAGGCTTTTTGCATTTCACGGTAGAATCTAATAAGCCAATAAAAACTCCAATAGGTTCAATCGAGACCCAATTCATTGGAGGAAGACTTACTAATGGCTTTTTAGCACCTTCCGAAAATGACAACCCCTATGCAGCTCAATGGTCTATACCAAAGGATACAAGTAGTAGATTTATAACTGGTATGGTATTGACCTTAAATCCCAAGTGGACAAAAAACTTATTTATAGGAATAAGCAATATGGCCTATATATATGAAAAAGACATGAATGGATTAGACTATGCAACTCCACTTACTAATTTTACTAAATTTTCAAAAAACAAGAAAAGACCAACCCTTGGTGCTGTTTTTTTAAGATATGCATTGCCCAAAGAACATGCAGAAATTTATATTGAATATGGCCGTAATGACAGAGGCGCAACTCCAATCAATATTTTTTATGATAGTGTAGCAACTGGCTATGTAGGAGGTATAAGAAAACTTTTTTTATTACCCAATAGCAATAAATATGGTGCAATCTCTTTAAATATAGAAGTGGTGCAATTAAAAATGCCACAGGCTAATTTGATTTGGAACTCTTCGTTGCTATCTAAACAATCTAGTTGGTATACAGACGGTTATGTTAGACAGGGCTATACGAATAAGGCACAAATTTTAGGTTCTTATGTGGGTCCTGGAGGGAGTGGTCAAACATTACATTTGGCATGGGTAAAAAGATATAATAAAATTGGCTTTGGATTGGAACGTTTAAGCCATAATAAAGATTTTTATTATTATAACTATTTCAACGGGTTAACCTATCCTGGTCCAAATTTTAAATATTGGTCTGACTTTACTTATACAATTTATGCAAGGCTAAAATTTGGCAATTTCATTCTTTCCTCAGAAGTAAAGAAAACTGAATCTTATAATTACCTTTGGACAAAGACAGGATCTGGAGGATTGTATGGCCCTTCGGATACCGACAGGACGAACACACAATTTAATTGCTCATTAAGGTATCTTTTTACTAGAAACAAATAATTATGGACCAAAATAATAATTTAAAACTATCTGATGTTTTTTTACTTATAAAAAAATTTATAAGTTTTTATAAGTCATTCGGGAAGCAAAATTTGTTCATCATACTTGTTGCTATAATAAGTTCATTTATTTATTTTTTTGTAGAAAAATCAAAGTATGAAGCAAGTGCTTCTTTCGTGTTAATGGAGGGAGGTAGTTCTAAAGTCGGAGGATTAGCAAGTTTAGGTTCTCAATTTGGGATAGATATTGGTTCTATAGGTGGACAATCTAATAGTATTTTTTCTGGAGACAATATTTATGATATTTTTAAAACCAGACCAATTATAGATCATGTTTTGTTAAGCCTATATGACGACAAGGAAACGGTTAACAAAATATCCCTGGCCGATCAATACATGAAAATGTATCCATCTTTTTTACATACGGTTATTTTAAGAGAAAAGCCAATCATCGATCATTTCTATGACTATGATTATAATAAAAATCCAGATAGGGTTAAGGATAGTTTATTAGGTAAGATTCATGAAAAGATTATTAAAAACCATCTAACTATTCAAAAATTGAATAAAAAAGGTTCAATTATACAAGTTAATGTGGTAAGTAAAGATGAAAAATTTTCTAAGCTCTTTAATGAAAGATTAATTGATGCAGTAAAAAGGTTTTATCTAAACATTAATAATACAAACACGCAGATTGTGCTTGTTGGTTTACAAAAAAAGGCAGATTCT
>CAZLKW010000060.1:0-8938 GCA_964560215.1 uncultured Sediminibacterium sp. | reverse complement strand
GCGCCCATCCTAATCCAAGTCCGTATTTTAATTGCTTGTCGATGAAAGGCATTTGATACCTAACTGAAGCTTGATGGGTATAGCCGGTGATATAGCCAACTGTTAATTTATCATTGTTGCCGGTCACGTTGCCCTGTCTAAGATTAATTCCATAGTTTACCCTATCCAGGCTTCTATTTTGCTCATTCCACCATTGACTAAAGTTTCTATCTACCCATCTAAAATAAGGTAGCGGAAAAAAATACCAACGCTCTTTTAATTGAATATTAATTTTTACACTTGTAGTATCTAGTGGGGTTGTACTTACGCTTGTTTCTAAAAATAGCGCTGTATTAAATAATTGTTGCTGTGCAATAGTATTAAGCAAGGACAATGAATCTTTAGAAAGCACATCTCCAACTTTATAAGGAAGCTCTCTCTTAATGATATAATCTCTTGTTTTTTTATTACCCTTTATTTCAATGTCAGTAATTCTAACTTGCGCATAACCTAATTGACTAATGCATAGTAAAGAAAAAAATAGGCATTTGAAGCCAATAGATTTAAACATCTAAATAATTCATTAAATGGTGGTAATGTGCTTCAATATCATTGTGCAATGGTGTCTTGCCAAAATATTGTACCAGTTGATAATCGTAACGTTGAAAAGTAGCAATGATTGCTTGGGCTTCGTCTTTATTGATTTTTAAAGTAATGATCATTGCACCATTCTTTTCATCGTAATAACTATTCAATTGGAGGATTTGAGCATTATTAGACTCAACCAATCTTGACATCTCCGCTAATGAATATTGATAGGGCGCAACAGATAATACTAAAATAGCACCCGGGAACTCAACGCCTAAAAATTTTGCCAATGCATCATTCAAGCTTTTTTGAGGAATCATTCCAATGCATTCTTGTTGTTCATTCAAAACCGGCAGGATGCTTAATTGATGTTTAGAGAATAAATCTAAGGCAGTTAAAAAATGTGCCGTATCTGCAATCATAATTTTTTTAAGCTGCTCGGATAAAACCATCAATGTCGCAGAATCATCTGCATCTAATAAATCTGCTTTTTGTACTAGGCCTAAAAAATAATCGTCTTTAACGACAGCTAATTCTTGTAAATCAAAATCTTCCATACACTGCAAGGCAAAGCTCACCTTGTCTTCTAAATGAAGTAAGGGAAATCCTTTTGCAGTAATTGAAGCAGCTAACATGTTTTAAATTAAGCGTTTGCTTTTAAAAACTTTTCTAAGATATCGTTGAATTCATTTGGCACTTCCATCATTGGCGCGTGTCCACATTTATCTATAAATGCCAATTCACTATTTGGAATTAATTTATGGAATTCTTCTCCCACAAATGGCGGTGTAACATTGTCGTTTTTACCCCAAATTAAAAGCGTTGGTGCTTTAATTTGTCCAAGTTCTTCTCCAAGGTTGTGTCTTATTGCACTTTTAGCCAATGCAATAATTTTAATCACTTTAATTCTACTGTTTGTGATTTCAAAAACCTCATCAACTAATTCCTTTGTTGCGACAGCTGGATCATAAAATGTTGCAGCTGTTTTTGCTTTAATATATTCGTAGTCTCCTCTTTTTGGATAGGAATCTCCCATCGCGTTTTCAAACAATCCACTACTTCCAGTAAGTGTTAAGGTTTTAATTTTTTCTGGATGCTTTAAAATATATACTAAACCAACATGTCCGCCTAATGAGTTACCTAATAAATGGATTTGATCATACCCTTTATGGTCAATAAACTGTTGTACATATTTTGCTAAACCGTTTACACTTGTATGTAAAAGATCAAGATCAAATAAAGGCAATAAAGGCACGACCACTTTATGAGTATGTCGGAATTTTTCTATAAGGTCGGAGAAATTACTGAGTGCGCCAAACAGACCATGCAGAAGCATCAAGGGCTCCCCAGTTCCTACTTCAACATATTCGAATTTGCCCTCTTTCTGTATTTCGTATTCCATAAATTTTTAACAATTAAGTGGTTGCTATAAAGATACTTAATTCAAATTAAATGCACTTATAATACCTTTTCCTGCATTTGAGCAGAAAACTGCCCCAAAGTTTGTTTAATAAATGGCAGCCATTCACTCAATTTTGCCATAAAATAGGGCCACCAATTTGCCAGGTAACTAAAACTAATAGAACTATCCATTTTCGATTTTTCCACCACACCTAAAAGGTTCATAAAGTAGATAAAAGAACTTAACATAGTGCCATAAATGAATGTATAAAGCACCATTCCAAGTATTTTATTCAACCAACCTAGCATTAACCAATCGGCAGTTTGCTGAAGAATTCTGGTGAGCCATCTTAGTCCAATCATCACCACCAATAAAACCAATAAAAAGGAAATAAATGGAAGCCAATAGGATGTGATTTTTGTGTACTCCTTTAACAAGCCAGCTACAAATCCAGCAAATTGAAATGCAAGGACTACACCAATCAATAAAGAGAAAAAAGAGATAAGGGCTTTTATGAAGCCATTACGATACCCCTGCAAAAATGCAATAATCAAAACAGTACCTGCTAATAAGTCTAACCAATTCATTCCTTCGTCAATGCGTTTTTAGCAACAGTAGCAATTAATTTACCATCTGCTTTTCCAGCTAATTGCTTTGAAGCGACGCCCATAACTTTTCCTAAATCCTGTGGACCTGCAGCACCCACTTCTTTAATAATTAGGTCTATAGCGGCTTTTACTTCGTCTTCGGACATTTGAGCTGGTAAGAATTTTTCGATCACTGCAATTTCTTCCGCTTCTTTTTGTGCTAAATCTGCACGATTTTGTTCTTGAAAAATTGTCAATGAGTCTTTTCTTTGTTTCACTAACTTTTGCAATAATTTCATTTCCGCATCTTCTGAAATTACACCATTTGCACCTGGTTCAGTTTTTGCTTTGATAATTTCTGCTTTAATTGCGCGAAGACCCCTTAACAATGCTTCATCTTTATTTTTCATCGCGTCTTTCATCAAAGACATGACATCTAATTCTAAACTCATAATTTTAAATTTAATTGTGTGGCGTAATTATTTCGCGCCTTGTTCTATTTGACTTGCTCTAAATTTATTGTAAAAGGATTTCGCAAAAGTTTTAAAATCTTCTGCTAATGCTTTGTCTTGTGTTGCTCTTAAATAAGTGTCGCCCATGCCCATTAAATTTTGGTAAAAGAAATCTGCCATCTCATCTACCATCATATCCTTGGTCCAAAGATCTATGCGTAAGGCTGTTTTATCTGTTGGATCCCAAAAGGTCAACATCATGGCCCTTGCAGCCTGTGCTTCCTGTGCGGTACTATCTGTAGCCGACCAATCAATAGATTGAGGAATTTTTTGTTCGTCCAATTGAATTTTTACCTGAATTGAAGACTCATGCATAACTTAAAAATTGAGTCACAAAAATACAATAATATTAGTGATTTTGGGGGGTCAAAATCAAGTCCCTTGGCCATTTGATAGCAGCCTTTTCCTTAAAACGGCTTATTTCAGTTTGAATTGCTTTCTGTACCTCCACACCCTTGGCAGCACGATACATTTCGTCTTTATAGTAAAGCTTAAAATGGTTTGCTAAAACATCAGGGGCCATAAAATCAAAGTATTCGCCAGCTGCAGCCATATCTGGCAAAATAAATGCGTTGCTATTTGCCTTCTTATGTAATAAAAATGGGATCTGATAACGCATAGAATAAGTCAAGAATTGGAAACGATGACTATTCATGATACTAAAAATAGTAAGGTAGGATGCCGCAATCCATTCTAATTTAAAATCAATGACTGTAACCAATTCCACTGCATCCCTATATTTATACCCAAGCAATAAACTAGCCGCTTTTTGCCTATCGGTTTCTGACTCCAAAACAAAGACAAGTGACATGGTACTCAATTGCCATTTTTTAAAAACCGAAAATGCTTTTACAATAGGAATAATATCTTCAACATCCACAAAAGCAAGCAGGTATTGATTTCCATCCGTTAAGGCAGACCTCACTGGCGCCAATTGAGACCACTCAAAACTAGGCAATGGCGCATTTTCAATGGCAACTCTTTTTGTTGCAGGTCTATGGATTGCATGCCACTCATCTAATGCCAATACTTGAGATGCTGCATGTAGTGTTTTATTGAATCTTTTATTTTCAAGTTTTGTTTTTAACCATCCCATCTTGCTATCTAAATGGGGTATGAATAAAGGAATGAAAAAGGATTTTATTTTTTTACCCCAATCGGCCACTGGGCCAAAGTGGATCAAAATAGATGAATTCGAATCTACAACCAATTGGGTCACTTGATTAGGCTGGATCCATTCTGCAGATAAATCAGAGGAAGGATTGGAAAGGCTAGAGACTATATATAGTTTACAAGTCAGTTCTAGCTCATTTAATTGGTCAGGCGCTGCCATTGCTATAAGGTCTAATAACAAGGGTTCCAATACATTAGGATTAGATAGATACAAATCGTCAAGTTGGATAAAAATGCGCATAAGCAAAATTAATGCATACTTAACAATTTATCCACCAATCATTTACAGGGCTTTGTTCCACTAAATTGTGCCCTACCTTTGGTAAATGGCAGAACCGTTAAAGCAATTAGATTTATTTGGCATGGAGACAAGTGCTCCTGTTCATATTGCTGCGCCCAAACAAGCCAAAAGCGTTAAACAAAAGAAATCCTTACCGCAATACCGAAAGCCTGCTTACCAAGAAGAAACACCTTATGATGAAATTGTTTCTGAGCCAGTACAAAAATCTTCTCCTGTAAATATAGTAGCGCAAGAAGATGCTGCATTACCTTCTGTATCAAGAACACCTATGGCTTATGTAAATAGAAATATTTTACATAAAAGAGGGAGAAAAGCATTTGCGGACATGGATCAAGAGATTGATAAGATCAATGTGCCAGATGCAACTGCTTTAACAAAAAAATTATACTACCCAATTGGAGAAGTGGCAGGATGGTTTAATGTAAACACCTCATTAATTCGTTATTGGGAAAAAGAATTCAAACAATTACAACCACGAAAAACAAGAAAAGGAGATAGATTGTTTCGTGCACAGGATATCGAATTTCTAAAACAGATTTATTATTTACTTAGAGAGAAGAAGTATTCCATTGATGGCGCGAAAACTTATCTAAAAAATAATAAAGAAAAAGCTAATAAAGATTTGTCCTTATTAACGAATCTAAAAGATATCAGAAACTTTCTAGTTTCGCTAAAGGCGAGTTTATAATTTATCCTTTTTCTGAAAATTGAATTTGATGCGCGTTCGCATATTCAATGGCAGCAAGATTTAAACGCTCTCTAATCATTTGAAATTCTTCCACATCAACGCCTATCGTAATTAAACAATCTATATGCAGTGCATGAAATTGTTTACCTGACTCAGCCACAAAAACACTACAACTATTTACGCCATTTTGTGATTTAACAATTTCACGCATATGATTTGCAAAATCGGCTATTGCTTGTGCAGATGTTTGTACACTTAATTGTAAATCCATTTCTATTTTTCGCTCCGACCTTAATGAAATATTATCTACAATAGAATCCACCATTTGCTTGTTTGGTACAGAGATATATGTTTTTTCCTGCGTACGAATACGAGTGCTTCTTAATCCAATCTTCTCGATCGTTCCTGTAAATCCATTGACTTTAACAAGGTCGCCAATCGTGAAAGGTTTATCAAAAAAGATAATGAAGGATGCAATAATATTTTCTAAACTTTCTCTTGTTGATAAGGCAACAGCAGCACCAACGATACTTAAGCTCGTAACTAAGTTTCCAATGCTTTCATTGAATACATACCTCAAGACCATTAAAATGCCAATGATATAAATAATGACTTTAAAGAAGTCTCTAAAGAACAAGACTAATTGATCATCTGATTGATCCTGGGTTAATCGAGCTTTATTTTCTAAAATGATGGAGATGAATTCTAAAGTACGGAGTGCAACTCGAATCAAAAGAATAATGAAAATAAATTTGATGACCGATTCATTGAACTGCTGCAAACTCAATTTAAATAATTTCAGATCCCATTCTACAGGAAACTTCAATTCATACAATGCGATGATTGCAACCAAGAATAATAAGAATTGTTCAATTGGAAGTAATAATCGATGTACATGGCTTTTCCTTAAATCTGAATGATTCTTTTTGTCGACCCATGTATAGATTAAGCTTGCGAAAAAACGAGAAATCAATCTTTTAATGAGTAATGTCACTACTAGTATGCCTGCAATGAACAAATAACTTCTTAAAGAATTACTTAATATTTGTTGTTCTAAATTCATCATTTAATTATGCTTTCTCCCAAGTTAATAATTGCATGCTGCTTCCATCAAATACGGCATAGGTATTTAAACGAATCCAATCTCCTAAATTGATATACCGACTTTTTTCATTGATCTTATAATCAATAGCATAGTGACGATGGCCAAATACAAAATAATCCACTGCCATTGTCTTCGCTTTCTCTTTTGTATAAAGTATCAACCACTCTTTGTCTTCGCCTAAAAATATTTCATCTGCGTTACCGGTTTTAGCCCTGCTTTTTTGACTAAAGTAATTTGCCAATTGAATTCCTGCATCAGGATGTAACCACCTAAACAACCATTGGCAAACCGGATTTGTAAATATTTTCTTTAAACGTTTATAACCATTATCCCCAGGACCTAATCCGTCACCGTGGCCAATTAAAAATTGTGTGTTATTGAAAGTGAATTGTGCTGGTTCAAAATAAACTTTCGCATTTAATTCTTTTGCTAGATAATCCTGCATCCATAAATCATGGTTGCCTGTAAATATATGCAAGGCAATGCCTTCGTCAGACATTTGTGCAAGGGTGCCTAATAAACGAACAAAACCTTTTGGCACCACCGTTTTATATTCAAACCAGAAATCAAATATATCCCCTACTATAAAAATAACACCGGCATCTTTTCGAGCTTCATTTAAGAATCGTACTAAACGATCTTCTCTTTTTCGACTCTCCACTTCATTAGGTGCACCTAAATGAAAGTCTGAAAGAAAATAAATTTTTTTATCGTTAGCCAATACCATGAAATAGTGTTAATTGATTAAAATTACGAATGGAGTGGCGTATCGATTAAAAAACAATATACCTCTTTAGGACCATGCACTCCAACAACCAATGTTTTTTCTATATCTGCAGTTCTACTTGGTCCAGTAGCAAAACTTATCATAGAAGGGAGATTGTCCAAATTTTCTTTGAACTTTACCAAGCTATCAGAAATATCATAAACAAGTTGATCTGCATAAGCAATACAAATATGAATAGGCGCATACACGCTCGAAGTCCTTCCACTCAGTTCTTTACTACTTAATACTATCGTACCCGTTCTTGCCACTAAGTGTGTGCATAATGTAATTGCTGCATCGCAATCTCCCAAGTCATCTGTCGTAACTGGATCGAATTTAAAAGTCAACATTTTATCCAACCATTCAGATTCCTTTGAATATACTTTATTCCATCCTTTTGTAATAATCAACGCATTTAACTGAGCAATTAACTCTTGTTCGTCGGCACAATAAACAAATTTGCCCAAGAGTTCTGTGAACTTTTGAGCAAACTCTATCGCCATTTCTTTTTCGGTTGGAATAAAGATGGGCGTATCCATTACTTGATCTGGAAATGGAACAGGCACAGGCTCCTTCAACGCCTGTTTTATTTTCTGCAATATCTTATTTCTTGCGCCTTGAGATTCCATTTACAACTTATTCGTTATTATCTGTTGCATCTGCAGCTTGAATGGTTGCATTTGCATTTTCAATGACATCTTCTGATTGATCTGCAGGCGTAACAACAGTTGTTTCAGATGGAGCAAACTGATCGTTCGCATCTGCAGTTACGGTTGTTTCTTCAAGAATTTTTTTCTCCTCAAATGGACGATCACCAATTAATTCTTCCACATCAGACTTATGTAATACTTCTCTTGTTAATAGTGCTTGCGCTAACTTCTCTACTTCAGCTTTACGTTCTTGCAATAAAGCCAATGTTCTATGGTAAGCAGCGTCAATCATCTTACGCACTTCTTCATCAATAATTTTTCCAGTCTCTTCGCTAAAAGGTTTTTGGAAAGTATTTTCTTGAGAAGGATCGTAAAAACTTACGTTACCAATTTTTTCGTTCATACCATAAGTGGTTACCATAGAGTAAGCCATTTTGGTGATTTGTTGTAAATCATTAGAAGCGCCCGTAGAAATTTTACCAAAGAAAATTTGCTCTGCAGCACGTCCACCTAAAGTCATACACATTTGATCTGTTAATTGCTCAATGGTATATAAGTATTGTTCCTTTGGTGTATACTGCGCATAACCCAATGCAGCTGTACCTCTAGGCACAATCGTTACTTTTAATAAAGGATAAGCATGCTCTAAGAACCATCCGCAAATTGCATGACCTGCTTCATGGTAGGCAATTACTTCTTTTTCTTCTTTAGAAATGATTTTATTCTTTTTCTCTAATCCACCAATCACTCTATCAATAGCGTCTTGGAAATCTTTCATCTCTACACCAGACTTTCCTTTACGTGCAGCAATCAAAGCAGCTTCGTTACAAACATTCGCGATATCCGCACCAGCAAAACCTGGAGTTTGTTCGGCCAACTTATGAATATCTAAACTTTCAGAAACCTTGATAGGTCCTAAATGCACTTTGAAAATTTCTTCTCTACCTTTTACATCAGGACGATCAATAGAAATTTGACGGTCAAATCTTCCTGGTCTTAATAAAGCGCTATCCAATACATCAGGACGATTGGTTGCAGCTAATATTATAATACCGGTATCACCACCAAATCCATCCATCTCTACGAGTAATTGGTTCAATGTATTTTCACGTTCGTCATTGCTCATCATGGCATTCTTTCCACGAGCACGACCAATCGCATCAATCTCATCAATAAATATAATACAT